>CABMCA010000034.1 GCA_902384525.1 uncultured archaeon
ATGAACTTAGCTCCCTGACAAGAACAAAAGATGTTAAATCATTCCTTGAGGCAGCCAAATTGTACGATGATATCATAAGAGCAAAACATACAAGAGTCCGGGCAGGCAAAGGCAAGCTCCGGGGCAGGCGATATAAACAGCCAAAAAGCATTCTGATCGTCACCGCGCAAGACAAAGGTGTAGTCAAGGCTGCACGCAATCTTGCAGGTGTTGATGTAGTAAATTATGATCAGCTCAATGCAGAATTACTGGCTCCTGGAACGCATGCAGGACGCCTGACAATATATACCGAGTCAGCAATATCAAAACTCGAGGAGAAAATGCAATGATACAGCATCCTTATGTCACAGAAAAAGCAACGCTGATGGCTGAAAATAACAATGTTCTCCAGTTCATCGTTGATATCAATGACAGTAGAACCAATGTGAAAAGAGAGATTGAGACACTTTTTAAAGTAAAAGTGGCAAGCGTCAATATGATGATGACCTCGAAAGGAAAAAAGAAAGCCATTGTGAGTTTCGCAGACCCAAACACTGCGACAGAACTTGCTTCAAGGCTAGGAATATTCTAAGGTGAGAAAATGGGACATAGAGTAATGGGTCAAAGTAGGGGAAAAGGTTCTCCTACATATAAAGCACCTTCTCATAAATTCAAAGCGAATCTTATGCATTTGAAAGTGGAAGAAGGAATTATAACTGGAAAAGTGCTTGAAATAATACACGATACTGCACGTTCGGCTCCTATTGCCCGCATATCATTCGATAACGGGCAGGAACGCTTGATGCTTATCCCTGAAGGCATAGAAATCAACCAGATGATACAGTGCGGCATTTCAGCCCCGGTGGAACCGGGAAATACCCTGGTACTGGCAGAAATTCCTGAAGGTGTACCAATCTGCAATGTAGAGTCACAGCCTGGCGATGGTGGGAAATTTGCCCGCGCCTCAGGCATGTACGGAATCCTTGTTGCGCATGATGTGGGCAAGACCGTAGTGCAATTGCCAAGTGGAGAGATGAAATGGCTTAATCCCAAATGCAGGGCAACCATCGGGGTCGTCGCAGGAAGCGGACGTACCGAGAAGCCTTTCGTCAAGGCAGGAAAGAAATTCTACAGGATGAAAGTAAGGGCACGCAAATGGCCAAGAAGCAGAGGCGTAGCAATGAATGTTGTTGACCATCCGTTCGGAGGCGGAGGACGCCAGCACCCTGGAAGACCAAAGACCGTAGCAAGGGGCACGCCGCCCGGAAGAAAAGTCGGCTCTATTGCCGCAAGAAGGACAGGAAAGAGGTGAGTTAAATGGCGAGAAAAGAATCATCAAAAATACCAAAGAGAAAGGGTGAATTCACATTCAGAGGAAAATCCGTAGAGGATCTCAAAAAGTTAAGTTATGATGAGTTCGCACTGCTTGTTCCCTCAAGACAGCGCCGCACTATACAGCGCGGATTTTCAGAGGATCATAAAAAATTACTGCATAAAGTCAAAATAAAGGACCAGAATATCAGGACGCACTTAAGAGACATGATAGTCCTTCCGGAAATGGTAGGTTTGAAAATAGCTATCCATAGCGGTAAAGAATTCGTGCCGATCGATATTATTCCTGAGATGATGGGTCATTATTTCGGTGAATTTGTGCTTACACGAAAGAAAGTTTCTCACGGCGCAGCAGGTATCGGTGCAACAAAATCAAGCAAATTCGTTCCATTGAAGTGATTTACATGAAATTAAATTTCTCTATTGAATCCGCGCCTGAAAAAACATCTAAGGCCATGGGAAAGGAACTTCATATTTCAAGAAAACAGGCACATGAGATCGCAACAGCCATCAAAGGCATGAAACTCGATAATGCGCAGAAATATCTTGAAAATGTAGCTGCATTGAAACAGGCTGTGCCTTATAAAAGATTCACACGGAATATTCCCCACAGGAAAGGAATGTGTAGTGGCAGATACCCGCAGAAAGCAGCCAAGGAATTCTTAAGTATTATAAAAAATGCACAAAGTAATGCCACATACAAAGGCCTTGATCCGGAATCCATGAGGATTATTCATGTAGAAACAAAGAAGGGCCATACTTATATGGGTCAGTTCCCCAGAGCACAGGGAAGAGCAACGCCCAAGAAACAGGAAACAGTTACAGTAGAAATGATAGCAGAGGTGCAATAATGGGCGTTGAAAAAAAATTCGTAAAGAACGGGTTTGATAAAACCCAGATGGCAGAATACTTTTCAAAACAATTGGAAAGAGCAGGTTATGGAGGCATGAATATCAACAGGACCCCAATGGGTACCCAGGTGACAATTTTTGCTGAAAAGCCTGGAATGATAATCGGAAAAGGCGGACGGACGATCCACAAGTTGACACATGACCTTGAAACGGTTTTCCGTGTTGATAATCCGCAAATAGATGTCCAGGAAGTAAAAATCCCAGAACTTAATGCCCAGATGATGGCATCAAGATTAGCCGGAGCAATCGAACGCGGACTGTACTTCCGAAAGGCCGGCCATAACATGCTAAGAAGAATAATGGAATCAGGAGCGCTCGGATGCGAAATTGATATTGCCGGCAAATTGACAGGCCCCAGGAAGAGGACTGAAAAATTCGTAGCAGGTAATATGCTCCATGCAGGTAACCCTGCAATGGAACTGGTTGATAAAGGCTTTGCCATTGCGATAAAGAAACTTGGAGTTATCGGATGCCGTGTACGATTAATCCGGCCAAGCGTTAAACTTCCGGGCAGGTTTAAGACATCAGAGATCACAGTTCCGCAGGAAGCTGCAGTTGCGGGAAAGAAACCGGAAGGTATTAAAGAACTTGTAAAGGCTGCGCATGTTCCTGTTAAAACAAAACCGGAGGTAACCAAACCAGAAGTAACCAAATCTGAGGAAACCAAACCAGCACCTGAAACAATAAAGGAAACAGTTCCTGAAGAGATCCATACTGGTAATATCGAGGAAAGGATGCATGGCGATGTCTTAGAACATAAACATGCACAATACGATTATTGGCATCCTGCATCACGCACTCATAAAATGGAGGAGTAGTCATGGCAATATTGAGAAGTGATGAAATACGGAAAATGAACAATGATGAGAGGCAAGAGGAACTGGATAAAATATTAATGGAACTGATCAGGGAACGCGCCATTGCTTCAGCGGGCGGCGCACCTGAAAGTCCGGGAAAAATGAAAGAAATAAAAAGAACAATAGCAAGGATCAGAACGATTCAGACGGAGATAAATAAATAATGAAGCTGACACCACACAATATCATACACCATGAACTCATAGGTCTTGATACACAGGTAGTGGACAGCACGAACATGTCCCTCATCGGAATTGAGGGAAGAATAATAAATGAAACAAAGAATTTATTGACCATAGAAACTGATGTCCGGGAAAAAAACATTCCAAAATCCTGTTCATCTTTTAGATTCACAATTCCGTCGGTTGATGGCAAACGTTACTTGCCTTTAACACTAAAAGTTGACGGAAGATTATTGCTCTCGCAACCCGAAAACAGAATCCAGACAAAATTCAAGAAGAAAT
This sequence comes from uncultured archaeon, assembly GCA_902384525.1. Taxonomy (GTDB): domain Archaea; phylum Halobacteriota; class Methanosarcinia; order Methanosarcinales; family Methanoperedenaceae; genus Methanoperedens. Next base: position 3,544 of record CABMCA010000034.1, read on the forward strand.
TCAGGAAATAAAAGAGGTATAATAATGACACGTGATATTGGGTTGGATGTTCAACCGCCAACAAAAGAATGCATAGACCCGAATTGTCCATTTCATGGAAGCCTGCCGGTCAGAGGGCAGGTTTTAAGTGGAGTAGTCGTAAGCGATAAAATGGATAAAACAGTGGTCGTGCAGAGAACATATGTGAAAAAGAACACAAAATATGAGCGATACGAGAAAAGAAAAACCAAAGTACATGCTCATAACCCTCCTTGCATGAATGCAGAAGAAGGGGCAAAAGTAACGATTGCTGAATGCCGCCCCTTGAGTAAGACAAAATCCTATGTAATAATAGAGGTGCTAAAATGAGAGGGATGAAGGCAAAAATACCCCGCTCAATAAATACAGCAGCACGAATGGAAGTTGCTGATAATACAGGTGCGCGAATTGTAGAAGTCATATCTGTATTGAAATATCGCGGTGTCAGGAACAGAATGCCTCGCGGTGGTGTAGGAGATACTCTTATAGTAAGTGTCAAAAAAGGAACCCCGGAAACAAGGAAACAGATGTTCAAAGCTGTTATAATACGCCAGAAAAAAGAATTCAGGCGCCCCGATGGAATGAGGGTTTCTTTTGAAGATAATGCAGTAGTGATCGTAGATGATGAAGGCGTGCCCAAGGGTACGGAAATAAAAGGACCTGTAGCCAGGGAAGCAGCGGAACGGTATTCTAAAATTTCATCCGCAGCTTCGATAATAGTTTAGGTGAGAAAAATGGTCTCAACACAACCAAGAAAACAAAGAAAATCCAGGTATCAGGCGCCTCTCCATATCAGGCATAAATTCATGGGTGCGATGTTAAGTCCTGAACTTCGGGAAAAACATAACATCAAAAGCATTCCTATCCGTGCAGGAGATACTGTCAAAGTAATGCGCGGAGACCATAAAGGTACAGAAGGAAAAGTAGCAGTAGTTAATCTTGCAAGTATGACAATTACCGTTGATGGTGTAAGTGTTACAAAATCCGATGGCACAGAAGTGCCAAGACCGGTACAACCTTCCAACGTAATAATAACGAAATTAGAAACAAAAGATGAAAAACGCCTGGGTGATTAAATGGCAACACATCAGAAAAGAGTAGCAGCGCCCATATCATGGCCTATTACCAGAAAAACACATCACTGGGTAGTTGGAGCTAATCCTGGAGCCCACTCAACGGAAACCGGTATTCCACTACTTGTGGTCGTACGTGACATCCTTAAGATCGCAAACAATGCCAGGGAAGCTAAAAGGATAATTAATGAAAAGAACATTTGCATAGATGGTGTGATAAGAACAGACTATAAATACATGGTTGGTCTTTTCGATATAATATCATTACCAGCTACTAATGAATACTATCGTGTTCTTTTTGATTCAAAGAACAGGTTCAAACTGTTCAAAGAAGA
>CABMCA010000035.1 GCA_902384525.1 uncultured archaeon
TGCGCCATACCCTACAACAAGTACAAATTCCCTGATCCCGGCATCACGCGCCGATTGGATCACATGTAAAAGGAGTGGTTTGTTCGCTATTGGTAACATTACTTTGGGAATATTTCGGGTAAGCGGCGCCATTCTGGTTCCCTGGCCAGCCGCAAGAATTACAGCCTTCAAAGTGACTCCTGAACCATATGTTCGGCTTTTTTAAACAATTCTTCTACACCCTTTCTCGCTTCTGCTGTTATTCTTATCTTGGGCTCAGTTCCGCTTGGGCGCACAAGTATCCACCCATTATCAGTATCAACCCTTATTCCATCTATATCTGTGACTTCTCCTATTTTCCTTAAAGACTATGCGATCTTTTTCATTGCTGCTGCTTTATTTTCATTACTGCACAGGACAGCTCCCCGTATTATTGGATATGTTGGAAGTTCATCTATCAGAGCATCAAGTCTCCCTTCATTCTGCACGATCTCAACGAGTCTTGCTGCTGCCAGGATACCATCCGGGCACAAAGAGATGCCGGGGAATATCCAGCTGCCTGATGGCTCGCCACCAAATTCGGCATTTCTCTTTTTCAATTCTTCCGCAATATACACATCGCCAACACGCGTTCGATATATTTTCCGGCCTTTGAGGACATCATCGACCATAATTGAGGTGTCAACAGGCACAACAATACTGTGTTTTGTTTCACGGATACCGAAAAATGCAAGAAGCTTATCCCCTTCTATGTACCTGCCTTTCCCGTCAACAGCCATCATCCGGTCAGCATCGCCATCGTGCGCTATGCCAAGATCAGCGCCAAATGAAAGAGTGGCCTTTTTCAACAATTCAAGATTCTTCTCGACCGGTTCGGGATCTCTTGCGGGGAAGAATCCATCAGGCTGGGAATTAAGAGTTATAACGGTGCAGCCCATACGCCGCAGAACATAAGGTGTTATTACGGAAGCTGCGCCGCATCCGCAGTCAACAACCACTTTCAAGGAAGTGCGCCCTACCTTACTGAGTATCATTCTTGCATGGTCTTCAATAGCGTCAGCCTGATAAACATTTCCGATATTTTGCCATTCTGCGGTCTTCCATGTCCTATCCTTTATAATCGATTCAATTTCATCCTGCTGCCTGGAATCAAATGCAATACCATCCCTGTTCCAGACTTTTATGCCGCAGTACTGCGAAGGATTATGCGATGCTGTTATCATAATGCCACAGCTAAAATTTCTTGCAGCATATGCAAGAGTTGGCGTGGGTACCATTCCGATTCGCGTTACACTGCATCCGGCTGACAGAAGCCCTGAGATTACAGCATGTTCGATCATTTCTCCTGAGGTCCTGGGGTCACGCGCTATTACAGCCGATCCATGAAGCGACCCCACAGCAAGCCCGACAGAGAGTGCAAGCCCCGGGGTAATTTCCTTATTCGCAAGACCTCTTATCCCTGATGAACCAAATAATGCCATAATTACTCCACCGTTACGCTTTTTGCAAGGTTCCTGGGTTTATCGATGGGGCAACCCAGTACATCGGCGCTGTTATATGCAAGAAGTTGTACTACGACAGATGTGAGTACCGGGTAAAGCAGTTCATCTGCTATCGGAATTTTTATGACCACATCCACATACTTATCTATTTCATTATCATCCGCGCATGCTATTGCAATGACCTGGGCGCTTCGCGCTTTCACTTCTTTGATGTTGTTCACTATTTTATCGTACGTGGATGATCTTGTGGCAAGCGCCACTACCGGGGTATCCTTTGAAATAAGAGCCAGAGGCCCATGTTTCAATTCACCGGCCGCGTATCCTTCGGCATGGATATAGGATATCTCCTTGAGCTTAAGTGCGCCTTCTAAGGCTATCGGGAAATTAAGGGATCTTCCTAAAAAGAAATAATCCCTTGCATTTGAGAACCGTTTGGCCTGTTTCTGTATGAATTCCTTGTTATTCAGGATCTGCTGGATCATACCAGGAAGCTGTTTCATTGAAACAAGAAGGCGTTTTGACCTGTCAACATCCATTTTTTTCCTCTTTCGTGCAAAATAGATAGAAAGTAGATACAGGGCAATTAGCTGGGAAGTAAAAGTCTTTGTGGCTGCAACTCCTATTTCAGGGCCAGCTCTTGTATAAACAATATTTTCGACTTCCCGGGAAAGTGTTGTGCCTACCACATTCGTTATTGCCAGAGTATGGCACCCGTAGGTCTTTGCTTCTCTTGTTGCTGCTATTGTATCTGCGGTCTCCCCTGACTGCGATATGGCTATTACAAGCGTGGATCCTGAAAGCACGGGATTTGCATACCTGAATTCCGAGCTTATTTCCACATCCGTATGTATTCCCGCCAGTGATTCAAAAAGATATCTTCCAAGAAGCCCTGCATTATATGATGTGCCGCATGCGATTATCACTATCCTTTCAAGATCCTTTATCTCATCAATGGAAAGAGTGACCTCGCCGAGAATTACGTCACCGCTCAGTTCTGATATCCTGCCCAAAAGTGTATCGTGGACCGATGTAACCTGTTCGTGTATCTCTTTTAACATGAAATGCGGGTATCCCGATTTCTCGGCTGCTTCTATGTTCCATTCTATGGTTTCAGTTTTCTTTTGAATCAGGTTTCCATCGAAATCAAAGAATTGCATACCTTCCCCGGTCAACTGCACGATCTCAAAATCCTGCATATAGACCACATCTCTTGTATTCTTCAATAATGCGGTCACATCCGAAGCAATAAAATTTTCACCTTTTCCTACACCGGCAACAAGAGGGCTTTCTTTTCTTGCCGCAACCACTGTCTTTGAATCGCTGCATAAGTAGGCAGCGGCGTATGAGCCTTTTACTTTCTTCAGGCCTTCAATGACAGCCTTTATAAGGTCTCCTTTATAGAACTTATGAGCAAGATGCGCGAGAACCTCGGTATCTGTTTCTGACACAAATTCGTATCCCTCGGCCTTTAACCAGTCATACAGTTCCTGGTAGTTCTCAATAATTCCATTGTGGACGACTGCGATATTTCCTGAAACATGGGGATGCGCATTGATTGTGGTTGGCGCACCCTGTGTTGCCCAGCGGGTGTGCCCGATGCCGCATGTTCCTTTCATCTCAGGAAGTTTTGTTTCAAGGTCAGCTATTTTACCTTCTGTTTTACATACCGATATCCCGTTATCTGTTAATATTGCAAGGCCTGCAGAATCATATCCCCTGTACTCAAGCCTTTTTAATGCATCTATAAGTATGGGAGTTGCCTGCCTTGTTCCAACATATCCTACTATACCGCACATTTTTATTGCCTCACAGAACAGTCGAGTTCGGAGACAGGTCTTTTGTAACCCTGACTCCAGGATCAACAGCACAGCCTGTTGCGATCATTTTTCCAGCCCTGACAAGTACTGATGGCCCGATGATGTTATTGTCCCCAATAACAGTTCCCAGTTCATCCGCGCTATGAAGTATACCCTTCATTTCTATTTTCAGATCTTTTCCCACTTCGGAAACAAAATGAGGGCCGATAATATTATTGCTCCCAATAATGGAATTTGAGATATATGAACCGGCCCCGATACGCACATCTTTCATGATAATACTATTTTCAATCTCTGTGAATGAACTTATCGAACAATTATCACCTACAGCCGTTGAAGGTAGAATAGTAGTATTTGGACCGATATTACAATTCTTTCCAATAATGACCGGACCCACAATATAAGAACCGGACCTGATAACTGAATTATCCCCGATAGCTACATCACCGATTATTACCGCACCTTTCTCGATCGATCCGGCTGCTTTCACTTCTTCAATTTTTCCAAGGAATATGGAGTTTGCTTTCAATAGATCCCATGAATGTACAGCATCGATCCATGTGCCTTTTGTGGTTATATTTGTGACATTACCGCCTTTGTCAATAATTCTCTGGATCGTATCTGTTATTGCATATTCCCCGGTATCTGAGATCGGGGTTTTATCTATTTCATCGAATATCGAAGATGAAAACATGTATATACCCGTATTAATAAGGTGACTTATTTTATCACGGGGCTTTTCTATAATTCGTGAAACCTTTCCTTTGTCAAGTAAGATCACACCATATCCTGTTGTCTGTTGATGCATTGCGGTAAGAAGTGTTACATCACCGGATGCCCCTTTTATCAGGTCGCAGATCGTTCCTGCATCTATAAGGTTATCACCATTCAGGACAAGGAACTTTTCATTGACCATTGACTCTGCAAGCTTGATCGCATGAGCTGTGCCAAGCTGGGCATCCTGTTCAATATAACTGATGTTTACCCCGAAATCCAGGCCATTTCTGAAATAATCCATTATACGCTCTTTTTTATATCCCACGACCAGGATTATTTCTTTCAGGTCGTTTTGTGCAAGCGCCCTGATAATATATTCAAGGATAGGTCTGTTTGCGACCGGGAGCATGACCTTTGACCGGGTCAAGGTGAGAGGACGGCATCTTAATCCCTCTCCAGCGGCAAGAATTAAAGCTTTCATATGGTTCTCTATATCTAAACCAATACATTTTAAAATTAACTATTTCAGAATTAGCATAGCAAAATTTATATAGAACCGCAAACAATGAAAAACTCCTTACAAATCCGGATTTGTATCGTTATTGATTTGTACAGATAGTGAATTCAATGGAGGTTACTAAATATGAAAATAAAACCAATAGGTAAAAGGGTTTTAATTAAACCTGTAAAGGAAGAAGAAAGAACTAAAGGCGGAATATATATTCCCGACAGCGCAAAGGAAAAGAAAAAGCAGGGAATTGTGGTTGAAGTGGGCACTGTGGAAGAGAAAGAATTCCCTGTAAAGAAGGGTGACGTAATATTATATTCGGGTTACAGTTCCGAAGAACTGGAAATGGACGGGGAAAAATTACTCATTCTTGAATCAAAGGATGTAATTGCAAAGATCGAGGCTTAAAACATGGCAAAACAATTGATCTTCAATGATGAAGCAAGGCATGCGCTTTTAAGAGGTGTGGACCAGCTTGCCAATACGGTAAAAATAACACTCGGACCAAAGGGTAGATATGTGGTACTCTCAAAAAGCTATGGAAGCCCTGTCATTACCAATGATGGTGTAACGATCGCCAAAGAGATCGACCTTAAAGACCCTTATGAGGATATGGGAGCTAAACTTGTAAAGGAAGTTGCTACAAAGACCCAGGATGTGGCAGGAGACGGCACAACAACTGCAACGCTTCTTGCCCAATCCATCCTTCATCACGGCATGAAGAACATCACGGTAGGAGCAAATCCAATCGAGATAAAGCGCGGCATAGACCGTGCTGCTGAACTGGTTGTCAAGACCATAAAAGGCATGAGCGAAGAGGTTAGGACAAAAGAAAAGATCACGCAGGTCGGGATCATTTCAGCCAACAACGATGAAGAAATAGGGAACCTTATATCTGATGCAATGGAAAAAGTTGGAGCTAACGGTGTTATAACAGTTGAAGAAGCAAAATCAATGGAGACATCGCTTGAAGTCGTTGAAGGGATGCAGCTTGATAAGGGTTATATGTCTCCATACATGGTAACTGACAAGGAAGGAATGGAAGCGCTTCTTGAAAACCCCATGATCCTCCTGTTTGATAAGAAAATAAGCTCAATGAAGGAATTCCTCCCGATTCTTGAGGCAGTGGTGAAGGAGAATAAACCGCTCTTGATCATTGCCGAGGACCTGGAAGGCGAAGCTCTTGCTACGATCGTTCTTAATATCATCCGCGGGACACTGAAGATATGCGCGATAAAGGCGCCTGGTTTTGGCGATGAGCGAAAGGAAATACTTGAGGATGTTGCTGCCCTGACAGGAGGAAAAGTCATCAGCGAAGAACTCGGGATGAAGCTTGAGAACGTAAAACTCTCTGACCTTGGAAGTGCTAAGAAGATAAGAGTGACAAAGGAAAAGACGATCATAATAGAAGGCGAAGGAAAGAAAGTAGATATAGACAGGCGCATATCCATTATCGAAGGACGCATAAAGCTTGAGGAATCGGATTATAAGAAGAACGACCTCAGGAGGCGCCTTGGCAAGTTATCAGGTGGAGTAGCCGTGATCAATGTTGGTGCAGCTACTGAAACCGAACTCAAGGAAAAGAAAATGCGCATCGATGATGCCCTGAACGCAACAAAAGCCGCTATAGAGGAAGGCGTTGTGGCAGGCGGCGGGATAGCATTATTAAGAGCAGCGGCGGAGCTTGATAGTCTTAATCTTGAAGGAGATCAAAAGATCGGTGTGGATATTATCAGGAAAGCAATCGAAGAGCCGCTAAAACAGATAGCTGCAAATGCAGGCCGTGAGGGCTCGGTTGTTATTGAGAAGCTAAAGGCTGAATCAAATCTTAATATGGGCTATGATGCAAAGACAGATGCTTATAAGGATATGATCGAAGCCGGCATCATCGACCCTGTAAAGGTAGTGCGAACAGCGCTTCAGAACGCTGCAAGCATTGCAGGTTTGATGCTGACAACGGAAGCACTTGTAGCCGAAATTCCGGAAAAGAAGAGTGAAATGCCTCCCATGCCCGGACCTGAAAGCTATATGATGTAATAACTTTACAATTAAAGTTAAGTTACCAATATGGATTCCTTCAATATCGGGAATTCATATTGATGTTTATTTTATTAAAATAAGGTGTTTTGATTTATATGATTGTTCATTCAGGGCCAATAAAATTTATATATGAATGTTACTATATCTTATATTGGGAGGTTAAAAAAATATGGATATATTAACTACAATAGTTGTGATTCTATTGGTCCTATGGTTGTTAGGATTTGCAGTCGGCACACTCGGCAATTTAATTCATATATTGCTGGTCCTTGCTATTATAGTAGTGCTGATTAGAATCATACAGGGACGAAGACCTATCCCTGAATAGGGAATATAGTATAGGTATAAGTAAAATAGTGTAACCGGGTCGAGCCTGGCTGAGTTTCGACAGAAGCCAGTTTCATTTTTTCATATTATTGTCAGTTTGAAAAACTCTCACACTCTCAAGCGCTTCGCACCGCGTTCCTTCAAGTGTAATAACTTTTCCTGAAATATTACCGATATCGATATTTAACTCTATAGCGCTTGGTTCTGATAGCCTCGGTGCTGTCGGACTTCCCGGGCACAGAAGAAGGACATCACTTGTATCGATAACAGGTTTATGAAGATGTCCGAATACAAGCACATCCACACCCATTTCTTTTGCCATGTACCTGGCCCCTGTTGTATCATGTATCGAAAGCGCAGCTTCATGTATTATCCCTATTTTTGTGCTTTCGGCCTTGACAATTTTTCGTTCAGGAAGCGATTTCTTTAAACTCATCTCATCCATGTTCCCATGAACAGCGCAAAGATTGCAGATACCTGAAAGTTCATCATAGAACTTTTTGGTGACAAAATCCCCCGCATGAATTACCATATCAGCTTCTTTGATCAATTTAACAAGCCCTTCAGGGAGCGCTTCGGTGATAGAGCCTGATTTTATATTTATATGAGTGTCAGCCAGTATTATTATCTTCATACGTACCCGTAATCCATATAGTTCAATTCTTTCTTGACTTCCCTCAGGAATTTCCTGTAGGTATCAGTTGAAAAGTCAAGCCATTCCTTAAAATCAGCATTCAACTTCTTTCCTATGGTATCTTCTTTTTCAGTACTGCTCTTTTCGCGAAAATCCTTTAATTCCTCAAGATTCTTTACAACATAATGGAAAAGCGCTGTTTCAGCAAATGGTTTCGGGATAAGGGGAGAGTTTGAGGATATTTTCAGCATCAGTTCCTTTTCCATCATAATCTCATCAGGGGTGATCCCTGAGCTTTCAATCGCTTTATTCAATGTATCATTACTGATCTTTCGCTTTTCCCCGGGACTGAATTTACGTATCCCATTCCTCATATTTTCCTCATATATTTCTTTTTGCAAAAGTTCATGGAAGATCGCATATTTTAAGATAGTCTCACTGGCTTCCTCTATATATTTTGTATTAAGCGTAATTATTGAATACCATGAACTTTCAATATAATAACGCCTGTTGAGGGCGACAGCATAATCAAAAACACCGGGAAATGGAGCAAAGATACTCTGCGAGAAGACGATCGCATCCGTTGAAAGGAATAATATATTTTCCGGAGTTAACTTTTTAACCTTATCAAGGCCAGATGTACCAAAAACAGATTCCGGTTTTTCCATATATTGCTCGTTGCGGGCGATAATTGTTTTTAGATCAGATGGCTTTAATCGGTTCAGCGAAAAGGCAATATCCTTAGCAGCAGAGCTTATCCAGAGTGAGTATTCCTCTTCAAATTTCTTTTTTGAAAGCTCTTGCATAATTGATAAATCACAATTTTCCAATAAATAGTTAATGCGAATAGGCACAATCCTAAAATCCAGTGATTTGCCGATTCTATCGACGGAAAAGAGAACAACCTGATAACAAATCTATCTCCATAAACGACAATTATCGAAAAGTTAACTATTTTTTAAGGCAAAGACCAA
>CABMCA010000036.1 GCA_902384525.1 uncultured archaeon
AATATTCTCAGGAGCAACTTCAGACATGGTACAGTTCAAGTATGCATGGCTTGTTGACGAGAGTAGTGCAAAAGAAATTTCAGGCTCAGATACTTTCGGGGCATTTGAAGTTACGCAAGCCACTACCAACGGTATTTCAATGAATAATAAGAACACGGTAAGTCTTTCCCAGAATTCGGCAACAACTCTGATGGGAAATATGAAATTCAAGATAGCAGATAACAAGATCTTGAGATTCTATCCAGCAGTTGACTACGTGATCGGAAATGTAACACCAACTACAACAGGTACGGCAGTAATAACTCCAAGAGGAACTGTTAAGGCCACATCTGGTGCGACCCAAACCCAAACAGTAGTTCCGACAACACCCAGACCAGTCGAAACCACAGGAGCAGCACAGACTGCCAAACCAATCACAACAACTCCAAAAGAGCCGGGCTTTGAGTTAGTATTCGCAATCGCAGGCTTGCTCGCAGTAGCATTCCTCGTATTGAGACAGAGAAAGTAAATTTAAAATCCGAAGGGATTTATCCCTTCACTTTTTTTTATTGTGTTTTATTGAACCATTGAGCCAAACTATAAATCCTCTTATTCTAACATTGGATTTGATGGACAAGATCGCATGCTCTGTAAATTCATTGTATGAGAAATACCCCTACCCCTCTCTTCCAATTCGCAATGAAAACGACCTTGTAAAAAAACTCCATGCCAACGTGATGTCAAAAATCCTTTCTTCAGCAGGATTAGATCCAGCCTCATTATCAGGAAAAGAAATCCTTGATGCTGGCTGCGGTACTGGAGAAAAGTCCTGTTACTTTGCATATCGCGGGGCAAAAGTGACCTCAATAGATCTGAGTTGTTCCTCACTTGCAAAGGGAAAAAAACTTGCACAGGATTTCAATCTGGAGGTAGATTTCAATAGATGTGATATCAAGGATTTTAAGACCCAAAATAGGTTTGATCATATCTTCTGCATGGGGGTGCTGCATCATACAAATGATCCTTACGGGCGATTCAGAGTGCTTGCTGATCTATGTAAACCCGGAGGAACAATAACTATCGGATTATATAACAGGTACGGGCGTTTTCTTCACAGGGCAAAAAGGATGTGGATAAAACTGAACGCAGGAGAAGATATTGACCGGAGGATGTCGTTTGTTGAGAGGTCAATATATGGGAGAAAATTCAAAAATATTCATGAACAGGCTTATGCGGCTGATAAATACGCTAATCCTTACGAAAGTTATCATTCGGTCATTGAAGTGATCCAGTGGTTCAATAAGAACAATATCTCGTATATAGGGTCATATCCTCATACTGATATTGGCTATTTTAGGTCTTTTTTGACACAGTTGAAATGGTTCAGAAGTAAGAACGGGTTTTTCATAATTTCAGGAAGGAAAAATTGAAAGACAAATGGCGTTTTATTGATCTTGATAAAATTGATGGTTTCAAAAGCGCAGCGCTATTTGAATCTATTGCAAAACATGTTGGTCCTGACCTTTCTCCGGACACTATCTTTTTCTGGCGCGTGAGATCACCGGTAATATATCTTGGTTATCACCAATGTGTAGAGGATGAAATTAATATTGATTATTGCATAGATAACAATATCGGGATAGTACGAAGGATCCTGGGAGGAGGATGCGGGTTTTGTGATGAGGACCAGATACTTTTCTCTTGTATTGGTAAAGAGGGCGGCATCATACCTCCTGATATCCAGGCTGCTTATGAAAAAGTACTTGGAGGGGTGGTGAACGCTTTAATAACACTTGGCGCTGGAGGTGAAATTGAACCTGCACGAAATGCTGTTTATTCAAAAGGCCGAAAGATTTCAGGAAACGCACAGGGACGTCTTGATGGAGCAGTGCTGGTCAATGGAAGCCTCCTTATGGATTTTGATTTCGGGCTTATGGACAGTGCACTTAAAAATCCCACCAAAAATCTTTATCCTGTAAATACTGCGCGGGAAGGGATGATAACCCTGAAGGAAATGGGAATAATGGATATCGATGGTGTGAAAAAAGCGTTGAGGGAGGGTTTTGAAACCGCGTTTGGCATAGGAACATATCCGGGAATACTAACAGAAAATGAGATCAACACTGCAAATCAATTATTGAGGAATTATAAGAGTCATAACTGGATATACAGGATGGATATTAAGCGCTCACAGCGGAAAAATTCTTCCTTGCGTTTTCCTCAGTGAGCCGGATAATATCCCTTACGGGGATACCTGACTCCTTTGAAACCCTCTTGCACTCTTCAAATTCTGCGGATATATTTAGCAAAACACCCCTCAGATCCCTGGCGATTTTCACTGAGATTTCAAACTCTTTGCCATTTAGAATAATCGAAACTTTATCCATTTCTCTTTGCGCGATCAACCTGTGTTTTATTGGTATTATCCTTACGCCAAGAGAACCCGTTTCTTCGATTATCTTCCTTGCAAGGCCCGGTGAATCCTCAGGTTTTGAGATCACCTGGATAATATGGCCGCTTCGCCCTTTTTTCATGGTTGCGGGAATAATAGAGACATCTCTTGCTCCTGCTGTCAATAATTCTTCTATCAAGTGCCCCAGCACCTGGCCTGTGACATCATCCACATTTGTCTCAAGCATTTCGATCATATCCGTAATAAGCGCATCATCTATCTCGCCTTTTATAATTCGCAACACGTTGGGGACAGAAAGGTTTTTGCTTCCTGCCCCATAGCTTATTTTGTGCACTTTTATTACTGGAATTATTCCCTTCTCATTTACAAAATGGGCAAGAAGCGCGGCCCCGGTTGGAGTCATCAATTCCCCGTCAACCGGCCCCATCTGCCAGGGCAGGGAATATTCCTTTAAAATCTCAAGCGCTGCAGGCGCAGGTACGGGAAATTTCCCATGTGAGAACTCAATAAATCCCATTCCAACGGATACAGGTGTGCAGTAAATCCGATAATCCTTTAGTCCCAGGTCATTGAATGCAGTACATGCCCCTATAATATCCGCAATCGCGTCTTCCTGTCCCAGTTCATGGAAATGCAGTTTTTCAAGAGTTGTTCCATGTATCTTTGCTTCAGCTTTTCCAAGGATATTAAATACCGCGATTGCATCAGTGATAACAATAGAAGGAAGATCCAGGGCTTTTATTCTGGCAATGATTTCCGATAATGCAATGCTTCCTTCTTTTTTAGTTGAAACGTCAACCGAGCAGGCAGAAATCCCTTTCTTGTTCGATCTGGATATTTTGACTTCAACATTGGCGGCAAGCTCCATTGCTGTTTTGATTTTCCCTGCATCTGCTCCAAGATCGATAAGAGCAGCTATTGTCATATCACCTGAAGCGCCGCAGAAAGGATCAAAAAGGATAGTTTTCATCTTTTAAACTTATATTCTCATCATGATTTATAAGCACTTTCTGGATTTATAGAAGAAATAACCTATCACACTTATTGTGATCACCGGCGATACCCATTCTTTAATATGATATCCGAAACTGTCAAGCACCATTATGATCCCGAGGAAAAATATCGAGTACATGGCACCGTTTTTCAGGTAAATATATCTTTTGACCCTGTCAATATTGCTGACAGTTAACTCACGGACTACAAAAGCCCCGATCCCGTTCCCGATAAGGATAAGTGGAACCGATAATGTGAAAGCAAATGCTCCCACGACACCATCAATTGAGAACGTTGCGTCTATCACCTCAAGATACAATATCTTACTCCAATCGCTCATGCTGCTGCCGCCGATCAGTTCTTTTTCATGCAGCTCTGCGTTCTGTTTAAATCCATGTGTAATGAAAAACGCGGTTGATCCGACGACTGCTCCCATGGCCATGAACGGGTTCTTCTTTAATGCGAACCAGACTACAATTGTGAGAATTATAGATACTATAGCATAGAACCAGACCCCATGTTTATGGAAGAATCGCTCGCCGCGAAGGCCGTAGTTCTTAGCTTCAATAAACAGCCAGTGAAAAAACAGGAAAATGAGGAAAATCCCTCCTCCAACCAGCAGAAAAGGTGATGATTCATCTATCACCTTTGCGATTGCCGGATCATTACTAAAGGTAGCCGTAAGCGCACCGACAGGTCCGAGTGATGGATTTGTCGCCCATACTATAATCCATGGAAGCATTCCCCTGATAACAAAAACCGCAAAAATTAATCCATAGAATAAGAACCATTTCCTGGCCCGCTGTGACATTGTTGAAAGAACTTCAGCGTTAATTACAGCATTATCGATACTGCTTATGGTCTCAAATATAATGAGACCTACGATAGTCAGGATAATTGAGAATATTTCCATTTAGTGCCCAGCCTTTTAAATTCTGTGTTAATATATCTCTTTTGCGGATAAATTTTTGCTCCGAGTAAACAAACATTAAATAGGATAAGCAATATTAATTAACTCAATATATATAAGAGACTGATATATGGTACTAGAAATATCTGAGGATAAAGCATACACTGATGCTTTTATCTGGATCAACAAAGGCAATACGCTTGTGGAAACCGGGATGTATTCAGAAGCCATCCAGTGTTATGATAAAGCGCTTGAAATAAATCCGGTAATGGCTGATGTATGGAACAATAAGGGTCTTGCCCTGGCAAGAATTGCTAAATATGAAGACGCTGTGACGTGTTATGATAAAGCAATTGACCTTAAACCGGATGATGAAGAAGTGATATACAACAAGGGTATCGCACTTGCCCATCTCGGACGGACAAAAGAAGCTATAGAATGTTATGATAAGTTACTTGAAAAGAATCCCCTGGATGCCGGCGCATGGTGCATCAAAGGTGATATATTATTTGAAAGCGGGGACTTTGAAGGGGCGCTTCATGCTTATGACCGATCGGTAGAGGCAAATTCCAGAGATGAGACAGTATGGAATAACAGGGGATTGACTCTTGTTAAACTCAATCGTTTATCCGAAGCTATAGAATCTTACGATAAAGCTCTTGAAATTAACCCGAAAGTTGAGAAAATATGGAGTAATAAGGGGCTGGCCATCACAAAAATGGGACAGGACAGTGTTCAAATAGATTTACAAAAGATAGCTTCATCCATACCCAAAGAAGAGAAAACGCTTGAAGAAATGCAGGTTTACACGGATATTGAACCCGATCAAATTGAATTTTCCATGACTGAAGAGCAGGTTAAACCTTTATCCGAGACTATTATTGAAAATCAAGCTGAACAAGTAAAGGAATCAGAACATGTGATTGCAATAAAGGTTAAAGATCCTGCTAAACCATTATCCGAACCTTTTATTGGTAACTCTTTCGAAACTACAATTGAACCCAAAATTGAAGTGCATGAAATCCCTGAAGAATCAAAGGATTACCTTATCAAGGGAAATTCGTATTTCTCAAAGCGAAAATACATCCAGGCCATTGATTATTTTGACATATCAATCAGGATAGATGCGCAAAATAGTATTGCATGGAATAATAAAGGACTTGCTCTTGCAAAGCTGGATAAAATTGATGAAGCTCTGGCCTGTTATGAAAAAGCTCTTGAAATAACTCCAGATGACCATGTCTTTTTAATAAATAAAGGCAATATTCTTTATAAAAAGGGAAATCCCGGAGACGCTTTAAAGGCTTTTCAATTGGCTTATGAATTAAATCCGCAAAGCACCAATGCAATAAAAGGTATGGAACTTTGTCTTAAGTCACTAAAAAAATCTATGAAGAAAAAGAAATAGCATCTGCTATCAAAATGATAGTATCATATGTAAATCCTATTTTCTCATCTTCAATTTTTACTTGAAGGCCAGTACTGTCATTGGCAACACTTCCAGTTATCAGACGCCTGATTTTTATGATTGTTTCTTCATCAGTTCCCGCGCGTTTTATCCACTCATCGAAATCCTGGGGAATTTCCCAGTATGATATATCTTTGATCACTGCCCCAATATCCTCAAACATATTTTTTATTTCGCTCAATGCATTAATACGAACATGTGACGGGTCACGCATCTTTTCAATTTCATTATGGAATTTACTTTTTTCAGTGTCTTCTGATGAGACACCATCCACGAGCACTATGGTCTGCCTTGCCACGCGCCTCATTTCAAGTAAAGCTTTTTTTGGATCAGGAAAATGATGGAACGCGAACCTGCATGAAACGATACCGAATGCACCATCCGGAAAAGGCAATGATTCTACATCGCAAAGAAGGAAATCAATATTATCGAGTCCTGAATTTTTCTGCTTTTCCCTTGCATGAAGCAGCATATTGAGTGTGATGTCACAACCTGTAACATATTTTGTTTTTTTTGCAAATTCAAGCGCAAGAAATCCTGAACCTGTGGCTACATCCAGAACTCTTTGATTCTCTTTAACTCCTGTTATTTCAACTATTTTTGAAAGATGGAAACCATCCACAAAAATATTGCCTTTTGAGTAAGCTTGGGCCTGTTTCCCGAATTGCTTTATTGCGCTTTCTTTAATTCCCATTACAGGGGACACAGTATTAAAAGATAAATAATTTGTGTACATGAGCTGTTACAAAAAAGGGATGATCGCATTAGCAATAGAAAGATTTAAGTAAATGTTATAAATATACAATATTAAGTTAGAACTACGCAACAAAGATGGTATTATGAAAAAAGAAAATAAAATAAGAATTGCAGTTGCTGTGGGCTTTCTTGCTCTGGGGATGATATTGAGCAATTATCCGGGCAGCTTAAGCTCTGGTCTATTGTCAGGCACATTCGCAATTGGGCTATCAATGCTATTCGCAAGCCTGTACAAGCATTTCAAGTATGGCGAGGGAATAGAGCAGGATGAAAGAACAAGAAAAGTAATGTATCGCGCACTGGCTGGCTCCTGGTTTGCCACGTTAATTCTGACAACGGTATTGATGTTTGCGGACAGGTTTAACATAAGGCTGGATATTCGGGGCGCTTTAAGCATTGTCTTTTTCTTTATGGTATTCACTTTCAGCGCGCTTAACTGGTACTTTGAGAAAAAAGAGGATATCTAATGAAAACCCGCATCAAGGAGTTTCGAGCGAAATACGACCTGACCCAAGAAAAGCTTGCAGAAAAAGTTGGGGTCAGGCGCGAGACCATTGTTTTTCTTGAGCAGGGAAAGTACAATCCATCGCTTAAGCTCGCACATGATGTTGCCAGGGCGCTGAAATCGAAAATTGAGGAGTTATTTATTTTCGAGGACGATTAAAAATGCATAAGAAAAAAAGGTCAATAAAAACCGGTCTTCCACCAGGGTCACTGATCCATATCGGGGAGAGAAAAGCTGAACGAGTAAGGATCAGGATCCTTGATTATGACGAAAATCAATTTGAGGAAAAAGAGGCTAAGACGATTGAGGAGTGTTTTCCCTTCAAAGATAAGCCAACGACCACATGGATAAATATTGATGGCCTGCACCAGGTTGATATAATAGAAAAGATCGGAAAAAAATTTGACTTCCATCCTCTTCTTCTCGAAGACATCCTGAATACAGAGCAGCGCCCCAAAATCGAGGATTTTGAAACCCACATCTACATTGTCCTGAAAATGCTTTATTATGATGATAAAACAAATGAAATAACCTCAGAGCAGATCAGTATAATTTTTGGGCACAATTTTGTAATTTCGTTCCAGGAAAAAGAAGGAGATATTTTCGATCCTGTAAGAGAAAGGATCAGGACTGGTAAAGGCCGTACCAGGAAGATGGGGCCGGATTATCTTTCTTATAGCCTGATGGATTTCATAGTTGACAGCTATTTTTCAATTCTTGAAAAAATGGGAGAGAATATCGAAGATGTTGAAGAAACAATGATAACCGATCCAAAACCGGCAACATTACATGGAATTCATTCTTTAAAAAGAAAGATGATCTCATTGCGAAAGTCGGTGTGGCCTTTAAGAGATGTTCTCAGCGCCCTTGAAAGATCCGATTCTTTGTTGATCCGGGAACCCACGCGGATATATCTTAAGGATGTTTATGACCATACGATCCAGGTAATTGATACGGTAGAGACCTACAGGGATGTGCTATCTGGTATGCTTGATGTTTATCTTTCAAGCATCAGCAATAAAATGAATGAAATAATGAAGGTTTTGACGATTATTGCAACAATATTTATTCCTCTTACTTTTATAGCTGGTGTTTATGGGATGAATTTTGAATTTATGCCTGAACTCAGGTGGCGCTGGGGTTATCCTGCTATCTGGGCTGTAATGATCTGTGTAGGAATTTCAATGCTGGTTTATTTTAGGAAAAAGAAATGGATATAAAAGAAATGGATATAAATGTTGAGATAATAGAGGTGCTTTAATGAGATTTCTTTATGGGGATTCGACTGAATTCCGGATGCAAATAGATTTCCTGAGACTGCTGAACAATTTTGTAGAGACAGGTGTTAAGACTATAAAATTTGAAAATGCTGTTTTTGATTTCGAAGAAACGATAATAGACCGCAGAAGACTTAAGAATTCTGTTACGGATGAGATGGATAAATTTATCCTTGCAGTTGAGAACGCGATTGAGGGAGCAGTTTCCAGAAGTAAAGAGCAGGAAACGATAATTAAATATGCAGACAAGAGCAAAGAATATTTGAAAACATTCATAGAAGAAGGCAAGACAAAGTTCTCGGATGAAATATCCAGGGAAATCGTGCAACTTGAAAAAAAGATTGAGGAGGCAAACGAGGAGAACAGGAAATTATTGGAGACCTTCTTTATCTACGATCCCATACCTTCAGCAGGCAAAAAATATACTATCAAAGCTGTAGAAAAAGGTTACTCTGCAAACGTACAGGTAAACTGTGAAGGTGGGATTTCCTGCCTTTTTTACATTGCATCATCAGAATCCGAGTTCTGGAAAGGTCATGTAAGAGCCCGTGATTTTGTAAAAGGTATCGAAATCCCTGCCAGGATGAAAAAATCTTTTCTTAAAAAAGAACTTGTTCCGGATAATGTGAGCATCGATGATTTTCTTCTCAGTGATCTTATTCTTTCTGATAAAGAGCTTGAAGTCGTTTTCAGGAAAAGAAATGGCATCAGGGCTGAACAATTCAGATTGAAAATGATTTTAACAGAAGAATTTTCAGTTGAGGTGTCCTGTACAGAGGAGAATGGGGTAGAAACGAGCATTAATGCTGTTCCTGAATTGAAAAATGAATTAAATATGTTGAGACTTCAAGAACTGGGGGAAAAAATTGCCGAGAAAACGAATGATCTTTATCTTAAGAAACAAAAGTTAGAGACCATTTTCCTGGAAGAAAAGGATATTTTTGAGGAGAAACTCGTTTTTGAACTCATGCAGAAGGTCGCGGGAATATTCGCTCCTACCGTAGAAGAGATAAAAAAACGCAGTCCTTCGGGTGAGGAACTGTCTCTTAAATCCCAGGATGAATATGGTGAAAGACATGAAATATATCTTAAAAAATCAGAGGTAAAGGATAAACTCAATGAGATAGGAAAGAAGGGCCAAAAGTTGTTAGAGATCTTGGTTCTGTAAAGGACAGCAAAATAAAAAAATGAATGAATTTACCTGAGGTAAATTCATATTGTATATTTCTTTTATCAGATCTTCTCCAGCTGCACATTATCAATGAAGTATGTGTCTCCTGCTTTCGCAAATGGTGCAAGCCAGAACATTAAACGTCCATCGGTTACCGCACCTGCAAAACCAGTCGTATCAAATTCAGTCGTAAAAGACTGCCAGCTCGTGCCAAGATTTGCCCTGTAGGATAAACCGTAGTTGGTATATGGTGAACCGTGCTTAATTAAATTCACACTAAGATCATGTCCGGACGTCGAATATGCTGAAAAAGTCAGCCGATAGCGTGTGTTTGGTTCCAGTGATATCCCTTTCTGATATAATTGGATATTCGTACCTCCGCTATTCAGAACAATATTTGCAGAATTAGATCCCTCAGAGGCTGGTGGGCCTGTAGTGAATGTCCCGGTTCCATTTGTATAGAAGGTCCAGGAAGCGGTACCGGATTCAAACCCGGGGTTCTTGATAATATTGGGTGTACTGACAGTACCTGCTGAAAGTGATTTTACATACTCTACCACGTCTCCCTTCTCCTGAGCTGTCAGGTTCAGATTAAAGAAGGTGTTATAATGATCTACTACGTCCAGCAGTGTCTTGAAGCGCCCGTCATGGTAGAAACGGCCCTTGTTCTCCGGCTTCATGAATAAACCGTTCTCACGTACGAATATACCCGCAAGGTTCATTGTCTTGTAAACTCCATCCGGCGCCCGGTCTGCCTGGAAACTGTCTATACCGATTTCAGATGGCTTATGCAAGTTCCATCCAGGTTCTGTCCAGAGCGGTTCTACATGGCAGTTGTTGCACTGCGCCTTTCCGCTAAAGAGTTCATCTCCGCGTTCAGCAGCCTCCTTATCAAAGTCTACACCAGGCTCTGGCATAGGCGATGGTAGTGCAAGCTGATAGAACTGAAGAGCTGGAAGTTTGGATGTTACCAGATCGTCATCAGGATTAATTCTTATATCTCCAAAGCCATTGGCAGCAGCTATCGGGAACCTGGCTGCATCATTCAATCTGGGGTCATAGAACCTTCCCTTGCCGTGCATTTCGAGAACGGCGACGAAGGCGTTCCAGTACGGGACCGAACCCCATGAGCCTGTCCAGGTATGCTGGTTGAAACCTGCCAGTCCGAAAGCGTTCGGGATCAATGTGGCGCCGGATACATTCTTTCCGGTTACAACGCCATCAGTAACCTGCTGGGGATTAAATGCTTTGCCATCCAGGAACAGTTCGGCATCGAATTTCCCGGGGCCCCAGCTGTTAAGCACTGTTCGCACTGTGGGTTCGGGAACGCCCAGAAGATCGGCTACAGGCGTAAGATCAGGAGACAGATTTACAATTGCGCCTACATTGAGGTCATGATTTGCCCAGCCGTCCAGTCTGTGCCCGATGCCTGGAGCAAACGAATCATCAACTGTTGAGTGGCAAACAGCACATGTAATCCCGACTGTGCTCAGTTTCCCATTATTATCAAATGAACCGTTAATACCAACAACTGCATTGAGTTTAAGCAGAGCAAGTGTTGTAGCCGGATCATCAAGATCTACCTTTCCTTTTTCAAGGTCTTTGACCAGGTTCCTGGGAAGCGCATCCACATCAACTTTTAAGCCCACGGCCAGTGCGGTCTTCGGGCTGACGCCCGATCCCACCCCTCCGTTTGCTGCGCCTGCAATGGCCTGGTGTATTTTAAGAGTGTCACCCCAGAATGCCTCGTCGCCGAAAGTATCAAAGCGAAAGATTTGCCTGCCCTCCATAAGCATTCTGTTCGCATTTGCAAGAACCGGGTCTTCTTTCATTTTCCCGGGAACATTCATAATCCTGTTATCTGTGCTAAATCCATTGTCATCAATTTGTTGTGAATTTTCATTAATCTGATTCACTGTAGTTTCCTCAGAAGTTGCACTTACTGCGTTGAAGCCAACAATACCTCCCCCGACAATAAGGATAGCAACTAAAATACCAAATATGTATCTCTTACTCATATTAATATTAACCTCCACCTTACATTATATCAGAAAATTCTGATAGTATTACTATAAAGCATTACTATATATACTTTTTTCTGACCGGTGCTGTAAAGTTGTCGGTAGTTAATATTATTTTATTAAGTAAATCATAAGTAATTACCTTTCTTAAAGTTGTACTTTCTTTCAAACAACTGAAGACTTGACAGTACCCAAAACTCTAATTCACGTTCTTCCCTTTTTCAACCCCTCGATCAATGCATCATACTTCTGGCTGATCCTCTTCACAACATCCTTTTCTGCATTTTTATGAGTGGGTATCAGAATATCGGCCCCTGTGCCGATCTCCTGCCCTTCACTCGATGTTCCGTAATCAGGCGCTATCTTTATGCCATCCGCTGAAATCCCCAGGCCCATTTCATTGATCATCCGCGATATCATTTCTGTCTGTGGCATGACCTTTGCGGTTATGAAATTGGCTTTATCAATATACTCATCCTTTAATTCCGAAATGTACTGGATGCTTTCCTTTACTTTTCTTTTGCTTCCGTATTCTGCAAGTATATTGATGGAGTTGATAATATCTTCAAAAGTTGTTGCCTGGATCTCAATTATTCTTCCGTCAAAGATCTTGCTCACTCTTTCCTTATATCCTTTTGAAATTACAAGAACACCCAGTTCCTGTATGCGGTCATGCTCCTCTTCCGTAGGTGTATACGGATTGATCACAGTATATTCTGCTATACCGCAAAGCTCCATCAAAGATTCATACATCGGGCTTACGCCGATCCCCTGCTTTCCGAGCCACTTGTCAAGGCCCATTTTCTGCTCCCTGGCAAGCTCTATGATCTTTCTTTTTATAGCTTCAGGATCGCCGGATTCAAGGTTAAAATACTCTGCAAATCTCTGCGTGGTCGCAAGAAGCCGCGTTCTTCCGTGCTGGACTGCCGAGATAAAACCGCTTTCTTCAAGTTCCCTCACATGATCATAGGTCGCAGGACCTCTCCTGTCAACAAGTTCTGCTACTGTTATGGGCTGATGATATGCTATCATGGCAAGTGTCCGCAGAACCGGTGAGCGCAGCTCTTTCGGCGCTATTGACCGAACCTTTTCGGCAAATTCCGGTTTTACCTGCATTATGAACCTGCTATCCATTTCCTTTATTTCAATAGCGCTATCGCGCGCTATATATTCATCTGCCAGTTGCTGGAGCAGCTCCCTGACATTTTTTGCCCGCACCAGGTTCTTAAGCTGTCCAATATCAAGAGGCTCACCTGATGCAAAAAGCGCAGCTTCCAATATCTCCTTATCCCCGCTCATGATGCTGCCCTGCTTATGAAAAGTTCACCAAAGAATTCTTCCTGTTCGATCCATATTTCCTTTCTCGTAGCAAGGAATAAAATCGCAAGATAAGCCATTAACATTCCCGTCCTGTCAAGTGGAGAGGACAAATCTGAAAATTTAATAGATTTTTGTTTTTCCAATAATTCATTTAATATTAATCTCATCTTCCCAATCCTGCTTTCTATATCTTCATCATGGGCCACTGAAAGAACATCCTCAAGAGTTGCCCTGATCTCATCCTTTTTATTGTCAACGCGATTAAGCCTCTTTTTTTCAAATGCTTCTGCCTTCTTTAACTCAGTCAATAATTCTTCAAGCGTCACCGGTCTTTTTGAATAACGGCGAAGGGGCATGGAAGGCACCGGATAATCGCTTATTTCAAAATTATCCGACTCAAGATCTATCTCCTCCGGAGGTTCTTCCACTTCAACAAGGGCATTTGATTTCATGCGCAGCAATATCGAAGCGTAAAGGAGAGTTCGCCCTGAAACGCGAAGATCCATTTTCTCAAGCTCATCTACCCGCTTTAAGAATTTGTCCGTAAGTTCAACGATGTTGATATTCCATGGATCGATTTCACCATTTTTGGCAAGATTTACCAGGATCTCAATTGGTTCTTCCAGTATATCTTCTTCCGGAATTACCTTAGCCTCTCCTTCAGTCATATTCTGATGATAATAAGCATATAAAGCACATAAGCATTTTGTTAGATATTGTGTTTTCCACCGTCCTTCGACAGCAGCACTACGCGGCTTCCACTTGAATCATCTGCAATACGATATTCAAGCGCTTCTGCAACCTGTCCTGAAAAACCAAGAACCTCCTCATGTGAAGGCATATTATCCTGGGAAAGCCGCTTTCTTGAAAAACCAAGATGCATATATGCTTTCAATTCTACATAATCAGGTCGGGCAAGTTCTATAAGGCGCGCGTAACCTTCCGGATCCACCATATTCACTCCTTTTGTCAGGGTTATCCTGATGGCCGTTCTTGTGCCTGATCGTTTCAGGATTTCAAGTGACTGCTTTATGTTTTCCCAGCTATCCCCTATTGGTGAACATGCTTTTTCATACGTATTTTCATCCGGTGCATTAAGGCTTATATAAAGCTGCGTGGGTTTTATTTTTTCTACCATGTCAGGGATCGTGCCATTTGTGACCACAAAAGTAGTCATATCATTTTTATGGAACTCCTCTATCAATTCAGGAAGGTAGGGATACATTGTTGGCTCGCCTGATAACGAAATTGCCACATGTTTCGGGAAAAAAGCCTCTTTCCACCTTGTTTTATCCATGAATTCCGAACCGCCATAACCTGAAATAAGCCGTTTGTGTTCATTAAAGACCGCTTTAACGATCTCTTCCGGAGTGTCCCATACATGAGGTACCTGTACAGGTACTTCTACAGCCCGCCAACAGTGAAGGCACCTGTGGTTGCAGACAAGCGTGGGAGTCATCTGTATGCACCTGTGGGATGTCATCCCGTAGAACTTTGATTTATAACATGCCCCCGTATTGCGGATACTTTTGTTGAGCCACAGGCATGTTTTCACAGCGCTATGGGTTCCAGCAAGGTGATAACCATGTTTTTTAAGAAGTGATTGTGTAGTTTCCGGTATAGAGTTCATTTATTTCATTTTTCTGTAAATTTAGTATCCAGCATTAAATTAACATGAATAAATAGATTTACATAAACAAAAAGTTATTATATGGTAAAAAGCATCATTTGAAGAAAACCTTTTGAGGTAATTAAATGGCAAGAAACATTCGCGTGGAAAAAATCACACAGACTCCAATTGAAAAACAGGAGATTGAAATAGTAGAAAGAAAAGGTGTAGGGCACCCGGACAGCATGGCTGACGGTTTTGCAGAATCAGTAAGCAGGGCGCTTTGCAATGAATATATCAAAAAATGCGGCACGATCCTTCATCATAATACCGACCAGGTAGAAGTCGTAGCCGGACGTTCCTGTCCTGAATATCAGGGTGGGGAATTGATCTCACCTATCTACGTATTACTTGTTGGAAGGGCAACAAAAGAATTCAAGGATACAAAAATAGCCTCAGATACCACTGCAATAAGAGCTGCAAAGAATTATCTGAAAGCCACTCTTCCTGACATTGATTCAGAACATGATATTATCATAGACTGTAAACTTGGTACAGGCTCAACAGACCTCCAGAGTGTATTTAATCGCAGAAAAGCGCCAATGGCCAATGATACATCTTTTGGTGTTGGCCATGCCCCGTTTTCAGAAGTGGAGAATATAGTTTACAATACCGAACGCCAGATGGTCTTGAACTTCAAGAAGGATCTTCCCGCCATCGGAACAGACATCAAGGTCATGGGTATGAGAAAGAATGAAAAAATAACCCTGACAGTAGCATGTGCCATGATAGGCAAATATGTTGATGACCAGGCACATTACTTCAATATAAAAGAAGAACTTCGCAGCAAAATATGCGATCTTGCTGAAGAATATACCGACCGGGAAGTAGAAGTCTTCATAAATACGGGTGATGATGAAAAAACAGGCTCGGTTTACCTGACAGTTACAGGAACTTCTGCTGAAATGGGTGACGATGGCTCAGTCGGGCGCGGCAACAGGTGCAACGGCCTGATCACGCCGAACAGGCCCATGAGCATGGAAGCCACAAGCGGAAAGAATCCTATAAACCATGTAGGAAAACTATACAACCTTCTTTCTAACCAGATCGCTAAGGATATTGCAGCAAATGTCTCAGGTATCGAAGATATTTATATCAGGATACTTTCCCAGATCGGTCATCCGATCGATGAGCCATTGATCGCAAGCGCCCAGGTAATACCGCAGGATGGGGCCAATATGAAAGTCATCAAATCTGAGTCTGAAGCCATCATTGAAAAATGGCTCAACGATATTACAAAGATCACCGATATGACTACCAGGGGAGAGCTGGAAACGTTCTAGCTTTCCACTATTTTTATATTTACAGTGCGCTTGCGGGGCCCGTCAAGTTCAACAAAAAAGATACTTTGCCATGTGCCAAGTACAGGATGCCCGTCTTCGACCGGGACTGTTTCGCTCATTCCCAGAAGCACGGCGCGCAGATGTGCATGTGCATTATTATCAAT
This sequence comes from uncultured archaeon, assembly GCA_902384525.1. Lineage (GTDB taxonomy): Archaea > Halobacteriota > Methanosarcinia > Methanosarcinales > Methanoperedenaceae > Methanoperedens. The sequence continues at coordinate 15,930 of CABMCA010000036.1, forward strand.
TTGATTGTGCGCATAGCTTTTGTTTTCCGGAATAAGGTTTTCTAACATACCCAATATATCATTCCTGAGCCCGCGTTCGTTCTCGTTGATGATTATGCTGCCTGTGCTGTGGCGCGTGGAGATGACGCAAATACCATCCTTTACTCCACTTTCCCGGACAGCTGCACGAACCCGGTCAGTTATATCGATCAATTCTGTTTGAGTTGTGGTCTTGATATCCATGATTCTCACTCTTCCATTGATAAATGAATTTGAGGAATGCATAAGCTTTTTCATTATTTACCAGGATATAGGTAGTAAATGGTATCAAAAGGAAAACTAATCACTCTTGAAGGGATTGACGGAACAGGAAAATCAAGTATCACTAAGATGCTCCAAAATAAATTTCCTGAAATTATTTTCACACGTGAACCAACTCATAATTGGATTGGAAAGGCAGTGAAAACGTCGATTGAATCTGATACTGATCCTCTTGCGGAGCTTTTCCTGTTCGTGGCAGACCATGCCGAACACATTGCCAGGGTGATAAAACCTGCTATTGAAGAAGGAAAGAACGTAATATCAGACCGATATTCTGACAGCAGATATGCATATCAGGGAGCAACGCTATCGAATATTTTCGATGATGCGATGGAATTTGTTATGGGTATCCATAAAGGCTGGACAGTCGTTCCTGATCTGACTATTCTTTTCATTATCGATCCGGCCATTGCTGTATCAAGATGCGGTGTCCGCGGAGAAAAAACAAAATTTGAAAAGATCGAGTTCTTAAAGACAGTCCAGAGAAATTTTCTGAAACTTGCAGAAAGAGAGCCCGGCAGGTTTGTAATAATAGATGCCGGAGATGAACTTGCATCTGTTGAATGTCAGGTTGAATCGGTTATTAAGAAATTTCTGAATAATGAATAAAATATTGAAAAAATTATTTTTTTGGGAGTTCTGTCAAGTCTTGGGTTGATACAGATATCTATCAAAACTTGGTTGATGGAATTATGGAAAAAATCTTATTGGAGATTCAAAACTCTTGTCAAAGTTTTGATTTCTCCATTAAAATTAATTCAAAGGTAGAAGAGTATATATACATTATCGGCTGATATAGCAAAAAATTGTATCTATCTAATTTGATAAAAAAGGGGATTTAAATGAAACAATTCCTATTACATGCATGGGAGGATATAAATGAAATAATTTTACACCTATTCACTTCAGGAACCGTAATAATTTGCTTTAGCTTTGTGTTTTTCTTAATAGACTTCGTTACTAAATATCTTTTTTCTGAGAGTAATTATTCAATAATGTTGATGGAAATAGCTTCGCAGATGACTATTTTTGCTTTATTTTTTGTATATGTCTATAGAAGTCTTATACGAGCAATTAAAACTATAAAAAGATGATATGACAGATATTAAAATAAAATTAAGAAAAAATGCATTCAAAAAAACGATAGTTATTAGAGTTGTAGTTTACACAATACTTTTATTCTGTTCCTTTACTACATTATATTTATTGAATACATTATTTAATGAATATAGTATAAAGTATATTCTATATGTTCTTATATTGATTCCTTTAGCTTTTTTTTCCCAATATCTTATATATTCCATTTCTCTAGGAAAAAAAATTTCATTTAACAATTTTAAGAATACTTTGTTGGAACTTGAATCTGTTGATAATATTAAAACTGGTGTACTGGATCATCCAGTAAAATTTCTATTCCCAGAATTTGAGCAATTTTATAAATTAGAAGCTGGGGCTGTTAGCGATAAAATATATATAGAGAAGTTAGAGCATATAGCTGCGACTAATTACATAAATGAAAATAATGCTTTACAAATAGAAATGGAATTTAAGAATTTCATTTCCGATCATTTGCAAGAGTTATTAGGATATGACGTAGTTATTAAGATGAAAAGGAAAGGTAAAGCAATTTTCGATGACCTAGTGGAACATTTCCCATTACTCGAAAAATTGGTGCCATTTATAGATCCTGCTGTCATATTTAATATGGAAAATATTAAAAATCGTAGAATACTAATTTTTGATGATTCAATTCATCACAGTTACAGTGCACGGAGTATTCTAGATTTAATAAAGGGAACAACCTATGAAAAGATATTATTTTTAACGGTTATAGCTCAAGAAGAATCATTAGAATCACTGAAAAGAGATTACCCAGATGTTACCTTTCTTCAATATAAAATAAATAATGAAGAAGAATATAAAAAATTTTATTCTGAATTTATGGTTGGATATTTAGATCATGTGAATAGATCACTAGAAAATGATCACACTCTAATAAAATTAAAAATTGACACTTTAATTAGTAAAGAAGATTTTATGAATTTGTTTGCTAATGATAGAAATTATGTCTATGAAGTTGAGCGAATTGTTGATAAAGTAAACGAATATAAAGTGTCGGTTGAATGTCCATGGATATATAATAAAACCAAGGGATCTCATTTCAAAGATATCATAATGGATATGGTAAAAGTTAGATTCTTCATCAAAATGAATCAACCGAATGAAATATATCCTTATGGCACAACTGACATAAATGTTTCTCCTGCTCTAATACCTCACGAGTTCGATGAAGATTTTTGTGATAAATCTAGAATGAAGGAAATTTGTATTTTAGACAAACTTCCAACTATTTTCAACAAATTAAATATGAATATGAATCCAGATGATATCAGCAAAGAATATAAAGATCTATTTTGCATTAACTGTTTAATTAGAAATCTTACGGGCGATTTTGTAAATGAATTCATGAAATATTTTGAAAATGAGTTGAAAGTAAAAAAGAAGGCAAACATTATTGAGAAAAATATCTCTTCCCCATATCCTCAAGAGATATACAGAATAAAATATTAAATATAAAATATAACTTTTAATCTTTACTTACTTGATTATAAATATCTTCAAGAAGAACCTCAGCTTCTCCTGCAACTGTGTAGACTCTAGCCCATTTGTTGTTTATCTTTTTGAATTCAGCGGTTAGAATTCCGTCATCGAATAGTCTATCCAACGCTTGGCTAATTCTATTTCTGCTGATTCTACCATCAAGAATTTTGACTAGTTTGGAGAAATATACTTCTTCTCCTTTTTTCCTTGAGTCAAATACTTGCAAGGCTACTTCTAAATCTTTACCCAATGTATTTTTTCTTATGGGCATCTTATCAAGCTCACCTCCTTTATATTATAAATCGAGCACGATGATATAATGTCTTTCCTCCCCTTTCAGGCGTCGATTCTATATAAATTTTGCCCTTCAATATAAAATATCCTCTCTTTTATAAATTCCATATTGGATCTCTAATATTAGACACCAGTATATTATTTTAGTTATAGTATAAATACTTTTCTAAATTTGGTTCTGTCAAGTTGTCGGTTGTTATAGTATAGTTTGAAAATAACTGCAAATTCAAAGTACAATAATCCAGACGCCATTATATGAAGAAGTGCAACAGCAGCGACCTGGAACACGGATTCCACGGATTGCGCGGATTTTCACAGATCCGTGCGCATCCGCGTCATCTGCGTCATCCGCGTTCCTTTAATGTCCGTCTGGCGTTTTCAGCTCCCCTGATTGTTCATAAAATTACAGAAATTTATGAACTATACTATAATATTATAATATAATGTAAATCATAGATAGTTACCTTTCTTAAAGTAGCGCTTTCTTTCTAGCAACCGAAGACTTGACAGCACCTTGTTTGGGTTATCTTTATATATTATAAAGTCTTCAGTGGATTGCCCTTTGCCTTGTAAAAACTTGAGGTTCAATATATGATAAAACAGCTCATTGTGTTCATCATCCTCGTACTGCTATTTTCGATACCCGCCCTCGCCGAAGAATCGATTGACAGCGCCATCAACGGCGCAGATACCGTCTGGGTACTCATATCAGCCGCACTTGTCATGCTCATGACCCCTGCCGTTGGTCTTTTTTATGGCGGTATGGTACGAAAAAAGAATGTACTTTCAATTATCACGCAAAGCTTCATCGTTCTTGCACTTATCAGCATCCAGTGGATACTTTTGGGGTACAGTCTTGCATTTGGTCATGATGCTGGCGGGCATGGCCTGATCGGCGGACTCCAGTGGATCGGACTAAACGGCGTTGGGGCCGCTCCAAATCCTGATTACGCCCCTACAATACCAGCATCCGTATTCATGATATACCAGGCGATGTTCGCAATCATAACCCCGGTCCTCATCACTGGCGCTTTTGCAGACAGGATGAAATTCAGCACATTCATTGTTTTCACTCTAATCTGGACTACAATTGTATATGACCCGATAGCGCACTGGGTCTGGGGAACCGGAGGCTTGCTGCGGGAACTTGGCGCCCTTGATTTTGCAGGCGGCCTCGTTGTACATATAAGCGCCGGGTTATCAGCGCTTGCAGCAGCGATCATCATCGGGAAACGCATTGGTTTTAAGAGCGATAACATGGCGCCGCATAATGTCCCGATGACAATACTGGGCGGTATCCTCCTGTGGTTCGGCTGGTTCGGATTCAACGCGGGAAGCGCACTTTCTGCTGGAAGCCTTGCCGCAAATGCTTTCATCGTGACAAATACATCCGCAGCTGCAGGAGCGCTCACCTGGATGGCAGTAAGCTGGAAGCATGGCGGAAAACCCAATGCCCTTGGAATTGTCACAGGTGGAGTCGCAGGTCTTGCCGCAATTACACCTGCATCAGGATACGTAGGACCGCTTGCCGCAATAATCATAGGAGGCGCAGCCGGGATCTTATGCTATTTTGCAATGCATATAAAGAACCACAAAACCAACATCGACGACTCACTTGATGTATTCGCCTGCCATGGCGTGGGAAGCGCATGGGGAGTCCTTGCTACCGGGATTTTCGCATCGGTTGCGATTAATTCTGCCGGGACAAATGGCCTGGTTTTTGGTAGTTCCGGTTTAATCATGTCCCAATTTATCGCAGTCGTCGTGACTGCCGTTTATTCATTTGTGATGACAGTTATTATATTGAAGATACTTAATGCGACCATGGGTCTTCGTGTCCGCGATGATGAAGAGATAGAAGGCCTTGATATAACACAGCATGGAGAGAAGGCATATGTTTAAAAAGCAGGATAACTTATGCGAAATAGGCTGGTGATCTCATGAAAAAAATTGAAGCAATAATCAGATCAGAAAAGCTTGGAGAAATCAAGAAAGCGCTTGCTATCGCTGGTTTTATCGGTCTGACCACATACGAAGTAAAAGGGCGCGGGCGGCAAAAAGGGGTTGTATTGCAATACCGTACTCAGGAATACAGGGTGGATATGCTTGCCAAGACAAAGATCGAGCTTGTTGTGGATGATGCTGATGTCGAAAAGGTCATAGAAATAATCTGTGAATCCGGAAGGACGGGTAATATTGGTGATGGTAAAATCTTTATCCTGCCAATAGAAGAAATAATCCGGGTAAGGACTGGAGAAAGAGGAAAAGAAGCGATATAGAAAGGATTGTTTTCCCATGCAAACGAATATCGGAAACACCAGACTGATCCTCATATGCGGGGATATCACAGAACAGGAAACCGGTGCTATTGTCAATGCCGCGAATCCGGGTCTTATGGGCGGCGGTGGAGTGGACGGCGCCATACACAGGAAGGGCGGGCCTGATATTTTGAAAGAATGCAAAATAATACGAAAGAGTTATCCCGATGGATTGCCAGCGGGACAGGCAGTGATCACAACAGGCGGGGAACTGAAAGCAAAAAAAGTGATACATACTGTGGGCCCTGTCTGGCATGGCGGAAATAATAAAGAACCGCAGCTCCTTGCAGATGCATATAAGAACAGTCTTAAGATTGCGATTGAAAACGGGATCAAAACAATATCTTTTCCTTCAATAAGCACAGGCGCTTATGGGTATCCTGTTGAAAAAGCAAGCGTGGTGGCCGTCAATGCGGTCATTGGATTCCTGGAAGAATTCTCTTGTATTAAAGAAGTGCGGTTCATTCTCCATAGCGCCCATGACCTTACGGTTTATGAACAGGCATTAACCGGAATTACAGGTTGATGCGTTGATTCGACAGGATTATAGAAAATACTGACAAAAGACCAGTCTATACAAAAAACGTAATCAATGGACACTCATCCATAGTGTTAAAACGTTCATATACGAACATAAAATTCATTAATTTCGACCATATATTTAGCCCAAGAACGCTTTCATCCCAAAGAAATACGAATGCTTCAAGGTGATGCTGATGCCAATATCCATGTATGATATTTATAAAAAATCAGGTATTGTTCTCTGGCTTTTGTACAAAGGTAAGATTTTTGCATCTGTAATGGCATTTTCATTAAATTTAAATTCAAATTTCTCTTCTAACATGGCTTTGCCTTCCACAGATGCTTTTTTTCTATAATCGTCACTCGCAAAGATGTGTCCTTTCCATTTATTTGACATATATGACTGCAACCACCCTGAGTATGGGAAAATATCTGTTAGAGGCACTAAATCATTGCCCATTTTAATAATTTTTTGTTGTGTTTCACCTAATCTGGGTGTTTCAGGCAAGTCTATTGCCACATCAAACTCAGTACATTCGTTGCCAATTCGTTCTGCTAACTCTTTATTTAGTTCTCTTATCATTTTAGGGGATTCAGCATAACTTAAGAAACTATCAAATTGGTTTTGATATTTGTCTGGCTCTAATGTTCTTGGGGATATTACAAGGCATCTTTTAAAAGTTTGTCGATTTTTTAATTGTTTGCAAAGGCTATTTATTTTGGAATTATCTGATGATAGCTTTAATAGGTCAAGTTCATCAAGTCTTAAAAGATCAATTGGAGATTGTACTGGAATTCCATTGATTTCAGTTTTATCCTGATATATCATTCTCAAAATAGATATAATCATGTGGTCAATCGCTCTGACTTTTTGATGATGGTATATTGAAGAATATAACATTATTTTTGCTAATACTAATTGTTCAAGAGGCATTATCCCCTTTTCATTGACTATAAGCATTCTATGTTTGCTTCTACCATCAGAAGTTGGAATTTTATCCGTACATAATGATAATAAAAGACGGTCTATACCTAGTGCTAATTGTACCCCGCTAAAGTCGCTATCTCTTATAATATAATCTAACTTATCAGAATCAATTTGACCATTTATTAAATCGGCAATATACTGGTTCTCATCTGGGTTGTTCACTTTTCCAAGTAAGTAATTCGATATTTCTTCAGGATTCACATAAATTTTATAATGTTTATATAGATTCTCAAAAAAAGCCTTGAAAACGTCGCTTTTTAACATATAATGCCCAATTATTTCATGTGGTTTGCCACCCAGTTTACGCGTTTCGTCTTCTATCGGCGTAAAATCCCTTAGAACTATTTCTGATACATGGGAAAAAGGACAATGTCCAATATCATGAAGTATGGCACATATTCTCAAATCGGACAGAATTTTAGCCTTATTACGAACGTCTCTTAGAAATGAAAGTGACCCGTTTTCAGAGAGGAAATTCCACATTTTATTTACCGAGATTGCAACACCCAGAGTATGCTCAAATCTTGAATGCCTGGCAGTAGGGAATACATTATAAACTTGTCCTAGCTGTGTAATGTATTTAAGCCTTTGAACAACTGGTGTGTCAATAATTGCCATTTCATGATTAGAAAAATGATGAGTCCCAAGGTTTGCCATATGGATGACTTTATTTTCTCTAACATTAGATAACTTAAGTTCTACATAATTTTCATCCATGAATTTATTAATGTCAGTTTCTAAATTCATTTCAAGCAGGACTAATCATTTAAAGTAGACATTGCCCTAAATTTTGTATTTAGTTCATTTCAGATTTCTTTCAGCATCTCATAATCAGGAGTGCTAAATTTAGGCTTAATTTTTTCATCCACATATTCGCCAGTTCCTGCTGCCAATTGCAGAAACTCGAAATCAGGATTCATGGTTTTTAAAACTCTTGAAATTTTAGCTCTTGTCAAAACTCTTTCCACTAAATCTGAATATGGAAACGTTCCAGAAGTGGAGAAAATAAAATTATTAAATAAGCTAGCGTTTCTTTTTGAGAAATCGTATAGAGTTCTTTGAAAAATTTCATCATCAAACTTCATTGCTTCCCTTTCAAAATCCATTTCTTTTAAAATGACTCTTATTATATCGTCTGGGAATATCATGTTATACCACCAATAACTTATTGTTCGTTTTTATCATTCAACACCATTTTTTTCTTTTTGTATACGAACTCGTATATATCTATTTTGCTAATATTTAATTATACTAATTATGATAACGTATATGATTATATTTAAATTTATTCTACAATTAGGTTTTTCCCATCACACGTAATATATAATTTATCATATCAATGAGTATTAAAACTTTCGATTTTGTTTGTCCTCAATTTTTAAAATATGATTTTCCATTTCCATTCTTAATTTTATCGTTGGTTTTAGACCAAAAGGTATGGGTTTGAATGATCAGAAGCAACAGCAGAAAGTTTTCTTGAACTACCAGCATTATTCGTGATCAAATCTGGCACTCCCACCGTAACATCCGTGTTCCATTCAAACTAAATTGTTGAATGTTGAAATAAAAAATCTTCAAAAACGCCGAGGGGGAGATTTGAACTCCCGCTGTGCGGTGCACAACCGGTTTTCAAAACCGGCGCCTTAGGCCGCTGGGCTACCTCGGCATACTTCCTGCGAAATGGTCGGCATAGTTTATTAATATTGCCTAAATGGAAACATTTAAAACTCAATCAATGATTATTAACCCCAATCATAGAATCTTACAGAGGAAAAAAAATGACAAACCTGTTACTCGTACTATCAAAAGACCCGTATACTACGGAAACACCCGATCTTGTGCTTGATATCGGGCTGAATGCAAAGGAAAAAGGAAATGATATCTCATTATATCTCATTGAAGACGGCATAACCGCTGCAAGAAAGTCCGAGTTTGGAAATAAACTCACAGCAGCCCAAAAGAAGGGCATCAGGATATATGCTGACGATAAAGCAGTACTTTCAAGATCGCTCACCAACAAATTAATTGGCGGCGTGGAAATAAAAGAAATCGGCACGCTTCTTGATTATATAATGGAATATGACAGGGTAGTCTGGTTTTAGGTGATAAAATGACAGGAAAACAGCTTACGATCGTTTCAATAAACGGCCCATACAGGGATGAAGGAGTATTTACATTGATAAGACTTGCACACGCGACTAAAGAAAAAGGCATTACTGTTAACTTCTTTAACTATCTTGATGCAACAATAATCGCCCACAGGGACCAGGCGCCAAAAGAGTTCCCTCCCGTAGAGACAATTTTCGGGACAATAGTCAAAAAAGGGATAAAACAGCCAAAAGCAGATGCTATTGCCTGCATAAAATGTACAGATGCCAGAGGAGTAACAAAACAGCAGACAGAAGGCGTCATTATCGGCGGACTTTATGACCTTGGCGAATGGACAGCAGAATCTGATAAGACAATACTTATAGGGTGATCAACATGAGCAAGAAAGTAAATGTAATTGTAACACAGCCTCCTTATGGAAAAGAAGATGCGTTTTCAGCAGTCCCGATGGCTGCTTCACAGGTCGCGGCAGGAAATGAAGCAAATTTAATTTTCGTAAGCGGCGGCGTTCATTCAATAGTAAAAGGACAGAAAACAGGATACGGGGATCTGGCAACATGGTTCAAGGATGTCCCGACCGTGGAATCTGAAATCACAAAGAACATAGAACTTGTGAGCTTCTATGCACTTGACAGGGATATTGCCAGACGCAACATATCCGATACTGAGATCATAAACGGGATAAAAAAGATCACGCTTCCGGAATTGACCGATATGATACTTGAAGCGGATGTGAACCTGGTGTTTTAAATATCCTCATGAGACAATTATCAGACCTTGATAAAAAAATCCTCAATAAACTTGCGCCAGAACTTGAAGGCGCAACCGGTCCTGCGCCCGGACATGACTACAAATTCATCCTGCTCCCGGTCTCGCATAAGTTTTCAGAATCACCTCTTGACTTTGCGAACAGGGCTAACAGGTTGACGGATGAGGAGCTTGCTTACCTTGTCGATCTTATTTTGCGAGGAGATGAGGACGTTCGCTCGCTTGCAGAAGGGGATTACGATGCGCTTCTTGAAATGATCGAAAAGAGGCTGCCGCAAAAGGCTAAAGAACTAAAAGATCTCTGATCAGTTCACCGGGATCTTCCCATATGCCAGTTCCATGCAGAATTCCTGGATGTTGGAAAGTTCCCTGTCAATAACCTCATTTATCTCTTTTTCCACGCTTTCAACCGTTCCCCTCTCCATGATGACCTGCGCCGCCGCGATCCTTGGCTGGTCGATTGGCTCTCCTATCTGGCTCAAAAGCCACACATAGACTTCTTTTATGTCCGGGACATTGACATAGATCTCATTTGCGATCCTGTGGCTCAGGACATTGTAAATTTTTCCCACATGGCTTACCGGGTTTTTTCCGGCGGCTGCTTCGCTGCTTACTGGACGGTTCAGCGGAATGATGCCGTTCACGCGGTTCCCGCGCCCCACCTGGCCAGAATCCGCATCTTCGGCAGAAGTTCCGGTTACAGTGAGGTAAATCCCGCCCATGCCCCGCCCTTCCCTGTCAAGTGTATTCAGTGAAATGGAAGGTTCAAATTCCGTCTTTCCGATAACATAAGTTCGTATCTCTTCTGCCAGTTCTTCCTTTTTCCTGAAATACCCGCCTTCTGATTCGATGAACATATCGATAAGGGGATCTGCAATGGTCAAACTGAGTTTATTCTTTTCCCGCAAGCCCATGACCTTAATATCCTCGCCAGATTCAGGAAATCTTTTCTTAAAATCCGGGGAGTTCAAATACTGCTCGGTCTGGAGTACCATGATTTCTGTGGGTGTCATGGGTGCATATCCAACAGCTGCCGAAGTATCGTTAGCCCCAAGTATTGCATCTTTTCTCTTGAATATGTCAGTAAGTTCTGCCGAACCCCTGGCAAGTTCAACCTGATAATGAATAGAATCACTGTTTACAAAGCGCAAGTTCTTCTTAATCCATTCTTTTACAGCGCCAATAGCAATAGTATTGACATCTATAACCTCATTTTCAACTTCAAAAGTAGCCCTGTCCCCGAAAATTATTCGCATCGGCTTAAGTATCACACCGCCCCCGAATTTTGTTTTCACCTCGCCTGCAACAAGCATCCCCTTATCGATATTATGGTGCATGATAGCTCCAAACCTCTCCATATATTCCTTACATAGGCGAATGGAAACCTCGTTCATTATGGAATCACAGATATAATCAGGATGTCCAAGTCCTTTTCGCTCTACAACTTCGACTTTTCGCTCGGTTATCGGGGTTGCTCCAAATTCTTCAATTTCAATATTTCGCAATTATTCACCTTATTTTTGTTGATTTCAAATTTTCAAATATTGCCTGGTCAATTTTTTATAATTGTTCTGCGTATTTCTTATCATTGCAAGGTCTTCTTCTGAAGTCATCCTGACAATTTTACATGGCACACCCACAACCACACTGCGGGCAGGTATTTTATGACCCGGAGGCACTAACGCACCTGCTCCGATTATTGCTGAATCCCCTATTTGTGCTCCATGAAGTATTGTGGCATTCATGCCAATAAGGGCATTGTTTTCTATAAGTCGCCCGTGCATAACGCAAGAGTGACCTATGATGACCCCGTCGCCAATTTCAACATCAGTTTCATCAGAATGTATTATAGTGTTATCCTGGATACTGCAATTTTTACCTATACTTATTTTTGCCCTGTCAGCGCGGATGACGGTATTGAACCACACGCTTGTTCCTTCACCTATTGATACGTTTCCGATAAGACATGCAGTATCCGCGATAAAAGCATTTTTTGCAATAACGGGCTCTTTATCTCCAAACTTGTATAACATGCTCCATTTGCGATTTTTCCCTTTTTGCAACCTCCCGCATATAACAAGAACCTGTTTGCATAAATAGATTTTCAGATATAAGACACAAAGCAATTAAATAGTTTAACCACAATAAAATAATACATAATGGACAACATAATAAAGTTCTTTTTATATTTCCTTTTTTTTACGGTCATTCACAGCTTTCTTGCTACGGATCGTGCCAAAAATCAGGCACAAAAGCTGCTTGGAAAAAGATTCCGGTATTACAGGCTGCTATATTCTTTGATCAGCATTCCCTTATTTGCTCCTGCTTTGATCGTGTGGATAATGTATTCAAATTCCACCCCTGTAATTTATGCGATCACGCATAATTTCTATCCGGTTATTGTCTTTGTGCGCCTGGGCGCTATCGGTATGTTCGGGTATGCCTTGTTGCAGACAGATGTCCTTGAATTTATCGGCATAAAGCGTCAGAAGAAAAATGCACTTGTTACAGGTGGAGCTTATGCATTAGTCCGCCATCCGCTTTACACAGCGGGAATTCTCCTTCTGATCACTAATATGCAAATGACTCTTCTTGATTTAACAGCAGTCCTGCTGGTAACAGGTTATTTTGTTATAGGCGCATTCATCGAAGAGAAAAGGCTGCTTTCAATATTCGGGGACGAATACAGGAAATATCAGGAGGAAGTGTCTATGTTCATCCCGGTTAAATGGTTTATAAGAAAGATATCAAGGAAAAATCTTTTACAGATATATTAACCTTTATACTCCCCGCCCACAACTTCCCTTATCCTGTCTGCTGTCTTTGGTCCCACAAGTTCCACAGCCATCAATTCCTCGCGTGAGGCTGTCATGATCCGCTCTACGCTGCCAAAGTGCCGCAGCAGGTTTTTTGCTACGACCGGCCCTATTTCCGAGATAGCCGACACCAGATATTCCTGCTGTTCAGGAAGCGTTGAGGCAGATTTCATCCCATGAAGGTTTATTTCCTTTTTCGGGTCGTCTGCCTGTTCCCTTTTTGCAATTACACTTATCAATGCCGCAGTATCTTCTTCATCCTTGCTGAATAACACAGGGACACCGAAATCAATTGCTACAGTTGAAAGCGCGCCGCGGATTGCATTGGGATTGATCTGGCGCTTTGAATAAAGTCCCTCACCTTCAATTATGAGGAGCGGACACCTGTAAGCGCGCGCAAGGTCTGATATCTGGCCAAAGAGGCCCCCATCAAGGAAAGTGCTAAGGAAATCATCTGCGGTTTTTCTCTCTATGCCAACACGGTCACTCACTACGTAATCTCCCACATTTAGTGTTCTTAAGATCACTTCTACACCCAGCTTTTCAAGAGAATGTGCAACATGGGAACGGATTTCCCTCTTATCAACATAGACTTTCACCATGTGGACTTCGGAATTTGATACCCGGGCAGTTGAAAAATCCATTAATTTTGTTTGCCCGTCTGATTGTGATTCTTCTGTTTTATCTTTTTCAGGAGCATCAAGGTCAATATCGAGATTTTTCATGGTCCTGACCATCTGTCTTTCTTTGTAATTACTGCTCCAGTGGTATGCCTCATCTTTTGATCCTTTTGCCATCAGGACAACAACTCTTCCGGCATGCTTTCTTCCTGTTCTTCCTTTTCGCTGTATGCTCCTTATTTCAGATGGCACGGGTTCAAAAAATACCACAAGGTCGGTGGCAGGTATATCCAGCCCTTCCTCGGCAACAGAAGTAGCAACCAGAGTGTTATACTCCCCGTCCTTGAATTTCTGGATAATGTCTACCTGTTGTTTCTGGGTGAGGCCTGTGTCCTTATATTTACTTGCCTGCCCGACGAACCTCACAGGCTTGATACCCGGTATCTCTTTAAGTGAATTGGCGACAAGTTCTGCTGTATCCCTGTAATTGGTGAACACGATAACACGCGATTGAGGCGCATCCGTAATTTGCTTTTCAACAAGCTCTTTTACCACATTCAATTTCGGGTTATTGCCGTCACAGCCCCCAAGATGATGTACGGCCTGGCGCATGCTCAGGTCGCCCATGAGGCGTTTTGCAGCTTTGCTCCCGCCTTTTGACAACGCTTCATTCTCAAGCCGCTCAAAATATTTTGATAGGGCGGATGACCCCTGTGTTTCTGCTATCTCTATAGCATGGCTGACCTTGAAGATCTCGGCAAGAAGAGATATCCCCTGGTAGATCTTCTGGTCAGGAAAAGAACGAACCTGCGCCTGCAAACGCACCTGAAGATCAAGCATTTCCCTTTTTGAGAGCCGTTTCTGGAAATTGGATAAAAGCCCGAGTTCCTGTAATTTTGTCAGCCTGTCATTCAGGACTTTATCCATTAATCCCTTCAGGCCTTTCATTTCGACAGGTATGGAAACATATATCCTTTCGATATCCTTATCAAAAATATATGGTTTAACATCCGGATCTGAATCAGTCCTTATCTCAACTGATTTTAAACGGAGATTTGCACAAACCTCCTGTATCTTTTCAGTATTACTTCCGGGGCTTGCTGTAATTCCAAGAACGAGAGGGGCGGGGTTTTGCTCTATATACTTTTTCGCTATATAAACATAGGAATAATTTCCGGTTGCCCTGTGCGCTTCATCAAAAATGATGCAGGAAACGTTTTCAAGGCTTATTTTTTTCCCGAGCAGGTCATTCTCTATGACCTGTGGTGTGGAGATGACAAGCTGTGCGTTCTCATACATGCTTTCCCGTTTGCCCGGATTTGTATTCCCGGTAAACAATACAACGTTTTCAGGAGGAATATTAAGAGTTTGCTTGAAAAAAGCCGCATGCTGTTCCACAAGCGGTTTTGTCGGGGAAAGAAGCAATACTTTCCCTTTGGGAAGGCGTGACACCATCACGAGTAATGCTACTATGGTTTTTCCAAGACCTGTAGGAAGCACTATAAGACTTGATTTCTTAATAGCTTCCCCGGCAAGGGAGAGCTGGTATAATCTCTGCTCGACAGTGTCAGATTTTATGAGGGGGTGTTTAATGAATTCAACATCATTCATTCTTAAATTTTAATCCATCGTTTCGCCTGTATCTTTCGAGCGAAGCTCAGATAAGGAAAAAGCTACCTGTTTTAATTTGTATTGTTCTATATCCGTGGGTTCTTCACCCTTCTTTATAGCTTTTACCCTTTCAACAGGTAAATCCGCATATTTAGCTACTTGTTCGTAAGTAAGTTTATGCATGTGCAATAATTCGATCAGATAACGTTTGGTTGCTGGAAGTCCCATAAGTATCACCTTTAATAGTATGGTTTAATACATAAGCTGGTATATCAAGGTTCTTATGGTGTGATAAAAATGGCAGAAAATGATACTGATATGATCCAGACTACCGAAACCGAGATCGGCGGAGTAAAAAAAGCCTTAAAGAAATTCAAAAGGAAATGCACTGTTGTACGGGTAGCACAGGCAAAAGGCTGGAGAAATGTAGTTGTATTAGATGGAAAGGCAGACAAGAAATACTTTTTCGGCAAAACATCCAATGCACCCCCGGAAATAAATCCGGGTGATGAATTATATGTAGGGTTTGAAGAATTACCTTATGATCTGCCTGGCCTGAAGCAGAAGATAATCCTCATGACCCTTGATGGATTCCAGCTTGACTGGACTATGGTTTAAGGTTCAACGATTATAGTTCCGGCCAGGTTTTTATCATCTTTAAGATAGAAACTGAATGTCCCGGTTTTCTTGAATGTGTAATTTGTGCGTTTGGCATTATTCAGGAATTTATCTTCAAAAAGACCATCGGAACTTACGAGAGTAACTGCGTATGTTCCATCATTTGTCCATACAACTTCATCGCCGGCTTTTATTGTGACTGACTGTGGATTAATACCTCTATTTGTTTCCAGTTTCACTGATGTTTGCTTTCCTGATGCCGTAACTTCCGGAACAACTGTAGCTGCTGGAGTCGGAACCGGAGTGGTAATTATTGGCGTTGGGGTCGCAACCGGATTACCCTGTTTTTCTTCAGCCGTATCCACGAAAAATACCCATGCAATAGCGCCTACAACGAGGATTGCCAGAACAATCATGATCAGCGAATTGATACTGGATGGAGAAGCTGCTGGTTTAGAGGTGCCAGTCAAATCCAATGGTTTTACCTGGGGTGTTATTTGTGCTTTTTTCTCTTCTTTTTTAGCTTCACCTGCATCTTGAATCACAGGTTTTGCAACTACATCTCCTGCACCTGTCAGGTCTTTGTTCCAATTGCATTTCGGACATGTCTGGGCAACCGGATATTCAATACTGCCAAGACCTATTTTTTTCTTAATGGTCCTGGTTATAAGAGTTTCACCGCATTTCGGACATTTATCTTCCATTTCGACACCATACTAAAAACCCTTCTTTGCACTATATAAATATATCGACTGATATTTGAAAAATTTGAAAATTACCAGAATTTTAGACTTTCAATTAATTTTTCGTACCAAACCGTTAAATATAGTCGTGTATTATTAGGCCTACTGCGCTCCGATAGTGTAGCAGGCCAATCATTCTGGCCTTTCAAGTTTTAAGCGCCAGCAGGTGCTGAAATAAAGATAGCCAGTGACTCGGGTTCAAATCCCGATCGGAGCACTTAAATTCTTTTGATACTCCTACTTTTTCTTAATTAATTCTTGCTTTTACTCTATGGAACCTTTATAGCGATCTGTCCCGGGTTTACAATATCAATTACACCGCCCCAGGTGCACATCAGCTTGGAACTGTCATTGAGAGCTGGCATATTGGCGATGAGAACTCCGGGTGAACCAGGGGCCCATGGGGCGTTTGGGAAAGGTATGCAAGGCATAGGTGTCAATACTCCCAGAGCAGCTGAAGTTGCAGCCGCTACTGTTGGGTTAGCCAGGGAAGTGCACATTACAAAGGGCATAATGTTTACAAATGGTACGTAGTCCATGATGTTGGCTATGGGCATGGTAGTTTTGACCCTGTTTACGGGGAGAACTGTAAAAGAACCTGGAGCTACCCCGAAACTGCACTTGAGCGTCGCGCCGCCACATACTATTAGACTCACTTGTTTAACCTCCTTGAAAATTTCATTTTAAAAGCATCCGATATTAATTTTTTATTTGGTGCTTAGTCTTCAGATTTGAGATCTGGCGTTTTGGTCTGCTGTATCTCCTCAAGATTTAGATGTGGCGCTTCCTCCACAAGCCAGAACCACATCTCGAAATCGTTCCCAGACCTGCTATTCCTAATTGTATTGATATTGATATCCCAGGTGAAATTGCCTTTGAGCATCAAATGAGCCAGTATGCCTTTGCGAGTTTTTTGAGTTTTTTTACTATCAGGCCAATTTCTCAGCGCATCGGACCAGTTTGTGGTCTGTCCATTGAATTGTTGTAATAGACAATATTGCAGATTCTCATCTAGCTTCCATTCAATAAATTCTTCTTTAACAAATAGATTAGCCTCTAAGATAAGAGGTTGATACCCTACGACTGCTTTAATTTTATCCTTCTCCTTTACTTTAGTTCTCTTTTTACTGCCCATCAGGTCGCAATAAAGAAAAGGTATGTCTAATGTGACGAAACATGTAGCCGGGTTGATCTTGTCTTTGATTGAATTCTTATTTAGATCCTCTACCTCGTAATCCACATGTATACCTTTTGCCAATGCTTCCACCGACAATCGGGTATCGTTCTTTAAGGGTGTCCTCTCTTCATCCAGAAGATATACATTAGTGATGTGGATGGCAGGTTCTTTTTCTCTGCACATCCGACATAGCTCATCAATGGCACCCTGGACAGTCTTGATCTGTGCATCTCCCCAGTCAGTGCATTTTTTTGGATCGTAGGCAACCTGGCTTGCCACACTCAGGTTAGCACTGAATATAATCGGAAGATGGATCGGATTATTTGCAGCATCCAATAGCGTTGCTTCAACCTGCTGGCTTTGAGTTGTGGAATCGAGTTCCCAGTAGCAGCTTGCGATCCCATCATCATATGTTTCTCCAGTAGTCTGTAGTTGCCCACTGCCCTGCACGATAAGGAAACGCACTTTAGCTCCCGCAACAGGCCAGCGCCCATTAGCTACGCCGACCTTAAGCGGTTGTGGTAGTGGAACGAGATCCGCCGGGTTAGTCAAATCTGGCACTGCCTCCTGTCCATCGCCGCTGATGTAGAAGAGACTGGTCAGTTCAGTCACTGGCGGGAAAAGCCTGCGGCAATCACAATCATTCAAGCATGCCCATTCACCGTCTTCAAATTGCAGAAGCGCCAGGCGACAATAATAACGCTCTATGCCTTGAGGCGGTTGAGGTATTGGGGTCTTTGCACTATTATGCTGCCACTCCACATCTCCAGTTGCCGTGCGGGCTGGGATCAGCCAATAATCGCCAGTCTTGAAGTTATTACCTGAGAACTGCACAAACACACCATCCTCCAGTTCAACAGGATTGGATGTGACAGATATTTCATCACTTTTTTGATCCCAGCGGCGCATCTTGGGGTGACCGGCCCTATTATATCCTGAAATCGGCTTGCTCAATGTGAGTATACGCTCGGCTGCATCTGGAGACCCAATAATTTTTGCCATAGTTCCAGGCATTCCCGACAACTCAGTAGCATCATCCAGCACTTCAACCCAATCACCCGCTTGTAACCCAAGCGTATTATCTCTTCCCAGGTTACTGACCTTTATTTTGTCAGGCTCACCAGCTACGAATTCTTCGATTGCGAAGACAACCGAACCATTATCACGCGACCATTTGAATGTGGCTTTGTTGGAGTTGAAATCATCTTCTAAATCACCTTCTTTGTGTATCTCTACACGGTATAGTTGGTTCTCAAGCCGCCGATAGCCGGCTCTGGGCGAAACTTTGCATGGATCAGTACTGGGGATGTCCTGTTTGGTAAAGGCACTGAGTTTTCCACCGCTTCCGGCGATAAGGTTGTTCCAATCCGGGAAATCTGACAGACAATTTACGGTCTCATCTCCCACCGGAAGAAGCTTCACCTGCCAGACTGTTTTAGCTCGTGTTGCCGTGTCAGGGCCTCCTAAAGCCACTTCACGAATATCAGGATCTTCGATTGCAGTGATATGGCGTTGCCACACTTCAAGGTAGGCCAGGTAGGTGCCGGAGCTAGTAGGTAATTGGAACTCCGGCAAGTCGAGTTGATCGGTGATATTAACATCCTTGAGGTTCTCACACAGGATTCCATGCACGTAAATAGAGCCTTTAGAAATATTCAAATTTCCCTTATCAGGCATCGTGGGATCAATTTTGAACCCACCGCCAGCCAGAGGCGCACCACAAAGACCAATGACATCTTGAGTCTCGGTTTCGATACGGTATGAGTTTATATCTACCTGTTCATTCCAATCAGCATCCAGTTGCACGCGTCCCTGCTGCATGCTGACACCGTTATAATTATTTTCACGTTTAAATGTAGATCTTGTTGAATCACCTATTGGCTTCATAATTTCCTCCTTATTATCCTCCTAAGTAACATAGAATATTCCGGCTTCAAGCCCGAATCGCATATACTCATCCAGGCTGGCACGCAGATTTGCCTCACGCTGTGGCTGCTTGAGGTTGTTGAAGGCGCCCATCTCCGAGCCATCCTCTGCACCAGTAAGAATCTCTAATGCGCATGCCTGGCTAAGCTGAGCATAAGCCGGATCACCGTATCGCACGGACATAAACGATGGTGCCAACCGATCCCGAGTATTATCCTGCTCTGTCGGACTAATCACGCCATTTAAAGCCAGATCAGGCTGGCAATAATAGCGGCGTGGTGTTTGGGAATTATCAGGCACATAGCTAAAACGCATACAACCCAGCTGTCGCAGCCCCACGCTAACTATGCCTGTGAAGATACTATTGCTGGCCTCCAAGCTACGCATGTTACTGCTGCCGAAAATGGTGCTCATCTGTATGTCAGTGTTGGCGCCGGGCGCAGTGATAGCCACACCATCGATATTATCCACGATACTGTCCACAATATGCAACTCCAGCACAGTACCGGGTAGGGTAATGGGACCGCAGATACAGCGATCAATGCAAATGCTAAGCTGAGAGTTTTGTTTATGCTGATCTTGTGTGCCTGAAACCTCTTCGACAACAAGGCCACTATGATCTGAAGCCAGAGTGCAGTGAGCAACCCTCAGCTTCCCAAGGTTGCCTGGCAGGACTGTCAACTTGCCCTCAACCAGAAGTCCATCCAGAACTAATTCCCCTGGGGTTTCATCTATTGCAGTACCTTCTACAGATAGATTACCGAGCAAATGTGGACGTAGACCTTCTGGTTCCAATTGTCCGATTATGCGCTTCTTTCGTCCCGGTAAGTCGGGATCATCCACTTCAGGCCAATCGGCGGCAACAATGATTAATTGGCTGTCCTCAGGTATTTTGATGCTTCTGCCACCGGTAAGTTCTTCAGCATAGGTATGACTATCGAGAATGGCAATAACCCCTGTTATGCCCGGAGCTTGTGCATTCCATGCATCAACTGCTTCTGCCAGCGTAGCGAAGATGATGTCAGGCAAAGGGGTAAGTTCCGAGCTTACACCCACCTGCCAGGTCACGGGACGGGTCAGCGTCCTGGAGATAGATTCACTTCGATTATATGGACCGCCACCAATATCACCACTAAAACCATAGGCATAACTAGCCTCTACCTGGCCGGGAATATCACCCATGCGAAATGCCAGTCGCCCCAGTTTGGGATCTACAGCCGCCTTTATCGGTAGCAGACGTTCATCCCCCGTTCCGTCTGTGTTTATATGAATGTATTTCTTAGTTGGGGGAGGACGCTGCCAGCCCATGCCGGAAGGAAGATCGCTCAAATCACAGATAAGAATCTGTTCAGAAGGTATTGGATCGCGCTGACCGTTAATGAATAATTCTAATACAGGCTGTTCATCAAAATATAGGCTGCGTGGCATCTGGTTGTCCACTAAGGCTTGTCGCCGGGCTTCTAGCTCGTCGTATAGCGGGCGTCGGCGCAGCACACCAGGGACGTTGATATCCTCGGCCAGGTGTGTGATCTCAGTTTCAGTATGCGGTTGGTTGAACAGGGGAGCATCTAAGCCCAGGGGATTAAAGGTATATCGCCCATCAGCAGGTTCGCTGACCGCATGCGCAGTACCGCGCGTAACAGTATAACTCTGCAGCCGCCATAAGAAGATACCGATATTCGGAATGTTATATTTCCCACGATTGCTGCTGATATGTCGTACATCAGCTGTATAAGCAGCGCACTCGAAAGGACTGTTTAAAAGTTCTAAATTTTTTGAATCGCGCAGATTGAGGGTTTGTCCTCTTGCCAGCGTCACATGATTGAAGTGCGATGTGACCGACAGAAGCTGAAAGAACTCCAAAGCCCGCGCTGGCCAGCCAGTCACATCCCGGGCCAGCTGCTCAAGCACAGTGGCAGTGCCCTTGCGCCGTCTGTAAGCCAGGGTGTTGGCAACATAGGGTCGCAGGCTGAAGTTACCTGAACTGATAGGGTGCAGATTGCGTACGCCCAGCAGATCACCAATATATGCCACCACCCATTCATCACATGTTTCAATAAACCAATTGCTGTATAAGTCGCCGATGTCCTTTTCGATGGCCTGTAATTCAGTCTCAATTACTGATAGTATTGCACGCAGGGGTTCGCCTTTATTAACATCACGTATGCGATAGATGGCCGGCAACAGGTTATAGAGGCGTTCAGAAGATTTGTTCATGTTTTATCCTCCATCTTTTTTAAGTTAATGCCTGCTGGATTGATAAGCAGTAATTCAGCTAGCTGCATCTGTCCATTCTCCCATCGGGCCGTATGCGCTACAAGGATTGTTGGAGGCTGCATTATTGTATTGATTATATCAGTATTCTTCACCAGCTTATCCAGGTCCACAGCTAATACGCCTTTTATACCCTGAATTATTTTCATGATCTCTGCAGATGTGACTGACTGGCCAAAATCTCGCTTTTCAAAATTAAAGTTTTCAAGAAGAGCACTCTCCACGCTCTTCTTCACCTCCTCGTACTGATAGCGCGAATCCACTAATATTTTTGCTTCCAGGCTGAAAGTGAGCTGTTTAAAATCAGCAATCTCAACCGGCCGCATCGGATCATCGCACACTGTTTTAATGGAATTAAAAAGGTTACTCCTGAGATTAGGATCAATTGTTTTGCCAGTGGCATCTGCTACTGTTATATGCACAAGATGTCTTTCTCCGGTCCATAGATCAACAGCCTGCACTTTCCCGATGCCCGGAAAAGAACGAGTAAAGTCTTCAAAATCGCGTAAAGAGACGATACGGTCAAAGGTGAGCACAGTTCGCGGTGCATTAATTCTTGCCTTATCCAGTTTTTCAGGTTCGGAAGCTCCCGCGGCGGAAAGGGGATTTGTTACTTCCCGGATACCCGGGGGCCTGGTTTGCAGTATGGTCAAGCTTCTAGCATCAACTTCTCCATCTAACCCGATTCCGCTGCGGTAGACTGCAACTACATTCTCAGTGCCGCTTGGCAATCGTGCGCCATTTTTCCCATCTCCAAAGATTACTTTTGCCCTTGCATCATTATCAATGCGAACAATATAATCCTGGCTATGTGCTTCCAATCCATATAAGATTGGCACTTCCTCCCACCTCACATCATTAACGCGCACCTCTAAAGTACTCCTGGACCCGCCTGGTGTTGGCGCTGAAACATAGGTAAGATACGGCTTCTTTAGCACAAAACTTTGATTAGCCTGAGAACCATCGCCGCTGCCCAGTACTTCGCGCCCTCCTGGAACTGTCTCGCCGTGAGTGGCGAGGGCAACGTTAGCGTATATTACAAGCGAAGTTGGAACCGAAGTAGGATCATAATAGACAAGATCATAGCAATTCTGCATTGGCTGCTTAAATATTAAAGTGCTTCGACCTTTGCTGTCGTCAACATCGCTGAGGAACACTATTTCACTTACAAAACTATCATCCTTTGTGGCTGGCTGCAATAAGATACCATCTTTAGTATCATTCACTATACCTTCAAAACCACTTCGATCTCTCAGCATCCACTGCCTAACTGCACCATTTTTGACAGGGGGTTTCAACACCTGCAGCACATCCCCTGGATTTAGTGATCTTTCTATACCATCTGCAGAGATTAGTTTCAGTCCTATTTCTGTGATCAGCGCACGCTTCATCTTTCCACTGATTATCAGTTTCCTGCCGCTCTCAAGTCCCTTTACGAATCCGTCAAGTTCAATACTGTTACCCATCAATATATCCATGCATGGCGTTTCTGCTATTTCCAGCAACTCGCTCTGGGCAAAAACGATAGTTTGACGGAGCTTATCATCAAAATTAGCCAGATTTTTTCCATCTAGGGTCACTCGCGTTGTTTTTGCTGATAGTGTAAAATTGGACCGTGAATCATCAGCCACGTTTACAACTTGATAGAGTTCTTGATAATCTGGAGTAGATAAAATCAACCAACTGTCTTGTAATATTTGCGGATATATGGCATCCAGATAAATAGTGTTTGGAAGAGGAGTTGCGACAGATGAGATTGCGAATCCAGGCCATTCATTAATATTCTGATAAAAATCACGTGGATAGAGATGACTTTTCGGAATAATTTCTTCCGGTATATTGGGATATGACCAATATAGCTGGATTATCGCTCTACCACCGCGTTGATAGTATTCAAGCTTAATATCATGTAAATGTCCCGCTACAAGTGCTATCGTTCCGTAATCATTCCATGCTGCGTGATCCGTCCAGTTATTGATAATCAAATTGTCATCTACCCATAACCTGACCCCATCATCAGAATTAGTATGAAATGTGTAAATTCCAGTAGATTCGGGCTGCACAAAACCTTTCCAGCGCGCTGAGAAGTTATTAGGGCCGATACCAGAAGGAAAAGTATTGTCAGAAGCATTATTATAATGAAAGTCCACATTCGGGTCTATCTGTGTCACTGTAGGACTTGTCGCATTCGGATCGATGATATTAAAATATTCCCCATACAGACCTGTGCCATTTCCGATTGGAGGAATTATGTAGTTCTTTTGAACACTGTCCGGCATTGCATTCCA
Source organism: uncultured archaeon (assembly GCA_902384525.1). Classification (GTDB taxonomy): domain Archaea; phylum Halobacteriota; class Methanosarcinia; order Methanosarcinales; family Methanoperedenaceae; genus Methanoperedens. The sequence goes on from CABMCA010000036.1 coordinate 39,903, forward strand.
ATCAGGTGCATTATACCCAAATAAAGAGACTCGCTGATGAAATACATAAACCTGGATGTTTTCTTCACCAGACAGCTTTGTTGTATTTTTCCATACCAATCCTTCATCCCATGTTACTTTGGTATATCCAGCCTTGGGGTCTGGATAAACATCCCTTACTAAATGAAAGTCCCAGTATTTACTGTTTTGATCTTGTTTGCACTCTTTACCAACGAAGAGCAGCCCATCGCCACGTTTTAGTCCTGTAGTTATGCCTTTCAGATAGACCTCTTTTGCCCCAATATCAGGCATTTTTAACTCAGTGGCTCTCGGTTTCAACGCATTCCACTCTGCGCGCGCTTCTATCTTCTCAACAGTTTCAAAAATCTGTGGTTTCTTGTCCTGTTTTGGAATACTCATGACCTTTGTACCCTCATTAACCGTTGCATAGCCGGGTGCACCTTGTGCATTCTCCACAGTGAAGGCTAAGAATGCGCTTGCCGCCACGCCAGGGTTGAGTTCATATCCAATAGACCGTGCCAGCTCCAGCACTGATCGTCGCTCAGTAGAAGTTCGCAGGTAGCCTTCGTTAGCAATACGCTCCTGATAAAATGTAAGCACATCAGCCACTGTTGCCCAGGCATCCAGCAAAGCAATAGCCGGGTCCTCTTTTGCGAGAGTAATGAGCTTTGTAAGGGGTCGGGTACCCTTGTTAGGGCCACTTTGTATTACCTGGCCGGGAAGATTTGTCAGCATACGGCGTAGAAAAGTTGAATGTTTATCCAGACGATATGCCAGCATCGGTTGACCTGGTGGATTACCAAGTTTGCTCTTGGGCAATTTTTCTTCACAGCATCCGCAGTCCGATTTTTGGGTATTAATAGAATTCATAAACCACCTTTCATATAAAACTCAATCTTACCATTCTCCGGTTCATTAGGATCATTATCCAATCGCGCTACTTCCAGCCGATCCATACTGATACGGCTTTCAGCCAGTTCACCGTGCGAGTCTTGTCCCCAGCGGCGAAAACGATTGGGGGATGTATCATCGGTATCTACCCAAACAATGCCAGGTACCTGCATGATAGCAGCTACTACTTTGCTGAGATAAACAGGCTGGCCAAAGGTAAAATTATCCGGATGGAAAAAACCCCTCCTGCCGTCAGGAAGATCTACATTACTGAATGTCTCCAGCAGCGCCTTCTTAACATCGCTGCGGTAATATCCCGGTGCCACACATACAGTAAATGCAATATCAAGCGGCACGAACTCGGGTGGCTCTATCTCTATATCATGTCCGGCAAGGCGAAAGCGTTCCAGAAAGCCGCATAATTGTTTTTTAAATTCATCATCTATCGGCAGGCCGCCTTTTCGATCTACAGTGATGAAGATGGTATACCAGCTTCCGGTCCATCGTCTTGTAGCAACTGCCTTTTGTATTTCAGGATGACGCTGAGCAACCCCGGCATAATCCTGCTCTGTGACGGCACGCTCCTGAATGCGAAAAGCCTGTGGCGCATAGAGCCGTACCTGATCTATAGGCTCAGGGTCTATACCTCCATAAGCTGGAAGGGGGTTGCGTACCCCGATAATTCCACTTTTTTTAGTGATCACATGGCAGATTGCATCAGCACTCACATTTCCAGCTAGTCCATTGCCAACACGGTAAGTGGCAGTGGCTATCATATCACTGGTCGGTCGCTTCCCCAGCGCATCATCTCCAAAACGCAGATATGCTTTCCCGTCATCTTCCATTTCCACTACGAACTCACGAGCGGACCGGTTGCTGTTCAAAAGATCAGGCTGCACGGTCCATGTTTTATAATTTTTTGTGTCATATAATTTCACTGCCGGAAGAACATAACGTAACCTCCAGCTAAAAGCGTGATTTGCCGGGGCTTCTTTATCAAAAAGAACAAGATTTTGACTTTTCAATTCTTTGACCCTGCCTTGTTGTGAAAGCGGGCCAGACTTTAGATAATAGCTGCCATTGATAGGATTCTCCTCGAGTTTTTCCGGCTTCGGAATCGTCTCTCCATGATCCGCCAGTACGATATTTCCAAGTGCTACACTTGCGTTCTCATTATTTTTTGTGGATATACACAAGGAAAATGGCAGTGCGTCCTGGAGATCCCATTCAATCTCCACAATAGCCTGATCAGTCAATGGGTCTGTAACTATGTCCCCCGGAATTCTCCTACTATCTTCATCCTGTGAAATTTTGGCTTCAGGTTTTACACTCATAAGACGAACAGCATGCCTGTGAGATGGATTCGCGCCCTGTCCAGCGATGAGACCGATTCGTTCTTCGAAAATCAAAACATCGCCTTTTTGCAAGAGCAAGCGTTTATCTCGATTATCACACAGCCATGCCCGGGTGGCACCTTTGGGCAGACAGCACTCCTTATCGCCCCAGGTATAGAACTGCATTTCGTTGTGTGCCTCATATAGAGTAATATCATGCATCGTCTCAAAAACTTGCGCACCGACAGCTAGTGCCTGGTTAAAGTCCGGATCCAGCGCACCGGGTGACGCATTGATCCTGGTGAGTAATCGTGTTCCGTGATGGTTTTCTCTCTCTCCAGGCCCTGGAAGCACCAGTCCATCTGCAAAATCTTTTACCTGAATCTGTACCCAGACGCGGGCATTGCAGCCATCGTGCATAAAATAATCCAGCAAACGGGCATGACGTCGTATTGAAACTCTTTTACGCGCTGTGCCAAGATATGCCTCAGTAGCCACAGCATCCTGGAAATAACTGAGATAATCTGCCGCATAAGCTAATATCTCAACGAGAACGATGCCTACGTCTGCAGGATTGCGTTCTTTCCAATCTGGCATAATAATAGATAGACGGTCAAGAATCAATCTGCGGAAACTGGCGTAATCTTTAGCCAGATAGTCAATTACTGGCTCAGATAATTTCTCTGGAGGGCATCCCGGAATAGATTTACAATCAAACTCACTGGGACATCCGATCTTAAAGGAAAACTCAATTTCAGAAAGCTGTGGATCAAAACCTCTAGGTGGTCTTGGATCTGTCGGGGATCTGACTACTCGAAATGTATATATTGAAAAGTCACTCCGGGTTTTTTCTTTAAGAGTAAGAGCAAGAATATTCTCTTCTTTACCGATATCTACAGATCCTATATGTATTTCCTTAAAGCGCACTCCTCCCTTGATCTCAACATTTTCTTTCGATAAAGCCAGATTTGGATCATTCGGTACCGGGTTCGATGCCCCCTGATTGGGAAGGTTATGTATAAAATAGACTGTTAATGTTATCTGATCAGGTGACACTTTCAGATAGTCAATACCATTGAATTTCGTATATACGTTCAGATTACCATTTTCTTTCCTCACAGTGAATTCATCGGTTCTACCATCGTCGATTTCCAGGTTTACTTTAGTTTCTTCATCGTTAAGTCTCAGGAAAAGATAATTTGTTCCTGAAGATGCTCTTATGGTTTTATCATAGATTTCTTTAACTGTTGCTGTTTCTATCCAATCAATATCGAAATTCTGTTTTATTAATTCTCTGAGCCTTTCTGTGAGTTTTTTAGTACTTTTTTCTGAAATTTCGTACCAATTAAATATATATATGAAATCGCGGATGGCCTGTAGCCGTGATTTGTTCTTGCAGTAATATTGCGTTCTCATTTCACACCTCACGCGAAAATTGCGCTTCCTGACGCTGCTGGTTACGCCGTGTCATATACTGGACTGTAACAGTCAAAGTTGAATCATGGCTTTCAACCTGCACAGCCTCTACCTGAATCAGGTCGCCAAGCCACTGTTGCAGTGCTCCCTGAACCAGGAACTGTGTGGCAGTAGCCAGTTCATTGCTGTTGGGCGCAAAGACTAGCTGCATTAACCCACTTCCAAATGTTGGGCGGTTAACCCTTTCACCTGGCGTGGTGAATAATACCTGCTCGATCAGGTCGCGTATATGATCATCCTGTCCTGTACTTGCGGTCCTGCCCTGGCCATCTAAGTGGAATGGATAGTCAATCTGCATCAGAACACCTCCAGCCTGCCACTGTTAACCGATACCAGCGGGCCCATAAGCTTGATGCTACCGCCCTGTCCGTTGGTGATCTCTATTCCCAGCGCGTTGATCACAACTTTCATGCCAGCTGTAGTTTCAATAGTAATGCCACCTATACCAGGCAGGTCATTCATAGTGATGGTGCCCGCATCAGTCTTAAACACTTTCATCTCAGCCAGAGCAGGCAGGGCAGGAACCTCACCAGTTCCCCAGAAACAGCCGCTCCAGATAGGGTAATCCGGACTTCCACCTTCAAATTCTACCCAGACATTGGCGTCAACTGGCGGGATGGCAAAGAAACCAACCCCACTTCCGGCGTAAGGTACGCAAGGCATAGCCCAACTCATTCGGCCTTCGCCCAGCACAGCGGGAACGCTGACCTGTATTCTACCCAGTTGCATAGGATCAATGTTGTTCTTAACTTTACCTCGATATTTCCCGAAAAATTGTTTCATGCTATTACCACCGGTGAAATTGCACCCACCCCTTCACGTCTGAGGGAAAAGCGTTGTGTGTATTCTCCTTTTCTGATAGTGTGAGTCACACTTTTGACGTAATAAAGACCATCATAATTGTATCCAACGCCACGAAGACCAACAATTCCGCGTGCCTGGAGTATGTCGCCGTAGCGCAGGGCATCCAGTTCTCCCTCGGCTGAGACCACATCTGTAGATTCATCAGTCATTCCCTGCGCCCGTGCAAATGCCTGCATGACATTGAGTCCAGATTCGGCACGGAATTTCTTCCGGCGCACGCAGGATTGGGTAAGCAGAGAAGGCTGGCTGGCCAGAGGTGGGCGAATGCTTGCAAAGGTTTGCACTGGCAGGACCTGATTTGTCATACTATCCTGCACATTGCCTGAAAAAAGAGTGGGAGCCAGTGCATTGTTCTGAAAATTAATTGGTGATTTGACATTGGTATCAGGGCCCATATTAACCGAAAGCGCATGCTGTGGCAGATCCAGACGTTTGGGCGGCCCCCAGTAGGCAGTATTGGTTAATGGCGCAGGTCCAGGCGCAATGTAGAAAACGTAGGCATATCGCTCAGCCATTTCCTTGAGATATTCAAGGTCTGTATCCTGCTGCACAGGCACGCGTACGATGGCAATAGGGGGATCAATCATTGGAGGCGGAATGACTATGGGGATCAGTTGGTACTGGGGATAGCTCAAGATGATCTTGTTGGCGATAATGGTTTCATCCTGTGTTATATGCTCGACCGATTTTTCCTCCATGTCCATCATTATGCTGACATCCTCACCAGTGATACTCAGAGTGGAGGTGCCTGGTTCATTACCCGGTGAGAGGTGCTGCTTGGTGATAATGCGATCCATAAGCACCCGTGGCACGGCGTTGAACGTTACAATAAGAATAACACGGTTGCATGGCTTAAGCAGCGGATTGCTGAGCAGGGAATAGTCCAGCAGGTCAAATGGTCCGGAGCGGCCAACCTGAAAGGTGATCTGGAAACCTGAGCGCCCTTCATCGCTGTGAGTGACCTCCACGCTTTGCAGCGCTTCGGCCAGGAGCGATGGTGCTGGCACTGGAACAGTGGGTCCGATCAACATCGTAAGATGAATACTGGGTATATTCATTTTACCTCCTCATACCTGGGGCACAGGTACACGCAGCACTTTGCCTGGTTCGGCTGTGAGATCGACCGGGTTCATAGTGTTGTTTGCATCACATATACGCCAGAACTGTTCAGGATCGCCCAATGTGCGAGCCGTGATCAGATCCAGACGGTCGCCCTGGGTCACCGGGACCTCGACAAGGAGCGGCATATCAGCGCCCCGGGGCAGGAAGCGCCTTCGCTTGTATACAACGATGCGATCATCCGGGGTAGTAAATGTAGCTGTCTCCAGCGTATAATAGCGGCTTGTATGTTCAAACATAGATTACCTCATAAAAGTTTAACGTTGCCACCTGCAACACCAGCAAGGTTGCTCACACTTCCGATAGTGGCCATAGTCTCCTTGATCACCTGATGGGCAAGGAAGAGATAGTAGCCTGGATGTGTCAGAGGCAGGTCATTATAGCTCAGTACCTGCAAGCCCAGGGATACTTTTGCCTGGATTGGGTTGAGGTTCACATCGTAGGCTTCTTCTGTGATACTGAAATCGGTCAGGCGTACAGGCAAAACTCGTTTTGGCCCCCAGATAAAGAGGGTGAATGGTGCTACGGGCGGGATGATTTCGATTGTCCCGGCAGCCAGCAGCGCAGTATTGGCTATTACCAGTGCGCTCTTTGGATATATGAGCATCTCCAGCGCCGATAGCTGCGGGTATATGCCCATGCTGGTAGCGAGGCTATTAGCAGTCTCAAGCTGATCGGTCGCATCGATCTCAACGTCGAGCTTGATAGTCTCCATAGGCGCGCCTTTTAGGCGCAGTGCCTCAGATCTATCGCCCCCTGCGCCTGATGCCTGCGCCTGCAATGTACGCGTGAGTTTGTCAGGATTATACTGGAATACGATCACGCTTGCTAATGGATTGAAAATATCAATCCCTACGATTGCGCCTTTGATCAGGCGTGGGGAACCGGGGAATGCGGTCATGGTTATTTGAGTCCTCCTATATGGTTTTTGTATTATTGTGCATATGCAAGTAGGATATAATTGCGGCGATGTGGGATTCTCATATGGAAAATATGGCAGCACGATGCCGCCTTTGAGGAAGTGGGGGATTTGGAAAAAGTGATCATGCCTCGTGTCTCATCTCAGTGGGTTCATTTACTACCACCCGTTCAGATTATATGCGATTGCCACATGATCTCCCCCTTGCCGAGCTGGTAGGCTACAGATATTTGGGGGCCCTATCAGGCTTCTGAGGCTCTATTCTCTGGAATTACACCTGCTGGTGCTCCGCTTGCTAAAGCTTCGCCGCCTGAGGGTTGGCCCCGGCTGAAGCTACGGCACCTGCACATTGTCGTGCGAAATTTGCCCAGCACAAAGCTGCAGCAGGAGGATTTTCGGTGAGGCCGAGACAGACCGCAGCATGTAAAGCACAATAGATTTTGCGTGGGTCAAGTTGTAAGGAAATCGCCTGGGGATTCAAAGTTCTTACAGTTCGAATCGGTGACATGGAACGCCCTGCGACAATGGATTCTGAAACCGAGCGCGCTTCGACCTCGGCAGGGTGGGAATAAGGAGTCAGCGTATGGCGTACCGGACCGGAGTAGTCATGCTGCTGGCGTACGTGAACCAATTCGTGAGCGAGAAGGGTGTTGCTACTGTATGTAGCCGGGCTATATTGTCCGGTGCCAAAGATGATCTCATTTCCTAAAGTATAAGCTCTCGCGCCAATCGCATCTGCTGAGCGGCTGGCAACTGCATCCGTATGGATACGGATTTGGCTAAAATCGTAGCCGAAACGCGGCTCCATGAAAGCGCGCGTGGTTGTGTCGAGCGGCTGACCAGGCGAGCGCAACACATCATGCACAATTGGTGGTACTTCGGAGGGTTCAGCCAGGTTGATGGAACTGCGCTGCAGAATCAGCTTTTTGCGGCGTTCTTCGCATTCACCACTCATTGTGTGATTGCCGAAGGCGCATTTGCGCTGCAGCAGGCCTGTTCGCACAGATGTAAAGCCATATGTTGATGTTGAGGTGGGTTTCACCTGCGCCTGCATCTGCTGGCTCATCGGTTCAGCCCTCCATACACAGCCCTCGCCACCTTGGCACCGACCGCTTCAGGTTTAGAACCTTGCGCCGCCTCAAATGCCCCGCCGTCCAGGTGCTCCATCTCCCCGCCCCGATTCAGCGACTGCGGCGCCCCCTGCTCTGCGAACAGAGCAGCCAGTTCGTGCTCCACTGCTTCAGCTATACGATAGCGGTCGCCCTGCTCAAAACCATGCAGCACAAGTTCTTCAACATGCAGTATAATATTTCTTGATTTCATAACCAACCTCCAATCTCAGCTTCTGTTAGCGGCTTCTCCAGCTTGGCATATTCGCCGCGGGCGGCACGCAACAGATGCGCCATGCGAATGATGGCCGTACTTGCACACGCGCTTCCGCTCTACGATCATGGAACCTGCAACTGTTCTGCCATAGTTTTTGACGGAGGCGTGTAGAACCAAACTACAACTCTGCGGTTGGCCGCCTTTTCTGCCTCGTTGGACTCTGAAGGAAAGCGAAGCTGAGTCTTTCCGAATCCTACCACGGTCATTCTGGCTGTGCTGACGCCGCGCTTGATAAGCGCCTGCTTCACAGCGTTGGCGCGCTTGTCGGAAAGTATCTTGTTGTACTCTTCTGTGTAAGAGCTATCAGTATGGCCTTCGATATGAATCTCGGCATCTTTGTAGATTTTGAGAAGCGCCGCCAGATGATCCAGATCTTTATCGTATCCAGGGATGGCCGCACTATTAAGTGCAAACTTGTCGAGAGTTGTAGACTCGATTGTGCCGAATCGAACCGGCGGTATCCTCAACTGAAATTGCGGAGAGGGCGTCATGGTTGGCTGCTTGGTTGTCGGTGATACGGTCGTGGGTGGAGTCGCAGGAGCCAGTTCGGGTTTGAAGCACGAGTTGTCGGGCCGGGGCAGGAGGATTTCGTCCTTTTTGCAGCAGCGATTGTCCTTGATGCTCAAGTTGCGCCACGTGCAGCAGTGCTCCTCATCGCGCTGGAACTTATTACAGCACTGGCCTGCGAACTTGCCCAATTCCGCAATTTCCATGCCGGGGTTCATGTCACAGATTCGCTTGCTATCGCTGGCCTGCTTCTGCTTACCCCGAAGGATATCCAGGGCTTTCTTGAGGTAGCTCAATGGAACCTTTTGCCCTTTTATGAAACCTGGGAGCGCTGGAATATCAGGAACAATGATGGCAGGATCGAATTCATCAAACACCGGCATCGGTATCCAGGGTTGATCTGTCTTCTTCTGTTCGCTCTTTTTCTTTTCGTCGTCCCCGTTATCTTTTTGGAGGAGGAGACTTTGAACTACGCTCCATCCATGACCAATCCGAGTGAAACTTCCGCTCTCGACTCGCTTGCCTGCGGTCACTCGCCGGGCAACAGCGTCTGCCTCCCGCTCGAGGCCGTCGCCGGGCTCGCCGATGCGAAAGCTCTGGGCTTGAGGTGTGACCGACACGACGCCGCGCTGTTGAATCGTATGAGTCAATTCATGAGCTATCAGCCTGCTGCCCTCATGGCTTGACGGATTGTACAAACCATTACTGAACACAACGTGATTTCCGACCGC
>CABMCA010000037.1 GCA_902384525.1 uncultured archaeon
ATGGCACCTGAATTTAACGGGAATTTCTGAAAAAACACTAGAAATGATGGGGTTCAAGGATTTACTAAAGGAAACTACAGCTGTTGATTTTAAGTTGTAGGGGGGAAAATCTAAACTGTTCAGGTTAAAGAAGGAAGACTCGGATAAGGCTGGGTTGGAATCCATTGTGGCGGGAATAATAATCTTGTGAGCATATTTTCTGGTTTGAATGAGGTACAATTCCAATGAAACTTTTGGGTCCCCCACCACAAACTTTATGTGAGATAATTGTGATTCATGTCATCAGTGATTTCCATGGCAGATACTAAATATGTAGGCGATGAATATGTTGAAGAGGAGAATATTGCGGATGAGAAAGAAAATGAACTTCAAGGCCTCTATGACCTTGTTTTACCGCCGGGAGTTCCTCACAAACTAATCATGGAGGCTATGGAAAAATTTAATTTAGAAGTCACCACTCGCAAATGTGCCATCAAAACAATCGATGTTGAGTCTGATAATCTTCTTGTATTGCGCGGAGAACTCGATGAGGTGAATAAGGCGCATGATTATATTTTTCAAAAAATGAGTGAAAAGTATAATTATAAGAAATAATTACTTTTTTTCTTAAAAAATCGTATAAAATAGATTTTGATAAAGATATAGGGGAAACCCCTATAGCTCTATGATTTTAAAACAGGCGCTCTTTACCAATAGGTCTTGTGGCTCCAGTTCCGCCACAATTTGTGCATGGTATGCCCTGCATCAAATAACCTCTTCCCTTGCACCACTGGCATTTTCGGGATGAGTCTACAACCTCTACTTTTCCTGTTCCGCCGCAGACAATACATGCCGTACCAAAATGTTTCCCTGTTCCGTCACAATACGCGCATTTCACTACACCTGGTACTTTGGGCGTTCTTACTTTTGCTTCAGCCATTTTAAATCACATCACCATTAATTTCAAACTATGCTATATATTTTTCCATTTGATTTTCGTATCCCAAAAAAAATAAGAAAAGTAGGCATATAGCCTACTTAACAATGTTTACTTTGCTGGGATAACGAATGCTCTCTCACCGGCGCAGCGGTCCCACTCTCTGAGAGCTGCCTTGCCGAATGCTCCTCTTGGGTCTGCGAAGTCAAAGTTGATCAAGTCATCTGCGAAGCAGGTCTTGACTAATGGATTGACGCAGAATGCATCTTTGCCCGCGTGAGCTGCTGAGATTACAGCGGTGTATCCACCCTGGTGACCTACGTTCATTGCGTAGTTGGGGTAGTTTGCGCCTCTGCATTCGCCTATGCAGCCTTCATCTGAGCCAATTGAGAACACGTTGGTTGCACCGCACTGATCCTGCAGGTCATACCCGTAGAATCCAAGTCTGCCGTGTGCCTCTTTGTGGAGGTACATGGACAGGTACCATGCAGAGAGACCGGCCTGGCTGTGTCCTGTTGCCAGAGCTGTTGCGTCGCCTGATGCCAGTGCTACGGCTGTTGCTCTCAGTGAACCACCGAAATGGTCTTCCAGTGTTGTCGGGTACTTCTCGTATGCTTCAAGACTGTACAGTGTTGTTTCTGTAGCTATGTCTTTTACGGTGTCGATGGTGGCCTTTGCCTTTCCATTTCCGCCGTATTTCTTTGCTGCATAGTCGTTGCCCCAGTACAGGAAGTCGTCAAGGATATCGTTGCAGTATGCTGGTAATGCATACATTGTGAATCCTACGCCGCCTGACATGTAGCCACCGAGCCAGATCTGGTCATACAGCATTGTTGCTGCGCTACCGGTCTGCAATACTACATTGACTGGATCGTCTGGACCCTTTCTGTTTGTCTGGACGATATCTGCCATATGACCGAAGGATAATCCTCCTGGTTCATTTGGACCCCTTGCTCTGCGTGCCGGGATCATATCACCCATTTCGACAAGTCCTGCGTGTTTGGCTGTGAATGCAAGTTCTCCGACTGCTGCTTCACCGGCGCACATGTGATATGCGCTGATAAAGGTCATGCCGACCTGCATTGCCATCCAGCGGCTTGTGCCTGGTCCATCTTCTGTTCTTGTGACGATGGTTGGGATGTGCACTGCCTGCCAGGAGGTCTTGCCCATTGTGGCCTTGATCTGTTTTGCCTGGTTGTCAGGGAATTCGTTGTCGATATTGATAACGAACTGCTTGTCTACTTCATCCTGAAGGGTTTCGTCGCCTGTGAATACTTTCACATAGCAGTCATCTACCAGTGCCGGGTGTGTCTCGACCATGTGTTCCTGAACAATTGCTGCGCCAGGCATTGCATGGTTTAAAACTTCCAGATAGTAGTTGATTGTCTCAGGTGTGACTTCCTTGCCCAATCTCTTCTCAAGAGTCTCATGTGCGAGGTCAAGACCTACTACGCATGTTCTCCTGATATCGTCCCATTCCTGCTGCATTGCTGCATTGTTGACGAAGTGGAGATCGTCACCGTCGCATACGATATCTGTTCCGGATATTGTGTATGGGGTCAACTGTCTCTGACCCATGGGTATACCTGCTAAGTGCAACTTGGGGTCATATGCCTGCAATCCTCTCTTCTTGGTGATTGCTGCTCCGCACTTTGCCATTTCTACCTTTCTTGGGTTCTGTGTGTATCCAAGTCTCAGGTATTTGGTCTTCTTATCGGTTATTTTACCGCCCTTGTTCTTATTGGTGCCCCATTCCTTAGTATATTTTGTTTCCATTGCTTTTTGGAATCTTGGTGCCATTTGAATCACCTCACGCCTTTGGCTGGAAGCCATATTTAGTTCTTAACTCCCAGACTTTCTGAACA
>CABMCA010000038.1 GCA_902384525.1 uncultured archaeon
GAATTGAAAGACCTGATTCAAGCTAATTTTAAAACATTTTCGAAGAGTTTAAGCTTTGCATTGGGTTGGATCGGATTATTCTTGTTTGGAACAAATTATTATCATATGTTATGCGTGTAACTATAGTTAAAGGATGGTATCAAAATCAAAAAAAGAAGAGTCAGAAGTAACATTGAATTCAGGCACTAAAGAAATTCATATATACAATTTGTATATACAAAATGAAGAAGTATATGAATTTTTGAAAGACAAAGTGGAAAAGGAGGAGTGGTTAAAACGTGCAATCATCATAGGTAGTGTTGGTCTTAAGAATATGATGATTGGATATAATGTAGACTATGTTGATAAAAGGTTCAATCAATTTATGAATGAAGTCGAGATTAAATTTAGAGAACAAGAAAAAGAGATAAAAACAAAGATTGACGAAACATTTGATATTAACAAAAGTAGCAGTTCAGTAGCACAGTTGTATAAGAAAATTGATGAGACTTTTGATATAAAAAAAAGTGATAGTGCTATTGCAAAATTAACAAAAATTCTTGAAAATTATTTTGATGATAAAAATGGAGTTGTAAAACAAATAATAGATGAGACTTTTAGTGTAAAGAAAAAAGATAGTCCCATGTCGAAATTTATGGACAATTTATCATTCTATTTTCATGAAGAAAATGGAATTCTAAATAAAACCTTAACTAAAAATTTAGACATTACAAAGAAGGACACGCCATTAGGTATGCTTGCTTTTAATTTAGATAATTATTTTGATGAACGAAGGGGGATTGTTAAAAAATTACTTGATAAGTCTTTCGATTTCAATAATAAAGAAAGTGCAATGCATAAATTTTCTGAACTGCTTGAGAAGAACTTTGATGTTGATAAAGGAACAATTAAGAAATTATTAGACCCTTCTAAACAGGATTCTCCTATAAATCAGCTTAAAGAGGAAATAGTTAAAAATATAAAAGAAGTTAAAACTTTATTAGAACAAGAGCAAGCAATGGAAGACATCATCCAAAAAACAACCTTAAAAGGAATTGATTTTCAAGATGATGTCGAAGCCGAACTTCAAGCAATCGTAAATCCATATGGGGATATGATAGAAGATGTGAGTACATCTTCGGGACGAAGTGGAAAGGCAGGGGACTTTCTTATAAGCGTTGATGGAAATAAAAAAGATAGAATTGCGATAGAATGCAAAGACGGATGCCAATACACTTGCAAAAAAATTAATCAAGAAATAAGTAAGATAATTTCAAACCGAAATGCAAAATTTACAATCTTTCTATTTAAAAAACAAAATCAAATCCCAACAGAAATGCAACCTGTAAGAATTGCACAAAACAGCATGATAGTTTCGTATGAAAATAATGGCCTTTACTTTGCATACAGAATTGCAAGAATGTTTATAGAAAATGACGTGGATAAGCAAAATCAATCAATTCCGATTGACAAAATCCAGATAGAAATACAAACAATTCAAGACCAAGCGAGAAGTTTTAACACTATGATGAAAAAGACAACTGAAATTAAAAATGCAAGTATTTATATAAATGATGAATTGGAAATATTTCATAAGCAACTTGAAAATTCTCTTTTAAATATTGAAAGGTATTTAAGACCTGTAATTCAGTAGCTCACATGAATTATTCTCCACTAATAACAAGAAAACTTAATAATACCAAGAGTAAGCTATGCATAACTCCATTAAACCGAATAGATATTAATATAAAGAGGAGATAATAATTTGTCAAATGGGGATTTAATAAATGAATACAATAAGCAAATGCAACAGCTTTTAAGCCAGACACGAGTTTCATTTCTTATTGGTGCAGGATGTAGTCTTTGTGCTGGTTTACCCTTGATGAACGGTCTTACTCAACAAGTATGTACGAAACTTGATCCCGACATGATGACTAACGAGGATGAAAAAACGTCTTTTAATTTACTAAAGGAAATAAAGAGTAGGTATGCAGAAATAAAAAATACCTCCATAGAAGATTTTTTAAGTGAAATACAAGATATAGATGCTATTTTACAACGCCAATTAACAAAAGGTATACTAAATCCTCTTTATTTATCTAAAGCTGGATCTTACGAAAGAAAGCATACCCAACTACTAATTAAAAAGATAAAGGAAAATATAGTAGAAATATTGGGTTCTAACATATCCACAATTGAATATCATCGGAAATTTTGCAGAGCAATACATTTTAGTTTAAGAAAAGGAAGAGAAAGGACAAAAAGACCAGTGAATTATTTTATTTTAAATTATGATACACTCTTTGAAGATGCTTTAGCACTCGAGAGAGTATCTTTTAATGATGGTTTTATAGGGGGCGCAACTGCTTGGTGGGATCAAAATTATTTTTATGAAGACAAATCTCTATCAGGAACAGGGAGGGAATTTGAGGCACGAGTTTATAAATTGCATGGCTCTATAGATTGGATTAAACCGCAGAAGCATGATTTTTCCTATGAGAGTTCGATCCTCTCTTCCTAAAGGAGAAGTTATTGGATCAATAGACGGGGAAAGTGAGCATGTAGTAATTTACCCTGCTTCCATCAAATATAAAGAGACCCAAAATGATCCATTTGCTCAAATGATGATGAGTTTGAGAGAACATCTCTCAGAAACAGAGAACCATGTTTTGGCGATTATAGGTTATGGATTCAATGATGAACATATAAATATGGAAGTAAAAGATGGAATTAGAAAGAGTAAGGGGGCATTATCAGTAATAATTTTTCTTGGTGCTAAAGAATTACCAAAGTGTCTGAATTTATGGCTTCAAGATAGCGAGATTTGCTCTCAAATACTAATTTTAGGCAAAAATGGTATTTGGAAAAATGGAGAAAAAATTCTAGATTCACAGGACGATATTGATTGGTATAAATTTGAGAAAATAATCGACATCTTAAATGGGTGAGATGATGATACCACATAGCTGTCGAGAACCTGACAAAAATCTAAAAATAGGAAGGATAATTGAAGTCGATGGAACTCACATTAAAGCAGAATTAGAGAAATCCATCGATGAATTAAATCGTGTATATAATTCTGAAGTTTATTCAATAGGGCAATTTGGTTCTATACTTAAATCCTACTTTGGTAATAGACTTTTGTTTATGTATGTAACTAAGTTAAGATTGAAAAGTGAAATTGAAGCTGAAAATGGCAATTATATACCTCCAAGTGAGGATTCTAGAATTTTAGAGGCCGATCTGTTTGGTGAAGGACAATGGGAGTTACATAAGGAACCTGAACTTTGCTCAGAATATCATCTTGAATTTGAAAGGGGCATAAGCACATATCCCTTACCCTTACAAGAGTTATATCTTACAACCTCTGTTGAATTAAAAAGCATTTATGAATGTAATGATCGACATGCCATCAAGATAGGTACGTACGTGGGTACTGGTACAATTCCTTGTTTTGCAAATATCGATGAATTATTCTCTAAACATACTGCAATATTAGGATCAACTGGATCAGGTAAATCTGCGACCGTAGCTGCAATTATTCATGCAATATCAACCTATGTCCCGGGAGTAGATAATAAAAATAATCTAAGACCTTGGCATCCTCATATTATAATTTTTGATCCCCATAACGAATACAATAAAGCATTTCCTCAAGCGCAACGGTTAGTATCTGATGAAGGAACTTTAAAATTACCATATTGGCTGCTCAATCTTAAAGAACTTACAGATTTGATAATCGGTAAATCTGAATTTCAAGCAACTTCACAAATTAATATTTTAAAAACCGCTTTAATTGATTGCAGAAAAGAAGGCGCTAAAATTATAAGTTCTAAGTATGATAAAATTTCAGTAGATTCACCAATTCCATTTTCATTAGAATTATTAATTCAAAAAATCAAAGCTGATATGCCTCCTCAAGCCTCTAAACAAGACAAACATCTCTCAATATTAAATAAAATTGATGCTCTGAGAAATGATGTAAGATTAAATTTTTTGATGGATAATTGGTCGAGTAATACTGATACTATAAAGGATATTATTACTCAATTTATTAACTATGAAAAACCATTAAAAGTGGTTGATATATCTGGAATCCCGAATGATGTGGCTGGTATCGTCAGTTCAACTATTGCAAGACTTCTCTTTATGTATAAACTCTGGGAGACGCCAGAAGAACGAGTTCAAAATCCAATTCTATTAGTCTGTGAGGAAGCTCACCGTTATGTTCCTAATAGAGGAGAGGCTGAATATACAGCTGCCCAAGATGCAATTAAGAGAGTTGCTAAGGAAGGAAGAAAATACGGTTTAGGTTTACTATTAGTTTCACAGAGACCAAGCGAAATTGAACCTACTGTCCTATCCCAGTGTAATAGTTGGTTAGTCCTTAGATTGACAAATAGTGAGGATCAATCATATGTATTAAAATTTTTGCCTGATTCTTTAACTAGTTTAGGTAAAATACTTCCTTCATTGAGGAGGAGAGAGGCTATTTTTATTGGACAAGCTGCCTCAATTCCTTCACGAATATTAATCAATGAATTGAGAAGGGAACAACTTCCTCAATCAAACGATATATCTTTTGTTGAAGGCTGGTCCAACCCTCCAATTGATAATAATAAAATTCAAAAGGTAGTGGATAGATGGAGAATTCAATTACGTGGAGAGTTTGAAGGAGCTTCTTCTGATACAGATACCTCCGAAGAAGTAGGGGAAAAATGATGGTAGTATCTAACAGAGAACCTTTCCATATGCTGCTGAGGCCAGAGTTTTATGATTATGGTTTAATGAAATCACTATATCACTCCCAACTTTACGTCTAAAGGTATAAACCGATGTGAACGAATAGAGCACGAATATGCATGATATAAAATCCGTGCCTATCCGTCCGATCCGTGTTCTATCCCTAACCGCTTATCTCCGCGCACACAAACAGGCGCAGGCACAGAACACCCCGGCGCGCCTGCATCCGGCTTTCAGGGCAGCATGCCGCTCCTGCCCGGCGCCGGGGATTTTAATTGATAGGGAAGAATAAATTTTATTCTACAACTCTCAATTTTTGTCGGATCAGAATCAGTTAATCAGCTTAATTTTATATCCTTAGTAGTGCATGTGTTTAATATGAATACCACGATCAGTGAAGGGCTGGAAAGTTCGAAGATTAGGAAGAGAAGCATCATCGAGATCAAGCCTGAGCATTTTGGCAAACAATATCAAAATTTGAGTGAAAAGATCGATGATGTTTTATATAAATATGAGAGACCTTGATACTCCTTGAATCCAGCACAATTATTGGAAATAAGAACGCAGATGGCATAAATCACAACCATTAAATCCGTGCGTATCCGCGCAATCCGTGTCATCCGCGTTCCTTTTGTCTTGATGAATACTACTTCATAAACCAAAACAATCCTGCTCGCATATGCATACCCTTCCTTATCCTGCTGGAAAGAAGAGGGTGAAACGGCGGCGCGGTATTTTTATGGATATTGGTTGCATGGGGAAGCGTGCGCCACCATTTTAATAAATAACATCGAATAAATTTTATCCTTCTGCCAATGCTTTTTGAGAGCAGATATGCGTGATTTATATATACCGTTCTATCATAATACAGAGTATATGAGTTCTGAATTGGAAATTGTCGATATAGATGAAGATGGAAGAATTGTTATACCTCATAGATTATGTGAAGAAATCGGGATTCATCCACACGATAAGCTGGTTATAGGAGTAAAAAACAAAACACTTCTTCTTACGAAGCAAAAAATTAGTGTA
>CABMCA010000039.1 GCA_902384525.1 uncultured archaeon
CTAGGGGATTTTATCAAAAAATATGATGATGACAGTCTGAAATTACGGTGGTAAAAAGCCATCTGACAAATTGTATAAGGTGATAAAAATACGATTTACTTAGCCGCATGTGGCGAATTTAAGTATACAAAATGATACACTTCTCAATAGGCCTGCTGGGGTAGAGGATCCTTATTCCCCAATCGCTATCTACAGGTTTTTTGGTAGGCTCGTAGAATCTCTCTTTGATGAACTCAATCCTGCGCTTACTGGCTCTCTGGAGTAGAAATGTGAAAACCAATATAATCAGAACAATTGGGGCTATGCGAGCCGCAATAACCATCAAGATTGAAAAACCCTGTGTAAGAAGATCCATAGTTTCTCAGGGTTTCATCCCCGGCTATCAACCAACTCAACTAAAGCGCCTGGCGGAAAATGAATGTTTTTATAAATCCTGTCCATTTCAACCTGTATCATAACATTCTGCATATAGGCTTAAACCTTGGTAACTTTTCGAATATTTTTGTTCATGCCTGTAATGGTTGCTGTGGCTTTTCGACTATTGAAAAGAATGCTACAGTCTGTAAGATTTCTGCTACATATATGACAATGAATCCTACAAGTATGATTGCAAGTACCGCACCAATCAGATAGAATAGAGCAACTGTGTCGAACATGCTTATATCAAGTTTGGATGCAACTGTAGTGTAGCTCTTTCGCAGGAATATCGCTGAACCTATATAGAAGACCCATACGATGACGAGCGCTATTACGAGTGTTGTAAAAAAAGGAAACATCCCTGGCTCGATGAACATCGATTGACCATATAATGGCCTGAATTCCCTGAAAAACGGAAACGGCCTGCCCGCTATTGCAACCGCAAGCCCGGCAATCATCCCCACTATAGCCAAGATAACTGCGATGAGCATGTTATTGAATATCGTTTTGTCTTCTACAGTTTCTGAAATATACTTGACTGCCATAAGAACCATGATAAACCCGACAATAAATAGAACAACGCCCGCAATGGGAACTATTCCCAGTAGAATAAGTATGGAACCTATTCCCCCTAATGTTCTGGCCTGGGCAAGAGAATTCATTTTAATAGTTCACCCTTCCTAAATTATTGTTGCCTGGCCTTCTTAAACATTTCGCTGCTATATTTCCGTTTCCTTGAAGCAGGTCCGATATGGACATCTTTTATTCTCCTTCGATTTTCTCTGACAGCAGCATGCTTTTTATCTCAATTTCTTTCCTTCGGTCTTTTTCCTCTTTTTTTCTTCGAGAGTTCAAAAAATGAGACAGTCTTCCTGCCTACCCTTTTGCGACTGAAGACAATCTGCCCGCCTTTTTCCTGGTATGCCTTAAATACATTCTCGAACCGCTCTTTTTCTTCATACGTCAACTCGATAGTCGATATGCTTGTTCATAAATCCTGAGCACGTTGACCTCGCGAACACGCTTAAGCTCACCCGCATCCGGCATGCCGGGTGTGATATAAATGCTCTGCTTCAATTTGGGCGACCATGCCACCGTTTCTCTCGTCATCTCGATAGATTCGATAGGCACATACTCGCCTGTCTCGGCTTTGCGAAATGTTTGACAAGACGATAGCGAGAGTCGAGCATAAATTGAAATGATATTCAACCTGTACGTGCTTATTTTTATTGTTTTGGTACGTGAGTTGAAACTATTCGTTAGTAAACCGAAACTTCGCTTTAGTTTGTCGTATTCAAGAGCAGAGGATTTACTGATACTTTGGCAGTAAATATTATATGGCATAACGCTTTCTATCATCTATTGAACCTGTAAGGCTGCAGATTTACCGAGGTTGAAGCTGTTACTTCTTCAAGCAGAGTGGATTGATCAGGATGCCGTATATTGCTGAAAAAAATCTGGATAAATGCAGACACTGTGGATTCTGCGATGAGGTAGCATGTTCAAGCAAATATGTTGGGTATTCCGAGGAATGCACGGGATGCGGCGCGTGCAGTCTTGCCTGTCCATATGAAGCCATTCAGATGATTGAAATACGGAATGGAAAGAACATCTCTATTACAGTTGATGGAGCAATTATTTCAGTTCCGGAGAGAATTACTGTCAGAAAGGCACTTGAGATGTGCGGTCATAAGGTATGCGAATTTCCTGGTGAAGGTGATTTGTTTGTTCCCTGCAAAACAGGTGGATGCTGGAGTTGCGCTGTTCTTGTAAATGGTGAGCTAAGACCCGGCTGCGTGACGGCAGTAAAAGAAGGAATGAATATTAACACAAGACCAGAAGTTACTCCAAAAAGACCTGTTCACGGCTGGATGGGACATGCTGTTGGAGGAGTGGGAACTCCGTGGAAGTTAAAAAAGTCTTGTGGCTTTATAGAAACAGCATGTTTTACCTGCGGATGTAACTTCCAATGCCCACAGTGCCAGAACTGGACTTCAACATACAATGGCAAAGAAATTGCACTCACTCCAAGAGAAGCCGCTTTACTAATGAGCGATGCGAGAAGAAGTTACAGGGTGGATAGAATGGCTATTTCGGGTGGTGAGTGCACTCTGAACAGGAAATGGTTAATTGAATATCTCCGGGAATTAAAAAAGCAAAACCCTGACAAGAACGCGCGTTTTCATGTGGATACAAATGGTTCGATACTCACACCTGATTATCTGGATGAACTCGTTGAAGCTGGCATGACCGATATTGGTATAGACCTGAAAAGCCTCGAACTGGATACATTTGCACATATAACGGGAGTAAAGAACAAAGAATTAGCCAAAAAATATTTGGAAACTGCATGGAATGCAGTAAAGTATATTGTAGATAATTATTCTGAAAAAATATTCATTGGTATTGGAATTCCTTACAACAAATATCTCATCTCATGTGAAGAGATCGAGAATGTGGGAGAGAAAATAAGAACGATTGACGAGCAAGTGCAGGTCTGCGTATTGGATTATAGGCCAGCATTCCGAAGATTATACATACAAAGGCCGGAATATGAAGAAATGGTCAATGTCTGGAAAATTCTCTCTGGAACGGGGTTGAAAACTGTAATTTGCCAGACCGTTAAAGGTCATATCGGACCTGAATTATGACCGAAATTATAAATGGAGATAAGCTAAAATGACAAAGCCACAGGAAGCTCCATATGGTTCATGGAAATCACCAATCACGTCGGACATGATCGCCTCCGGAACGATCAGGCTTGACCAGGTTGTTCTTGATGGGGATAATATCTACTGGATCGAGATGCGACCTGCAGAAGGCGGCAGGTGTGTTGTTGTGCGGCGTTCCCCGGAAGGACAGATAGCTGATATTACTCCTTCTCCCTTCAATGCCAGAACGCGGGTGCACGAGTACGGTGGCGGTGCTTTCGCCATCAATGACGGCACAGTTTACTTTTCTAATTTCACCGATCAGCGCATTTACTGCCAGGCTCCCGGAGGTTTGCCAAGACCAATCACACTTGAAGGAAAACTGCGGTATGCAGACATAGTTGCAGATCGCTATCGGAACCGGTTGATTTGTGTGTGCGAAGACCATACTGTTACAGAGTGCGAACCGGTCAACAGTTTGATTAGTATCGATCTCCATGGAAACAAAAACGGCAAGGTGCTCGTTTCAGGGAACAACTTCTACTCGTCGCCGCGCCTCAGTCCTGATGGATCTCACCTGGCATGGCTCACCTGGAATCACCCCAACATGCCCTGGGATGGAACTGAACTCTGGGTAGGTGAACTGATGGCCGAAGAAGGTCTTAGCAGGATAAGACGAGTGGCAGGCGGCATTGACGAATCTATCTTCCAGCCGGAATGGTCACCAGATGGTATCCTGTACTATGTCTCTGACCGTACGGATTGGTGGAATCTGTACCGCTGGCGAAAGGGGCATATTGAGCCAATCGTCGAGATGGAAGTCGAGTTTGGAGCGCCTCAGTGGTTCTTTGGGATGTCAACATATGCTTTCGTATCATCTGATAACATAATTTGCACCTATAACGAAAAAGGAACCTGGCACCTGGCCAATCTGGATACTACGAAGAAAAAGCTCCAACCCATAAAGACAAACTACACCGATATCTCCTATCTTCGAGCCAGATCCGGTAAGGCTGTATTTGTCGCCGGATCACCGACCGAACCAGCATCAATAGTCCAACTCGATCTGCAATCGGAATGGGTTGAGATTCTTCGCCGCTCAACCGATATGGTAATTGATGCCGGATATCTATCCATTCCACGGCCAATAGGGTTCCCAACAGAGCATGGGCTGACTGCACATGCCTTCTTTTATCCGCAACAAAATCCGGACTATGTGGGTCTGCCTGATGAAAAGCCACCGCTGCTGGTCATATCCCATGGTGGGCCGACATCTGCCGTTTCAGGTAAATTAGACCTCATGATCCAGTACTGGACCAGCCGGGGTTTTGCCGTCCTGAACGTGAATTACGGCGGCAGCACCGGTTATGGCCGATCATTTCGACAGCGTCTCAATGATCAATGGGGCGTGGTTGATGTTGACGACTGCGTGAACGGAGCCAGACACCTTGTTGATCTGGGCGAGGTGGATGGCGACCGGCTTATCATTCGAGGCGCAAGCGCTGGAGGCTATACGACGCTCTGTGCTCTAACTTTCAGGGACACTTTCAAGGCAGGGGCAGATTATTACGGTGTAAGCGACCTGGAAGCAATGAGAAAGGAGACGCACAAGTTCGAGTCGCGATACCTTGACAGGTTGATCGGTCCTTATCCTGATTGCCGGGATCTTTACCAGAAGCGCTCGCCTATAAACTTTGCAGATAATATATCCTGTCCCGTGATATTTTTCCAGGGACTTGAAGATAAAATTGTCCCGCCTGATCAGACAGAAAAGATGTTCAATGCTTTGAGGCGCAAGGGAATACCTGTCTCATACCTGCCATTCGAGGGAGAGCAGCATGGATTCCGTCGCGCTCGGAATATCAAACGTGCTCTTGATGCTGAACTCTATTTTTACTCGAAGGTATTCTCTTTCAGGCTCGCCGATCAAATAATTATATGAAAATACCTGGGTGTCCTGAATAGCGCGGGAACAGTCGTATATTTATCAAAGTCTAATTATTAATCCCCGGTGCCGATAGCCACCCTCGAAGTCAAAATGGAACATGGAAAAAAATGGTATGGTCTCGTTTTTAACGTGGTTTATAATTCTTTCAGGTTTCTCCTTTTATTTTTTTGAGCAGCCATGCCATATTCTCTCCGACCGGAGTTTATAAAATAATACCATAACCAAAAACGGTAGTTCAATTTTTTGTAGGGTCTACATAATAATTAAATTAAACTTTTTATTCCCTATCTATAAATAATGAATGGTTTTCAGATGATACA
>CABMCA010000040.1 GCA_902384525.1 uncultured archaeon
ACGAGGCAACAAATATTGAAATCCATAGAGGCCCTGGAAGACCGCCAGAGCTTGATCTTAAACAGAGCGTCATAATCTTATTGATTAAGGAATTGATTGGAAAAAGCAATAGAAGTATGGCTTCAATGCTTGATTTATTTTCTCTTATTTCAGGAATCGATGTCAATTATAAAAAAGTGGAGATATGTGGTAAAAATCAAGAATAAGCGAAAGCAATATTGTTTTTTTCAAATCTAAAAAAAAGAAACCAATAGAGACTTTTTACATCTATTGGCATTCCTCTCCTGTTCTGAAGTTATCTATTTCTCTTTTTTAAGGCTCATTTCGCACTCTTTTAATTTAGCTTCTGCTTCTTTTAATTTATCTTGTGCTTCTTTTAATTTACCTTCAGCTTCCATGCTTCTTTGTTCTGCCATATTTTCACCCCCTTTTAAAGGACTAATTAAGCAAACTCCCACGCTTAATTAATTAGAAATTATTTTTTATCTGATTTAAACTTTTCGGTACCACAGAGCCCATCCAATAAATCATAATATTAGGCCCAACTATATGGTCTTTGGTAGTCAGGCATTTGATAAAATGCATGTGCATCTCCAAAAATTTCCTTTATTGTCTTACTTTCCGGTCGAAATAAATCAAGTAATTCTGTCATAAATATTAGCACCTTAATTATTATATTAGTATTTTATTAAGGTTTGTATTAATAAACTTTATTGTCATTCTGAAATCCGCGATCGGAAATCCATGATGATTATGTTGTGGGGGGGTGAATCATAAAGGATGCTCTGACTCTTACGTTTCAGTGGGTTTGATTATTATATGGGAGTGTCAACTTTTTTGCTGATTTCTCAAGGATTGAGCAACACAAGTTGTACTGATATTATTTCCACAAGCGAAAATTTTTATAATATTATCACTTCCAGATACAGATTTATCTTGTATCACACGCCGGAAACCTTATGTACTCCTCAAGTCTCTTTATCGCGCTATACCTCTCTTTTTTTTCAAGCTTTGCGCTCTCAACAGATTCATGCAGGATTTTTATTGAATTATCATACACTTCCTTATCCACGGGATATGGAAAACCGTCCTTTCCGCCATGTGTGAAACTGTACTTTACAGGATCGCGCCAGCTTGGTGGTGTCCCAAAAACCAGATCAGAAATAAGTGCAAGCTCCCTGATCTTTTTTGGCCCAATGCCCTGAAGCGAGATAAGTTCCTCATAGTTCGATGGCTGCAGTTCATAGGCTTTCTTCAGCACAGCCATGCCTTTTTCACTTATATCGATATCAAGAACAGGATGGTGAGATGGAAGACCAAAGCCGCATTCAAAATCTGTCAGCATGCGTTGTCTCGATGGCTTAAAAAATTTTCTGAGGTGCTCTGGATTGTCTTTTATCAGATCAAGACTTATCTTCCGGCTTGATTCGCTGGCATATGCTGTCATATCCAGGACCCTATCTTCAATTTTATCGCAGCATATGCCTGAATGAGGTTGTTCAATGAAACTGGTAATGGAATCAGAAAGCCAGTGATAGCGGCGAGCAAAGTTTTCATTCATTCCCTGCTGCACTACAGCCCAGGAGCCGCTCTCAGTGAAAAAAAGACAATGATGATACAATTGATACCCATCCTGGATGCAGGAATTATCAACTTTAGCAGTTATCCTGCTTGAATATTTCAGCCTTTCAATCTTTTGAGAAGAAAGTGAAAAGGTATCGCCGTATTTTTCAATATCATCCGGTGCATTCCTTGATATTGCTCCTTTCCCACCAGCGATCGCTATGCCGTGCTCTTCAGGAGAAAGTGCCATCTTCAGAGCGCCGCATGTGGTCGTGGTCGTGCCGGAAGAGTGCCAATCAAATCCAAGCACGCAGGATAATGCCTGGAACCAGTACGGATCGGATACACGTTTTAAGAATTCGTCATGGCCATATTCATGGATGAGTGCTTCAGTTATGCCACCGGCTAATTTTACCATTCTTTTGAAAAGCCACGGGGGTACTTTTCCTCCGTGAAGAGGAAGGCTTACAGTGCCGGTGCGCATGAATTAAGGTTAGCTCAATCAATGATAAATATTGTGGATTTCACCTGCTAAATTCCCCTCACTTTTCGGTAGGCTTTATGCAGCAATCGTATAAAATTTGCTAAGAACCGTTCTTTCCTTTCCATCGTCCTTACAAAAATATTTTCTTCAGAAAGAAATAATTCTTTTAGATGGCGTATATCTGTTTTTGGTGAAAAAAACACATACAGCAGGATACCGAAGAATATTAACGCTGTACCAACAATCTTATCGAA
This sequence comes from uncultured archaeon, assembly GCA_902384525.1. Classification (GTDB taxonomy): domain Archaea; phylum Halobacteriota; class Methanosarcinia; order Methanosarcinales; family Methanoperedenaceae; genus Methanoperedens. Next base: position 2,302 of record CABMCA010000040.1, read on the forward strand.
CAGAGATGTGGAATAGAGGAGGTATAGACATACTCCGATGCCAATCCAGGGTAAAATATTTTGTCCATATAAACCTTTTTCTGTACGTTTTTTTAGTATGATCAGGGCAAGACAGGTTAACAGGTATGAAAATGCAAGATTTAAAACAGAAAATGAGATCAATCCGCGTAATCCGGAAAAAATGGACAATGTAAATGCAATTATCCCATGGATCAATAATGCCATATATGGTGTGCCAAAGCTTGGGTGGATTTTAGAAAATATTCCGGGAAATAAGCCATCAATAGACATTGCATACGATAATCGTGCGGTGGTGAGGACACCTGCTTCATCAGATCCTGATACTGATAATAAAGCCCCTATAGCCATAATTAAGGCTCCAGCCATCCCAAAAATTACTGCTGCAACATCAACCAGGGGAGTTGAAGTCGTTGCTAAAGCAGACCATTTAACTGTCCCATAAATAACAAAATTAGTAGAAAGATAAAATGCTGTGACAATCATCATACCGGTTGCTATCGCTTTTGGTATTGTTCTCTTTGGATCTATAACTTCACTTGCAGGCAGTGTGCCCAGTTCAAATCCGGCATATGCCCAGAATATCAACACAAGGGCAGTCCCGAAATTATTCAAACCAAGCGGAGCTAACGGTATATAATTTGTAACAAGAGTTTTTGGATTAGATACGAACAAGAAAATCCCCCCGAAGATCAATAAAATTAGCGGGATCAGTTTAATAACTGTCAAAACGTCGTTGAGTTTTCCTGCAGCTTTAACTCCAACGATATTTATAAAAGTTAAAGCAAATATGAACAGTCCTTTTATGAGAATTTGTTGAACAGAATCCAGGGGAAAAAAATATTGCAGGTATTGTACAAACGCTATAGCAAAAACCGGTAATGCAAGGATTTCTGCAATCCACATACTCCAGCCGGTAAGGAAACCAAAAAAATCATCAAAAGCATAAGAAACAAAAGCGAAAGGACCTCCCACCTTCGGAACGTAATAACTACAGTAAGCAAAAACCAATGCCAATATAGTGGCCATTATACCTGCGATGATCCAAACGATTATTGAAAAAGGTCCGATCATCCCGGCTGTCAATGCAGAAGCTATATAAATATCAGCCCCAACAATCGAGCCGACTATAATATTGGTTAAATCGAAGAAAGTCAAATCTTCCTTGAACTTGTCTTTAGCTTGTTCAGTATTTTTATTTGATCTCAATATCTTTGCCACCCCGTTTTATGATGAATACTATGTAAATACTATGTGATAAAGATGTATAAATGTTAATGACCTGAGTTTCAAAGGAAATACTGAAATCAACAGGTAGAGCCTTCTTTATTTCTATTTTATTCTTTGTGGTTTTATTCGTTCCCTTTTTTGGCGTCACAAATGTTATTCTGAACCCAATTTCTTATTGGATAACAGGATTTCCTTTATTATCAATTGACTGAATATAAACTAAAGGGATAACATTGACATTTAAACTCACATCAGTATTTGAACCAAAAGGCGACCAGGTAAAAGCCATCGAGAAGCTGACCCTGGGTCTTAACCAGGACATGAAACACCAGACACTCCTTGGTGTGACAGGTTCCGGGAAAACCTTCACGGTCGCCAATGTTATCCAGAATATCCAGCGCCCGACTCTTGTCATTTCACACAACAAGACCCTTGCAGCACAGCTTTACTCGGAATTCAAGGCTTTTTTTCCCGAAAATGCAGTTGAGTACTTTGTAAGCTATTATGATTACTACCAGCCTGAAGCCTATATCCCCCAGACTGATACCTATATTGAAAAAGACGCTTCCATAAACGAAGAGATCAACAGGATGCGCCTTTCTGCCACACGGTCACTGTTCGAGCGGCGGGATGTTATTGTTGTAGCAAGCGTTTCCTGCATTTATGGCATCGGGTCGCCGCAGGAATGGCGTGATATGTCCATTCTTCTTAGAAAAGGAGATGAAGCGCCGCGAAAGGTAATACTTTCAAGATTTGTGGATATGCAATATGAACGAAATGACCTTGATTTCAGCACGGGAAAATTCCGGGCGCGCGGTGATACGATCGAAATATTTCCTTCTTATGCATCAACCGGGGTCAGGATCGAACTTTTCGGTGATGAGATTGAACGCATCTCGGAATTTGACCCGCTGACAGGAAAAACTATCATGGAAAAAGATACCCTGGTCATCTATCCTGCCAAGCATTTTGTTATGCCGCAGGAAAAGATCGACCTTGCTATCGAATCAATAGAAGAGGAACTCAAAGGAAGATTACAGGAACTAAAGCGAACTGGAAAAATACTGGAAGCAGCGCGCCTTGAACAGCGCACAAAATTCGATATCGAGATGATGCATGAGATCGGATACTGCCAGGGAATAGAAAATTACAGCCGCCACATGGACGGGAGAAGAGCGGGTGAGCCCGCATATACGCTAATGGATTATTTCCCGAAGGATTTTCTTTTAGTGATCGATGAATCGCATGTTACTATCCCGCAAATACGCGGTATGCAGGCAGGAGACCATGCACGAAAAGAATCTCTGGTGAACTACGGTTTCAGGCTGCCGTCAGCATACGATAACCGTCCGCTTACATTCGATGAATTCAGTGAAAGGGTGAACCAGGCGCTGTATATTTCGGCAACGCCTGCGGATTATGAGGTTGCCATGAGCGCACAGGTCGTAGAGCAGATCATCCGCCCCACAGGGCTTGTTGATCCTGAGATCATAGTGAAACCCATAACAGGACAGATCGATGACCTGATCGGGGAGATCCGTGCAAAGACCGCAAAAAAATTCAGGGTTCTTGTTACAACTCTTACAAAAAGAATGGCAGAAGATTTAACGGAATATCTTCTGGGAGTGGGAGTCAAAGCAAGATACATGCATTCTGAGATAGAGACGCTTGAGAGAATCGAGATAATCAGGGGGCTGCGTCTTGGTGAGTTCGATGTGCTCGTAGGAATCAACCTCCTTCGTGAAGGACTTGACCTGCCTGAAGTCGCGCTTGTTGCCATCCTCGATGCTGATAAGGAAGGTTTCCTGCGTTCTGACCGCTCTCTTTTGCAGACAATAGGAAGGACTTCAAGAAATGTTGAGGGGAGAGTGGTGATGTATGCAGACAGGATGACTGGTTCGATGCAAAGGGCGATAGATGAGACAAACAGAAGGCGAACCATGCAGATAGAATATAATAAAGAGCATAACATCACGCCGCAGACTATACAAAAGGCTGTTGAACCGCGTGCGATAACCGAGGAGGCGCCGCCAAAAGAGGAGATCTTCAATTATATTGTGGAGCTTGAGGCTGAAATGCACCGGGCTGCCAGGAGCCAGGAGTTTGAGAAGGCTGCAAAGATAAGGGACAGGATAGCGAAGCTGAGGAAGGAGATGTGATTTCTTTTATTTACATTTATGTTCAATAGGGATTTCATAGAATTTTCCACATTTTTTGCATTGGTTTACATTATAAAACCATAGATATCTAAATACATCTTTCCATCTCTCATTTTCAGGTAGAGTTTTAAGTTTATTAAATATACCCATTTTTAATATGGTCCATAATTCATGTCGGTATAAATCAAAAATTGAACGAACATAAAGCCCAAATTTCAATGCTGATTGAACAGCTAAATTATATGATAATAAAGATAAAATTAAAAAAATAATTAGAAATATGACGGAATATATATAATTTCCATTTTTAGCTAAAACAATTAAATAAATAACTGCAGTAAATAGGAATATCCATGTCAGTTCAACGAACATATCCACAAAAGCATACATTTTGTCCACGGTTTTTTTATTATCCTCGGACATAAGCATCTGAATTCTAGTCCAATAAAAAATTCCATTCATTCCATATTTCCATTCTGGGTAAATTTCTATTGATCTGAATACATTGCCGAATTTCGTCGGCAAAATTCCTTTTTTCAGTTCACAATCATCGATTTTGGGATTACTTGTCATTTTAGATAGGCAATATGAAAAAAAATTATAAATATTGGTATAAGCTGTCCCTCTTTCAATGCTGTTCATTTCTGCGGAATTATACTCATCTCTATAATTAACAAATTGTTCCCACTGTCTTAGATGAAACATATTCCAAAAAATTCCGATTATTTCATCTTTTTTGTTCTGTTCTAAATAATAGCCTTCAAGTACCCTGGTTAGAGGGGTTATTAAAACATTAATGAATAATCCAACAAACATTGATATTACTATAAATATAATACTTACAGGAAGTAATGTCCATACTGATTCTTCAATTGATACTTTAGAAACTGGAAAGTAATTGGAATAATAGAATAATATTAAAATAGATATAAGAGTTGTAAATATGATACCTGGAATCAGAATTCTCAGAAAAGCAGCAGAATATTCAAACTCTGATGAGAATTCTGCCTCACTCATTTATTTGATTTCCCTTTTCTTTTTTGATTTATTATTATTTTCTTGACCCATTTTACCCGAAGGGGTAGTTGTGATAATTCCGCGAAGTGGCTCACAATTTTCAGCTGCTTTTTTCAATTCTTTTTCTAATTTACCATTAAATTTTTCAATTTTTTTAGCCATAAAATATCCTCTCTTATATTAAATGTAATTAATCATTAAATACCTTTTGAAAATTTTCTTGAATATTTTCGATTAACACCTTTCATGTTCTATATAATCTGAATTGAATAATTATGAACTATGCTTTCGCTCATTCATATCTGTATCGGTTTTATTAGTATATTGTCTGGTTATTTTTTGATTACAAAAATTTAAATAGTATGCTCTTTAAATAATGCTTTGATGGTGAAAGCGTCTCTAAAAAAGGTTTTTATTAAGAATTTCAAAAGTCTTCATGATTGTGAAATCGATATTGAGAAGATGAATGTAGTTGTAGGGGCTAATGCTTCGGGGAAATCGAATTTAATTGAGGCATTCAGGCTTTTGAAGAAGATTTATGTTGATAAAGATATTAATCCATTTTCGGAGTGGTGGGGTTATAATAATGTGGTGTGGCAGAGAAAAGAAGAGCTACCCATAATTATTGGACTGCTTTTTGATATTGAAGGTTACGAAATTTATTTTGAGACAAACTGTAGTGGCGTTGGTGGTAAATTCCAGATTTTGCGAGAAGTCTTGGATATTAAGGATTATTTGTATATTAACAAAGAAGGAGAATGGGTAACAATATTTCATAATTCAGGTTTTATAGAAAATGTAATTAAGAACATTCACGGATATGAAGTACCGTATGGAGGTAAAAAAAGATTAAAAAATGAAGAAAAACAATTAATTAAAGGTAAAAAATTTAGAGGAGATTTGGAACAACGGCTTTTGGAAAGCGGCTATATTAAAGACTTGTATCTATGGGAAACCGGGTCAGGTGAACTTATAGAAAAAAATACAGGAAAAAAATTTACTATATCTACTGGCAGGGTTCCAAAGATAAGTCCTCAAAAGGATGAAAAAGTTGAAAGAATTACTATTTTCTCTCCTGCGGTTAACTACGAAAGTAAGTACTATCCAACCCCACTTTACAATATTGCATCAGATGTAATTCTATCAACCATGAACAAACTATTGATTTTGTACCCCCTTAATATTCGCTTAATTAAAAACCCCCAACCTTTTAGAAGAGAAGAAAAACTCAAAGAAGACGGAACCAATATCTCAAGCGTATATCATACCATTTACCTCAAAGAAGGTAAAATCCCAGAAGAAATTTACAATCCACTTTCAATTGTTTTTCCAAAAATAGATGTACGGCCTCATATTACTGATGATGGCAGGGTTATGATAAAATTCTATGAAGAAGGGTTTGAGCTTTTACCACCTAATACCTCCGATGGAATTTATAAAATTTTGACTGTACTCATAGCGATTTACTTAAAACCTCCCCTGCTAATAATTGATGAAATTGAGAATTCCCTGCATCCTGAAACCCTGGAACTTATTCTAGATACTATAAAAGCAAGCGATATCCAGGCAATAATAACAACACACTCGCCAGTTGTAGTTGATATGACCGAGCCTGATGATATGATCCTTGTAGAAAAAGAACAGGGAGAATCAAGATTCAAGAGAATTAAAGATCCAGATAAAATAAGAGATTTCTTAAAGAAAAAAGGTATAACATTTAGTACAGGCTGGCTTTATGGAGAGATATCTCACATCGAATAAAAAACATGAAAATAAAACTAATAGTCGAAGATTCCTGGGGTGTTCCTTTTTTTCCAATTGTAATTGAAAGACTTAAAACGGCGAATCTGGTAAATAAAAATTTAATAATTCAAAAACCAAAACATTTACCAGCTGATTGTAATGGAAAACTGGATGAAATTTTGAAAATGGTTGATAACACATGTGACCTGATTATAATAGTTCTTGATGCTGATGGCCCCCGGAATTATATAAATTGATATGAAAGGGCAAAGGGCCATATACCGAATAATATGACAACGCCTGTTAATATTATACTTGCAGAATATGAGATCGAAGAGTGGATATGTATCAGCAAAAATTTAAAATGGAAGCACTCAAAACCTTCTGAAGTGTTAAAAAATAAAGATGGATATGTAAAGAGCCGTCTTCCAAAATATGCTGCCGAATTGGATTTTGATGTGCTTTCGAATAAATGCAAATCGTTTAAAGCTTTTCTTGCTGCATTAAATCCAAAGTAAAATCCACTTTCAATGCAATCGCGACATACCAGTCATATCCTGATCCCGAACTGCCTCAACTTTCGTAATTTGTGGAATCTTTTCCTTCAGTGCTCCTTCCAGACTGAACAGTTCCTTTCCCTTCTGATATCATTCACGGAGTACTTCCTGCGATCCGTAATCTTTAAATAATATGAAAAATAATGTTTATTAAATTAACAATGTTTAGTTATGGGAATAAAAGAAAGAAAAGAAAATGAAAAATCTGAAATGAAAGAACTGATTCTAAAGACAGCAATGAAGTTGTTCCTGGATAAGGGGTTCAATAACATAACCATAAGAAATATTGCAGAAAAAATTGAATACAGCCCGGCGACTATTTATTTATACTTCAAAAATAAAGATGAAATTCTTTACACCCTCCGCAGGGAAGGATTTGAAAAGCTATACGAATTGCAGAAAACTTCACTCAATACAAATGATCCTCTTAAAAGTCTGCTCAAAGGCGGGGAGGCATATATTTCATTTGCCCTTGAAAATCCTGAATATTATGATCTGATGTTTATGACGAGAGGTCCTGTAAAAAATATAAAGGAGACGAATTTCTGTGATATCGGTCTAAAGTCATATGAATTGCTCAAGAATAATGTGAAAGAATGTATGACACAGGGATTGTTCCCTCGGATGGACGTGGATATAGTCGCATTCTCATTGTGGTCTTATGTCCATGGGATCGCATCATTAATAATTCGCAGCAGGGGCATTATATTCCCTGAGGAACAGGTAAATGATATGATTAAAGGATCTCTAGATTTTATGCTGAAAATAAATCATGAAAAAAACTGGGATATATACAATAAATCAATGAATCAGAAAACGGAGTTAAACATATGAAAAAATATATAATCACATTATTTTTAATATTAGCATTGGTCATAAACGTACAGGCTGATCCTTTCAACGTAACAACTGTCCTTTCTGTTCCTCACCTGACGCCTGGTGACAGGAACATCGGGCTTGAATTCACGATACAAAATAATCAGGATACTTCCCTTGGTAATGTCAAAGCATATCTTTTTTTAAGATATCCATTTTCTGCATCCTACTTTCCAAATAACAATCTGGGTGAAATAAATAATCCCGGATATCTTATCAGCGCAGGAGGATCAGCAGATGAATATACACCTTATTTTGACCTGCTGCCGCACATGTCTCGAAAAACATTTTTCAAGATAGATATTGACCGGGACGCAAAATATGGGGTTTATGATCTACCCTATACAATTTTTTATGATGATAAGGAATATAACGGAAAGATCACACTAATGATCAAAGGGGAGACACTGATAGAGATAAAAAACGTATCTGTAGCATCAAACAATAGCCAGGTCGAGCCAGGGGAAGTTTTTAAAATACAAATCTCTCTTGAAAATGTGGGCGATAACGAAATTAAATGGTTAAAAATCAGCCTGAACCCGGAAGATAAAGCCCTTATCCCCCTCTCTTCGGATTCGGAACTGATCTTTAAAGATATGCCTCAGGGGTCACAGAAAAATTCAGAAATATGGTTTTCCCTGGAAAAGGACGCAGCAATCAAAAATTATCCTATCGATCTTGAGCTTAATTATCTTGACGAAAGGGGCATAGAGTATAACGAGAGCAAACTTGTGGGCATAGTTGCCTCAGGAAGAGCGAGTATGGACATCGCCAAAAAGATCACAGAACCCGCAAGATTAATGGAGAATCAGCCTTTTACCCTTAATATAAAGATCGAAAATACCGGCACAGGAGATGCAAAAGGAGTTACGGCACGTCTTGAATCCGCACTTTCCGGGGATAATCTTGCTTATCTTGGGGAGATAAAAAAGGATGATTATTCAAATGCGCTCTTTACACTGGATGCTGATCGCAGCGGGGAAAAAACCGGTGTTTTGCATATAACCTTTGAAGATGACTTTGGAAAACATGAGATACAAAAAGACATGATCATTGTTGTGAATCCAACGGAAAGCCAAAACCTCCTGCCGATATTAATTGGAATAATAGCAATAGCTGCTATAATATTTTACCTGGTAAAAAGGAAACACTGACCATGAAAGCCTGGCTGTTCCTTGCCATAAAGGATATGTCAAAAAGAAGGCGTGAAACACTGATGGTCATCCTGGCCATAACAATAGGGGTCGTTGGACCGCTTTTTACGACAGCATTGAATAACGGGATGCAGGATGCTTTTGTAGGGAATACTGTTAATGTTTACACAGGGCATTTGCAGATCCAGCCAAATACTGGCGATAGCTTTATTCCAAAATCAGAAAGCGTCCTTTCGAAGGTCACAGGGATAAAAGGCATTGTAGGTGCTGCTCCCCGAATTACAGGCGGAGTAGACATCGAATCAAGATCTGAAAAAATCGGAATTGCAATATTCGGGGTAAGACCATCACTTGAAGAAAAAGCCTCCACACTTTCAAAAACATTAGAGAGGGGAGAATTCCTTGATGATAAGGATAAAAATGAACTGCTGATTGGCACCTCTCTTTCAGAAGTAATGAAAGTGGATGTTGGTGATACTGTTATTCTCACATATCAGGATAGAAAACCCGTCGAATTCAGGGTAAAAGGTATCATCAGTACAGGTACATTTGAACTTGACAGGTATGCCATAATATCAACATACAATACTGTAAAGGAACTCGTCGAAAAAGATGAAGCCAGCAATATTATTATTCGGCTTGAGAATCCTGAAGAATCCTCAAAATATATATTAACTCTCCAGAATTATACTACACTTCCTAATGTCAAGACCTGGCAGGAACTTTCAGCAGGAATGGCAGGAATTATCGAGACATTTGGGGCAATATCCTCAATGACATCAGGCATTTCCATATTTTTTGCCGCGATCGCAATCAGCCTTATAATTTACACGACCGTAAAAAATAAGATCCGTGAGATCTGTGTCCTTAAAGCAATAGGCGCAAGAGGCGAAATGATTTTGAAGATATATCTTGCGCAAGCTTTATTCATCGGTATTATCGGGACAGTGCTTGGCACCTTGATAGGTTTATTCCTGATACATGGAAT
>CABMCA010000041.1 GCA_902384525.1 uncultured archaeon
AATTGAAAGACCTGATTCAAGCTAATTTTAAAACATTTTCGAAGAGTTTAAGCTTTGCATTGGGTTGGATCGGATTATTCTTGTTTGGAACAAATTATTATCATATGTTATGCGTGTAACTATAATGTAACATGGGCAGGTTTCAGTTTTATATGTACATATACTGCATATGATGGAAGTTCGATATATGTGGATATAAATAAAGCAAATGATACCGGAGATGGTTTTACCTGGGCAACGGCGAAGAAAACAATGTCGGCTGGATATTCTATATTAACTACCGCAGGAACAATGCATGTAGCTTCCGGTGATTATTCCGCACAAACCACTATTAATTATAATAAAAGTTGGTCATTGTCTCCCGAAGATCCAAATAGTACAGGAATTAAACAAGTATCAATACCGTTTTCGGCATAATCATGACCAAAACTGATGAAATTATCAAATCGATAATTGATCAATCCACAACCTCTTTGAGGTTCAAAGAGGAACTAAAAAATGCTTTAACCTCTCAGGTGAATCCAGAGGGATTATCAAAATCCGAATTGAAAGAAATTGTAATGCAGGCAATTGCTATAACATTGGCAAAGATGGGTATTGATACTCCTGAAATGTTGGATCACCTCTATGAAGTGCTATTTGCAAAGGCAAATAAGATCATTGATGAAAATTTCCGAAATGTTGCGTTAATTGGTTTATTGGTAAGTGAAATTGAAAGAACCATAGTGACTGAAACACAATTTTTGGAAAATCAGGCAAGAGAGATTGAATTTTTAACATTTGATGAAGCCGGTTCACTTTTGTATAATTGGCAAATTGTTGATGATAATCGGACAACTACATGTTGCCGGAACATTAAAGCAAGAGCAGGTAAAGGTAAATCATTGGAAGAATTGAGGAAAATCGTTAATGAGGAGTCAGCCAGATACAATGCTGGTAACCCTCATTGGTTCATAAGAGATTGGCAACCCCATGTGAATTGTAGAGGTCGATTAGTTGTGGAGAAAATGTAATGTTGAAGGAATATATCCAAGAAATGTTGCCTTATCCTGATGAATTGATTAGCCTGTTAGAGGCTGAAAAGAATGTTCTTTACATTCATTATAAAACAGGATTGCCATTAAAGAATATCGTTACGGTCAAGAAAGCTTGGAGACAGGAATACGGAGGGAAGGTGTAAACACCATGGCAGAACAAGTTGAAGGATTAAAGATTAAAATTTCCGCAGATGTGGCAGGAGCGATAGCGGCTATCAATAATTTTCATAACACATTCAAAAATATGGCAAGTTCCATCAATGGTACTGTTTTGAATGTTCAGGGAAATATGAATAATTTCAGTAATTCCATTCAAGATGTTGGAAGTTTGAAAAACATTGAACAAATGCAACATTTACAGGATTCATTCCAAAGGAGTAAAAAACCCATAGAGCAAACCACCAAATCATTGGAAAAACAAAATAAAGTTTTGGTTAAAATGAAAAGTAATTTGTTGGCAGTAGCCGTAGCAATATATGCAGTGGTGAAAGTATCCACCCTTATGAACTTGTGGATGTCCGAGGGTTCTCAAATATTAGGATATTTCATTGATACCGCATTACTTCCATTATCGCCAATTATCGAAGGTATCTTAACAGTCATGTGGGCATTTACTGATTGGTTTGCTGGATTAAGTCCAATTATTCAAGGCGCAGTTGGCGCATTTGGATTAATTGCAGGAGCTATTGCAATCTGGACAGTAGTAGGGCCAACGGTTATGGCAGTACTTACCACTTTAGGGGGTATATTCACTTGGCTTGGTGGAGTATTAGGAACTATCGGAACTGCCATTGCTGGCGTTGCGGTAGTACTGGGTATTCCTTTTGAAGCATTGATCGCCATTATAGTGGCTGTAGGTGTGGCAATATATCTGATTGCTACACATTGGGAAGAAGTCAAAACGGCTGTTTATAACAGCCTGGTATGGCTTGGAACTCAATTTTCTAAAATTTGGGAAGGAATTAAATCTGCTGTTACAACAGCCTGGGAGTTCATCAAAAATACTATCACTGGTGCAATTCAAGGCGCATATAACATCATTGTAGGTATTGTCGATAAAATCAAATCGGCAATAACATCAATACCTGGAGTATCTGCCGCAATTAATATTGCCACAAATGCTTACAAGAGTGCCAGTTCCTATATGGGTTATGCTCAAGGAACTGATTATGTGCCGAGTACGGGGCTCTATAAACTTCACTCAGGCGAAGCTGTTATTCCGAAAGGTGGAAATTCTGAATCCAATGTTCAAACAGTTACTTTCAATGTAACCAATAACATTTCGGCAAATATCAAAGGAGATCAGGACATAAGACAATTGGCTTCTCAAATATCTTCATCTTTCCGTAATGATATGCAAAGATATGTTAGAGGAACCGTTTAACATGCTCGTATCCGCGATATGACGGGGAATAATCGATAGATGATACAAAGATGTTCAAATCACCTCTTTGAGGTGCTATAATCCAAAAAAAAATTAAAGCTTTACCTTGGTACTTTGTACCAGGTGAATCCTTGCTCTTTCAGATTAGAAAGCCATTGATCAAGAAAAGCATTTAATTCTTTTTTTGCCTTGATATTAACATGTTCTAAATCTGGATATACTACTCTATAGCAAAATTGGTCTTGATAGGTCAAAGCCTCTGCTATTTTCATTTCAGGGACTATTTTTATAGTCATGTCTGGGTCTGGACATAAATCGCCATTTTGCTCAAAATAATGAGTAAGAGAATAATGATTTTCCTGTAACCTCTCTATTACCAAGTCCATGAAACCTTGAGATTTAAGATGGACACTTTCAGTAACGTCCATCACTCCAAGACCTTCAAGTTTTTTATAAATTCTGCTATAGATGTTTGCCATTTTACTCATCTCTCTTGTATAGCTTCTTGCCATCCTGTAAGACAGGAGACTTGATTTCTGTAAGACAGGCGTATTTATTAATGTGGGGAGATGCTTTTGCTCCATGACATAGCTGAACTATAACTGTTTTTATCGAAGATACAGCCTTAGCCGATTGTCCTGCATCCTGTATCATTTTTACAATTGCATCCATTTCGAGTTCTTTGCCTTTTGGTATGACTTCAAGGGCGGTGGCGAGCATCGAATTTTTCTTGGGTTGCTTAACATCGATAACGGCTTTGGAAGATACTTGTTTCTCTTTTTTTTGCTTAACAGGGATTTCAATAATCGGCTCTTTTTTGCCACAGTTTAGGCAGACTTGAAATTTTTTGTTTCCTGGAAATACTCTTATTTCCTGTTTCTCATGCTTGCATTTTGATATTTTTGACATTGTTAATCACCTGGCATTATTGCCAATCAAAAGATGCCAATGAAACGGTTAACCATTTGCGGTAGGATTGTTTTATTTAAATCCTAACTGATAAAATATAAAGGTGTTTCGAATAATCAAGATGTATGACCAGGACATCTACTTCAGAAATTGATAAATTTGTTGAAGAACATACTGGAAAACATTTCTGTGGTTGTCCTTGTAAAGGTGTAATTAATATAACAAGACACCATCATTATGAAGGAATTCCTCAATATTTACCTGGACATCATAATAAAGGACGAGAAAATCCTTGGTCATTTAAATCAGGAAAAGACCATCCTTGTTATGGTAAAACAGGAGAATTCGCTCCTTCTTGGAAAGGTGGATTATCTTTTTTACCATACTGTCCAAAGTTCAATCCTCAACTCAGGGAAGCCGTAAGGATTAGAGATAATTATACCTGTCAAAATCCTGATTGTGGATGCAAAGAAAATGGAATAAAATTAGATGTTCACCACGTACATTATGACAAAGAAAATTGTTATCCAGATTTAATAACTCTTTGTCGTTCATGTAATGTAAAAGCCAACAGTAATCGGGATTATTGGGAATCTTTGTATATGGAGATTTTGAACGATAGAGGATTATTAGGTTGGAAGCTAACGGTGTTTTAAATACCTTGTTATTATTACAATCAAAGATACTCCAAATATTATAGCAATAATGAAACCAGCAGATTGAAAAAGGGCAGTATAAGCAATGGCTGGTTTTTCATTCCAATCCACAAAAAAAGTGTACCCTACAAAAAGTAACCCTGCAAAGAAAAACGCATCTTTTAATAATCCTTCAAATGTATCTTTATTAGTCATAATCATAGTAGGAATGTGGCGTACATAAAACAAATTGTGAAAAAAGTGTGAAGCCTAAACAGAAAAAGCAGGTTTTAACCCTCTCTTTAATCCTTTGGATTGTTGTTCCTGATATGCAATTTCATCAGGATTCTGCTTTCCAATATGTAGATGTTCACTCATTTTCTGATTAAATAATTGCTGGTAACTTGTTTCCAAGGCAATGAATCGTCTTTCCAGTTCCCTTCTATCCGTGATTTCCTCTTGGAGTTTTTGCTCATATTTTGATTCCAATTTATCCAGGTCAACTTCATTGATGTACAGGCAATGTTCACCTTTTTGGTAATGTTCAAACATTTGGTCTTTAGGATATCGCCTATATGCTCCATTCAAATATCCATTATGACCCATCAAGGCTTCAACAATTTCAGATGGACATGATACAGCTAATTGACTCTTGAAATATTTCCTAAATTGATGAATATGTAGGGTTCTTCTCTGAATTGAGGATGACATTTTATTCAATCCTGCTTTTTTCAGGGAACTTGTAAATATCTGAAGGGCAACTTCCTCGCTAAAGGGAAATACACGATCTTTGTATATTTCAGTTCGGTGCATATTAGCACCAGGGCATACACCACCTCTTTTTAATGTTGTAGTAAGATATTTTTGTCGGACAGCTAAATATGCTTCCAATGCTGGAATAGCTTCTTTATTCAGAAAGGTAAATCGACTTTCACCTGTTTTTGTATTCTGGCCTCGAATATTAACTATTCGATTTGAAATATCAATATCTTGAACTTTCAATGTTAAGGCTTCCCCGATTCTCATACCGGTACTTATGAGTACCAAGAACAATGCTTTTCCCCTGGTATCGGTATAAGCCAACAATTTTTTGATTATTTCTTTTGTCATGTCCTGTTCTTCCGTTCTGCCCCTGCCTTTAGGAGATTTATTACGGACATCTTTCATCTGGTAGGCATTGAAGAAAATATCATTCCTTCCAAAATACTCTTTCATTGATGAAATATAGGATTTTACTGTCAAAGGTGGATATTCATGAAGATACCCTGCAAATTTTAATAAATCATCAAAATGATTAGGATTAGATTCCATATATTTCTTAAGGTATTCTTCAAACATTTCAAGTTCCCCTTCCTGAAAATGTTGTTTAGTCTTTCTTTTTATGCCAAATTTAAATTCAAGAAAAGATATTAATCCCGATCTTCGAACAATTTTTGTATGTTTGTTGGGAAAATATTCAAGGAATTCTTTCATTGTTTTCATATGTCAATCACACAATATCTATACTGTTTTGTGAGCATAAATAGATTATCTTACATCAAGATACGTTTATTACATCATAATCTGACATTGCATCTCTTATATTGGTTAAACATTATAAAAACTCTTTCTATGGATGAAAAAGGATCCTACTGAACTTCTATATGGGATGCCATTGTCTTTATGCGCCGGAAAACCCCCCGCATTATCTGGAAAATAACTACATATAAAGGAACTATCCTGCCACCTGGACGGGTTTTTCCTTCCCTGATGGCTTTCAATACTGATTCCATAAAAGGTTCTGCATCTATTTCCGTATATCCTCTCCCAATCGTTGCAAGCATATGGGAATCACTTCCTCCCACTTGAGGTTTTCCCAATTCTAATGCCATTTTTTCCGCTTTTTTGTTCTCCCCGAATATGCATCTTGAATTGAATGTCTCGATGGCATCAATATCAAGCCCTTTCACATTACCCAGGCTTCTGGCCTTAAAAGGATGCGCTGCTATTATAACGCCTCCAATTTGTCTTGCAATACTGATCGTCTCCTGCGGGGAAAGATCCGGGGGAATGCTCCCCCTTGCCCCCAGTATGATAAGGTGACCTTGCGTTGTTGAGACTTCCACTCCGGGGATAACCATCAATGGAAGATTCAAATCCTTTGCACGTTTACGGGCAAGAAAATTCCCGGTTATGGTATTGTGGTCGCATATTGCGATCCCGTCCAGATCCTTTTCCACAGCCCTTTTCAGGATGTCATCGATAGCCAATCCACTGTCTGAGGAATGGTTTGAATGGATATGCAGGTCAAAACGCATATTCCTTGTATTTCTTAAGATATACAAAAAAATACCTGTGCTATGAATTGCTGCATCTACGTGATCAGTTTATTTTTTACATGCATATCAGAAAAACCCATAATATGATAATAATAAAAACCATTATTTCCACTGGAAAATATTAGTAAAACTATAACTCCAATTCAATTCGAAGTCAAAGATATATTTATCATTAAGCGGTCTGATATTGTCAAACAGGTGATAGAAAATGAACAAAAAAGTAGCAATTTTGATATTAGCAATGACAGGCATTGCGATCTTTAGCGGATGCGTCCAGCAGGACATCAGAGCAACAGATAAGGAAAAAAGTGTTGGGAACATGACAGTCTTTCCGATACCTGAATCAACTCAAGTATTGAAGAAATTCTCATCAGCATATGAATTGCGGGAATACCTGAAAGCAAGCGCGCAAAGTACAGGTGCGTTCAATGATTTTGGGATGGGAAGGGATTTTGCTATCGCAGGAGCAGGAATGGGAAGGGCAACGGCTGTACCAGTCGCAGCTGTTCCTAACGGAGAGACAAAGAGCATTCAAGCGCCATCCGGTGGGGCGGCTTCAGACTACTCAAAAACAAATATCCAGGTAGAGGGCGTGGATGAAGCTGATTTTGTAAAGAACGATGGAAAATATATCTATGTCATCGCGCAGAACAGGCTTGTCATCCTGGATGCATTCCCTGCGTCTGATGCAAAAATTCTTTCCTCCACAGTGATCGAGGGAAGACCAAAGGATATATTCGTGAACGAGGACAGGCTAATAATTTTCATGGAAGATACCGACACTGTTTATGGTATTGCTGAATATGATTATATGCCAAGGCCAAGGGACACTATGAAAACAACAGCCCTGGTATATGATATCTCAAACAGGAAAACCCCTGGGGAAATAGCAAATTACAGCATCAGTGGCAATTATTTCCAGTCAAGGATGATCGGGGATATTGTATATTTCATCGCAAAGGATTCGGTTTATTATTACAATGATTTTGTAGATATGCCGGTCATAAGGAAAGGATCAGCCAGGATCATGGCTCCTGATGTATATTACTTTGATAATCCGGAACAGAATTACGTATTTCATACCATCGCCTCTATTAATATTAAGAAAACAGACAGCATCAACGCGAAGACCTTCATGATGGGTTATTCTGACAATTTGTATGTTTCCCGGAATAATATATACATCACTTACAGGAAAAATATGCCCGGATTGTATTATGAAGCGCAGCGTGAGGAACGGTTCTATGAGGTGGTTTTGCCGCTGCTTCCACAGGATGTCCGGGATAAGATAAACGAAATAAAGAACAGTAACCTTGACCAGCATGAAAAGTGGGACAAAATATCATCCATTCTTGAAGATACTTTCAACAGGATGACGGAAAAAGAAAAACAACAATACCAGGAAGATGTCCGGAAAGCAATTGAAGAATATGAAATAAAACTCGCACAGGAAAGGGAAAAGACAGTCATCCAGAAAATAGGTATTGAAAATGGAGCTATCGAATATAAAACAAAAGGCGAAGTACCGGGAAGTCTTCTGAACCAGTTTTCCATGGATGAATCCGGGGATTATTTCAGGGTTGCCACCACTTCGCAGTTCTGGACACAGAACAGCAACATCCAGTACAATAATGTATATGTCCTTGATAGCGATCTTAAAATTGCAGGGAAGCTGGAAAAGATAGCTCAGGATGAAAGAATATACTCCACGCGATTCATCGGGAACAGGCTCTACATGGTGACATTCAAGAGAATAGACCCGTTGTTCGTGATAGACCTCACAGACCCCAATAAACCGCAAGTGCTTGGCCAGCTCAAGATCCCGGGATTCTCAGATTACCTGCATCCGTATGATGAAAACCATATAATCGGTGTGGGGAAAGAAACCGCTGAGAATGAATGGGGTGGAGTATCGATAAAAGGTGTGAAAGTGTCGCTCTTTGATGTATCTGATGTCAATAATCCTAAACAGATAGATACTTATGAAATCGGAAAAGCCGGGACGGATTCCGAGGCGCTTCGTGACCATAAGGCATTCCTGTTTGATAAAAAGAAGAATCTTCTTGTGATTCCCATAAGGGAGGTCGTGGAGAAAGGGCAATATGACAGCAGGTATGACTATTCCAGGGAAAAAGTATGGCAGGGCGCTTATGTATTCGACTTAACCCTTAACGGCTTTAAGCTTAAAGGCAAGATATCGCACTTTGATGATTTCGAGGATCAGTATTATTACTGGGGCTCACCAGGCGCAGTTCGCAGGTCATTGTTCATGGATGATGTGCTCTACACAATATCGGCAAGAAAGGTCATGATGAATGATCTTAAGGATATCAGCGGGATAAACAGCATCGACCTGCCGTTCTCGAAGAACCTGTACAATGAGTATGGGTGGAATTGATATTTGGGGTAAAAGATGCGATATGAAGAAATCCTCAGTCGATTGAAATCCCTCTCAACTTGAGAAAGATAGCCAGGGAAACAGGAAAAGATTACACCCTTGCCGAAGAACTCTGGTCATCCGGCATCCATGAGGCATGGATTCTTGCCTGCCTCATCGATGTCCCGGAAAAGATAGAGGGGTACTTGAAGGAGATAATGTAGGATGACTCTGAACCATGACCAAAAAAATTTGTCAAAAATAATTCCCTCTGTAGATTCTACTTACCAGAGCATAAGAGAAATATTAGAAAAAGCACGAAGCGCAGTTTATCGAAGTATTAACTTCGCCATGGTTCTGGCATACTGGAATATTGGAAAAGTTATTGTTGAAGAGGAACAGCAAGGAAAAGAGAGGGCAGAATACGGGATAAGACAATTTTATATAATATTTCCAAATTGCGACTCACTGCGTCGCGAATTGACCTGGACTCATTACAGAAGAGAATGTAAAAGAGTTATCCACAAAAGGTCACGTTGTTCAGAAGCCAGAGGATATTATAAAAGATCCTTATGTTCTTGAATTTCTAAATTTGAAACAAACAAGGAATTTCTTGGAAAGCGACCTTGAACAGGGCTTGATGGATAAATTACAAGAATTTTTACTGGAACTGGGAAAAGGTTTTGCTTTTGTGGCGCGGCAGAAAAGGATTACTATTGGGTTGATCCTGTGTTCGGATAAGAACGAAACAATGGTTAAATATACGCTGCTTGAGAAAAGCCAGCGCATTTTTGCTTCTAAATATAAACTTTATTTGCCTTCTGAAGAAGAGCTAAAAGAAGAACTGGAAAAAGAAAAGCAGTTTTTGGAACTGAAATTGAAAGAAAAAAGGAAAGGTAAAAAGTTACTGGAGGAGCAGAGTGATGGTTTCTTTTAGATTTAGTGGAAAGAAAAGTATGACACGGATTGGACGGATTTTCACGGATACTCATTATCCGTGTGTATCCGCGTCATCCGCGCAATCCGCATTCTATCCCATAGATAATAAACCACAGAGAGCCCAGAGGACACAGAGAGAAGTATCAATTCTCTGTGCTCTCTGTGTGATCTGTGGTAGATTGATTATATCCACTGCAAAGGATTTTGACAAAACAACTCACCACAAAGAGCGCAAAGCAATACAGCAGGAATCTTTGCGTCCTTTGCGCTCTTTGCGGTTAAACATCTTTTTCGCCCCGGCACCTGAGCGCGCGCAGCCTGCCGTTCATCTGCGGACGAGCCGCGCGGAGGGATGAACCTGGAGGGTGGAGAGATGACAGAAATCGGAGAGATGCCGCAGGGGTGGAAGGTTGTGAGATTAGGTGATGCAAGTCTAAATATCACAGATGGATCTCACTTTTCTCCAAAGGATGATAAAAATGGTGATTATAGAATTGGAACAGTTGCCAATATGACTGAAAACCAAATTGACATAGATTCGTGTAAGAAGATTTCAAAAGAGGATTATGAAATGTTGGTTAAAAATGGGTGTAAACCCAAAATAGGAGATGTCCTTTTTTCAAAAGATGGTACGGTTGGCCTCTCATTTTCTTTTAAACAGAACGATGATATTGTTCTACTATCATCTATAGCAATAATTAGTCCCAAAGAGAGTCTATATCCAGATTATTGTGCTTATGTTCTTAAATCTCCTTTAGTGTTCAAACAAATAGAGGGTAGCAAGAGGGGAACCGGTCTTAGAAGAATAATTTTACATGATTTAAAAAGATTTCAAATCCCCCTCCCCCCTCTCCCCGAACAGCGCCGCATCGCCGAAATCCTGAGTGCCGTTGACAGGAAGCTTGAGCTTGAGCGCAGGAGGAAGGAGAAGCTGGAAAGGGTAAAGAAGGGGCTGATGAATGAGTTGCTGACAGGGAGGAAGAGGCTGAAAAACAATGTTTGAAAAATACTTAAATACGTGATTTCACATATATAAGAATATGACGAATATAACACTTTCAATACCTAATGATGTGCATTTTAAAATGAAGACGCATAAGGAAATAAGATGGAGCGAGGTAGTAAGAAGAGCAATAACCGATTATATAGGAAAGCTTGAGGAGAAAGGTTCTGAGATATCAACAAAAGACTTGCTCGAAGAGCTTGGTGATGATTTCAAAAAAAACCTGAGCGAGCTCAGTTTTGAGAAAGCTGAAAAAGAGTACAAAAAGATGAGGGATGCAGAGTGGAAAAGAGTCTCTTCGATACAAACAGATTGATCCATAGCTTCTATAACCAATTAGCATATATATTCAAAGAGTAGTTCTACTATATATGGGGAGTATAACTATCTATAAACCTGAACTACAAAATTGTGTTGTATGTGGCAGATTCTTAATCATAAAA
>CABMCA010000042.1 GCA_902384525.1 uncultured archaeon
TATTGACCCTTGGCCTCTTCGTCTCCTCATCTCGCCTGAAAGTTATCCCGATGCCTTTTAAGAACCTGTTCATCCCTTCTCGCATATCGAAAGGCCCGTGAACCTCGCCCCTTTTCATGGGTTCACCCTCAAAAACAAGAAGCCTGTCGCTTAACATATCGATCATATAAATATCATGGTCAACAACCATTGCAGTAACCTTATTATTCTCGGCAAACCGTCTGATCACTTTCGTTGCCTGTACCCTTTGCTCAACATCAAGATGTGCTGAAGGTTCATCAAGAAGATACAGGTCTGCCTTGCGGGAAAGGCATGCTGCTATTGCCACCCTCTGTAGTTCACCCCCGCTTAAGTCGTCAAGGTTTTGTTTCATGAGCCGCTCAAGCTGAAGCGGTCTTGCGATCTCGGTCTGGTAATAACTTGAATCCACCTGCTTGCTGAGGGAGTGAAGGTAATCCGATACAGGGATAGGGTCTTCGGCCTTGATATACTGGGGTTTGTAAGATACGGTAATATTCATATCTAACTTCCCACTTGTTGGCTGGATCTCACCTGCAAGTATCTTGACAAATGTGGATTTACCAATTCCGTTAGGCCCTACTATTCCTGTTACTTCACCTTTTCTTATCTCGCCGCCCCTGGCTGTAAGTTCAAATCCTCCTTCATATTTATTGGTGAATTGTCCGAATTTCATAAGTGATGTTACTTCTTTAGTTGCCTGGGGCGCATGCACATCGAACTTTATTGATTCGGTCCTGATACGTACATTCTCTTCCCGCAGGAACCCTTTCAGGTATTCATTTATCCCTATGCGCACTCCCTTCGGATGGGTTATCACACCAAAAGCGCCTGGTGTCCCGTATGCCACATGGACAACATCGGCAAGCAGATCAAGGATGGCAAGGTCATGTTCCACGACCATTACTGCTTTATTAGCAGCAAGTTCCCGGATAATTTGTGCTGCTTTTATCCTCTGGTAAATATCAAGATATGGGCTTATCTCATCAATGAAATAAAAATCCGCATTTCTCGCCACACAGGCGGCAAGTGCAACTCTCTGGAGTTCACCGCCGCTTAACTCATCGATCTTTCGGTCTACAATATCGGAAATATCAAGTTTGGATATAAGTTCCTTAAGTACTCCTCTTTCATCTGTTTTTGATAATAATTGGGATACTTTTCCCTTGAATTTCCTGGGGATCATATCCACATATTGCGGTTTTTGTGACGTCTTGACCTTTCCCTGTGAAACGCCTTCAAGGTAATCGTGAAGTGCCGAACCAGCGTAATATTCCAGGATCTCTTCCCAGCTGATCTTTCCCCGGCCCAGGTTTGGTTTCAATGTCCCTGAAAGGATGTTTATTGCAGTACTTTTTCCAATACCGTTAGGTCCAAGGATGCCTGTTACTTTCCCGATCGTCGGTCCAGGCAGGCCGTACAATGCAAACCCGTTCTTGCCATACCTGTGAGTTGCTTCTTCCAGTTTTTCCGGAAGTCCGATAATTATAATTGAACCGAATGGGCAGCGGTTGACACATATTCCGCATCCTGAACATAACTCTTCCGAAATGACGGGTTTTTCATCCTCGCCAATAATAATTGTCTCATCGCCCGTCCTTACCCCCGGGCAGAACTTAATACACTGGAGCCCGCACATCTTTGGCTGGCACCTGTCACGGTCTAGAACAGCAAGTCTCATAAAACACCAGATCAATTATTCAATAATAACGTCCAGAACACCCAGAAATATATTATCGTCAAAAATTCCACATACAGCCAGTCTTTTGTTTCAAATTCCTTCACCCTGACACCGATTAAAGGATATCCCAATCTCTGGATGTAATAAGAAATAAGCAATACAAGTAAGAATACGGAAAACCATGAAACTCCAGACGCATTTCCAAATTGATATAAAAATATTACTGCAAAAATCACACTTATGAACGCTGGTGCAATTGTCTTTTTAATTCCTTCTATCAATAGTCGCTTTCCTTCACCCGGGGTTATGATCCTGGCTGCTGGCTCTATTTTCGCTTTTTTCTCTGTTTCAGTCACAATAATTCACTCTTTTCTATATATCATGGTCCCAATCCCTTCATTTGTGAACAATTCAATGAGCAGGGAATGCGGGCTTGCGCCGTCAATAATATGTACCTGCCTGACTCCGCCTTTTAATGCAGCAGCGCTTGACTTTATCTTTGGTATCATTCCACCGCTTATGATGTTATCAGCAATAAGTGTTTCAATATCATCAAATGCTATTCTTGAAATACGTGTTCCCGGATCTTTCTGGTCGCGCAGGATCCCCGGGACATCCGTGAGTGAAATAAGTTTTTTTGCACCAATTGCTGATGCAATATCTCCTGCAACAGTATCTGCATTCACGTTAAGGTCATTTCCTTTTTCATCCATGGCAATAGGTGAAATGACAGGAATATATCCTTTTCCTGCAAGTATCATAACCAGTTCAGGATTAACGACCTCTGTTTCACCAACCCATCCAAGGTCTACATCTTTCTCCACTCCGCCCACGGTCACACGCTGAAGAGCGAGCTTCTTTGCAACCATAAGCCTTCCGTCACTACCTGAGAGCCCTACACCTTTTCCTCCATGCCTGCTGATAAGTGAGACTATTTTACTATTCACATTTCCCACAAGGACCATCCTTGCAATTTCCAGGGTTTCATCATCTGTTACTCTTAACCCGGCCACAAATTCAGGTTTTTTCCCCATGCGTTCCATCTTTTCAGTGATCTCAGGTCCGCCGCCATGCACTATTACAGGGTGTATCCCTACATATTTCAGGAGGACAATATCCTGAATTATCTTTTCCATTATTACAGGATCAACAATAGCATGCCCCCCCATCTTAATTAGCATGATCGAATCGTGGAACTCGCGGATATAGGGGAGGGCTTCTATGAGGATATCTTCTCGTTTGAGCATCAAAGGCTAAAATGGGGATACGGATATTAAAAGTTATTCTTGATCCAAGAGAAAGGCTTAATATGAATGGAATTCGACTGTAAATATAGAATTAAAGGGTGTGAATACTTGTTCAGGAGATTTCTGGAATCATATGTCGAAGTATGCAATAATATTGTGACTGAGGCAGCTAATTCGGTATTGATGTTCGAAGCTGGGGAGCAGGCGGCATTTAATATAAAAACATTGAAAATAGAGGACATTAGCAGAGAATTCGAAAAAGAAGGTATTACTATTTCGATCCAGCGATCTGAAAAAAAAGTCATATTTCATGTAAAAGGTTTGCCTGTTATGGGAAATAAATGCAGGTATTGCGATATTTTGAGAGGATTCTTCGGAGGATTATCAAGAAAACACATCGATACAAGGTATTATTGTAAAAAAGGTGAAGAATGCATCATTAAAGGTGACATCGAGTGTATTTTTATTGCGGAGCTGATCGAATGAATGCTTCTACCCTGCGATTGAATTTAAATAAGAATAGTACTATCAAATGGCGTAAAAAGTCAAGTTAGATCATATTTAGAGGAATAAATGCCAAAAGATTTGATAGTGATTCTGAATGACCTTGAATATGAGATACTCAAGAAAATGAAGGTAGTCGAAGGGGAAGACGGGGAGAAACTCAGGAATCTTTTCAGGCTTTATGTTTCAACCATACCTGAATTAAAATCTTCGGAATATGCTTTAAAGAGAGTTGAAAAAAAGGAAATAATAGATGAACATCTCAAGAATATCTGGGCTGAATATGAGCATACGGATTATCCCACAGAACAATGGGATGAAGAAAAGGTCAATAAACTTACTTCAGAGCTTATCGAAATTAATGTCCTTTTAAAAGTTGGTGAAAAACAGTATATACCCTCTAATAAGTTCAGGAGCCTTTTTAAAATGCTGCTCCACGATATAACGACTGAATCAAAGGATATGGATGAATATTCCGCCGCGTGCGTTGCAACCATCCAGTTATTGATGGAATTCAGTGTTGAAACACTCAGTAAAGAAACGATCCGTGATGGGACGATCTTTATAAATGAGGGATGGATGTTCGTATATGCAACTGCTATTAAAAATGCAAGGGAATTTATGAAAACTAAAAAGTTGTTTCCGGAAGCAGAGATGCCGGTTCAAACTGTGCCTTAGAAACACTTTTGATATATCAATTCACTGGACCTATCATTCTTTCTTTTCAGTGATATCACGAACATCAATTACTATAACTATGCCTTCAGCAGTTTCAACCGGACTCATATTGATCTCAACAGGGAATTCACTTCCCGTCCTTCGCTTTGCAAAAGCCCCCATATGAAGTGCCATTAATCTTGTTGAAGGATTATCAAAATACTCTGAACAATATTTTGCATGCTTGAACTTGAAACGATCTGGCAATAGCATTTCATAGGAATTTCCTATCAATTCCAAACGTGAATAACCAAATAATTTCTCAGTATGGGTATTGGTGAGAAGTATGTTGAAATTGCGATCAACAGCGATGATGGCATCAGGAGACCCGTCTATAAGCACCTGGAAATTCTTCTGTGCCCGCTTGCGGTTGGTAATATCCATTACCATTCCTTCAATACCTGTGACCTTGCCAGTTGAATCCTCCAGCGCGTGTGCATTTATTAAAACCCATATTTTGCTTCCATCCTTGCGGTTGATTATAGCTTCAAAATCAGAAACAGTACCATCAGACTTTATTGATCTTACCAGATGCAGTCGCCTTCCCGCTTCTGCATAGAGCTTGCGGGCATCTGTGACACTTGCGATAAGTTCTTCGGCTGAATCATAGCCCAGAATACGCACACATGCCGGGTTTGCTGAAATTATATGCCCATCGATTGTTGACTGGAAAATTCCTTCAGCAGCATTCTCAAAAATTCCCCTGTATTTTGCCTCACTGATACGTATTGCTTCTTCCATCCGTTTATATTCTGTGATATCACGTGCAGCCGCAAATACTCCTTCAACTTCTCCTGCTTCATTCCTGTAAACCGTGGCATTATATAAGACGTCAGTAACTTCTCCGGATGTATGCCTTATAGCAAGCGGGTAATCCCTGATAATTCCTTTCTCGAATACATGGCGGTATCCTTCACGCGCTTTATCCGGTTCAGTAAAATATTCTGAAAAATCGCTGCCGATGAGTTTTTCTCTCGAAACTCCTGTGACTTCTTCTGTTGCCTTATTCACGTCTGTAATTATGCCATCAGGACTGATAGTAGCAAGAGGATCAACACTTGCCTCGATGAGGTTTCGTGCGTAAAGGGCAGAAGCTCGTAATCGCTCTTCAACGAGCTTTTTTCGCATAATTGACCCCAGCTGGATCGCAACAGCTGATACAATATCAACCATGTGTTTATCCTTTTTCTGGCATTCATACATGAGATATACAAGGACAGCAAGGACTTCATCATCGGAAATAATAGGAACTCCAAGACCTGCCCTTACCCCGCATTCCTTTGCAACTGTTACGCGGGGGTAGATATCTTCAGATATTATTGAAACATCGGGGATCCATTCTGCTTTTTTAGACGACCATACGCGTCCTGGCAGTCCTGTGCCTCCCTGAAAAACACATTTCTCACTGGATTTCCTGAATTTTGAAAGCCCACTATCGCTTGCGCACCATACTGGACTGCACACATAGGATCTTTTGTCTTTTCCAAGAACCCATGCCTCACCATAATTCCAGCCTGTAGCTTCGCAAATTTTGTTCAATGAAATATCTAATGCAGTGTTCAAGTCTGCTGCTTCGTTGATCGCCTGTGTAAGCGAAAGAAGCAAGTTCATCTGGGTATCCCTGATCTTATGTTCTGTAATGTCGCGGACTGTACTCAAAACGATAATACCATTTTCGGTTCCAATAAATCCAAGCGCTATATCAACCGGGAACTCTGTTCCATCCTTCCTCAAACCATATAGTTCCAGCTCAGATCCCATAAGCCGTATATGGGGTTTTGCTATAAAATTTTTCAGGTGTTCATCATGACGTTTCCTGAAGCGCTCCGGAATCAGGATGTCAACCGATCTATTGATGAGCTCTTTTTCAGCATATCCAAATATTTTCTCTGCCTGCGCATTTGCCTGTAAAATTATCCCTTCATTGTTAACGATGATAATGGCATCAGGGGAAAAATTGAATATACTCTTGAACAACACTTCCGGTTTAATTATTTTTGCAGTAAATATATTTTCTTTCGTCTTATCCTCATCTTTCATAATTCCTCCCTGAAGAGACTTTTTATAATCTTCTCTCTGAACATTTACAATATCATTTATTATCTGCTTGTTGATAAAACCATCAGATACTGATATTATCGAATACTTTCACTCTGCTCTTGGATCGTGAATATATATTGATATGGTCATCTTCCATTCGAGGTGAATAATATGGATTTGTTCTGGAGCGGCCTGGCAAGGCGTGCATCTGAATATACAAGGGTTGAAAGGAGAAGCCAGTTCAGCGGAGTACATGAAATTGCCTTTCAAAGCGCGGAAATGGAAAACCAGGAATAAAAATATATGGGGGTTTTTTCCTTATTTTCAACACTATCTTGATTTATATCTTGATTTCATGAATACTTCAAACATTAATTTAAATAATGGAAATTCAATTCTTGATAGATTCTACTAAATTATAGTTAAGGACTGAAAGATATTAGAGGAAAAGCAACCGGATTTAACAACGTCGCAGGGGTGTACAGGCAATGGGGGAAGTATGAGCTTGCACTGGAATACTTCCAAAAAGCGCTGGAGATAGATGAGAAACTGAAGGATATCAGAAGAAAAGCAACCAGACTTAACAACATTGGAATTGTGTATCAGAACTGGGACAAGCCCGGGAAAGCGCTGGAATACTTTCAGAAGTCATTAAAGCTGTTTGAAGAACTCAACGATGCTGAAAATATTGCTGGTATTATGAAAAATATCAAAAACCTGACCTGAATCAACAACTTATCTTCTCATTCGTATAAGAGCAGCTGAGCAAATTAACGATTTTTCGAAAATCATCTGTTTTTACAGATACTTATTTTTTGAAATCATCAATGATCCTATCAGGACAACAATACATATCATATTTATAACATACTGTTTTTCAACATGCTGTGCCATAATTACATACACAACCATTGATATGAGCAAGGAAATAATAAAATGAAGCTTTCTGGATTCATCGTAAATATTTATTAATTTTATGAACAGGAAATTAAATGCCAATCCAAAAAATGATAAAATCGGTAAAAAAATTAAAAAAGTTATCATAGTTGAGAAAAATGATTGGCCAAATCTCAATATTATCCAGAAAAACAGTATCCCAAAGAGGATAAATAATATCGTATATACCGGATATCCAAGGAATCCCCTGATTAATGATTGCAGATCACCCTCCATCCTGTATTTCTTATCAATAGAGCTTGGTTTTGCAGCTGAAAAAGAAAAGACAAAAACCAAAAGCAGTAAAATATTTTTGCCCCTCGCATAATCAAGATTCAGGAACAACCACCCTAATGTTTTCACAATTTCAGGAATTGAACCAAGATACAGCGCCGATATTATTGAAGAAGGTTCTAAGGGTTCAGCATACCGGAATACGCTGTGAAAATCGATATAGCCTAAAAATTTTAAAAGGAACGCAGCAATTATGGGCGGAACAAAAGCCGGGGAAATGCTGATCAACTGCCCTGCAAGCCACTGTAAAAATCCTCTGCCATTGCTGCCGTGAACAACATAACCGCCGTTTGATGTGACTTTGAACTCTTTGACTTTATTCAGGGTGGCAATTGCTGTAACTGCATGGCTGAGTTCATGGATAAAAATACCCCACCAGTTCATTGCCCTGAAAATATAGGGATGACGGAAGGATATTTTATCAATATTCCTGCTTATACAATATACCAGGACCCCCTGGAAGAATAATAAGCTAAAGATCACGAGAAAAAATGATAACGGGATGGTAAAAAAGGTTACAGGATCCAGGTTATTGATTACCACAGATCAATTTCCCCAAAAATTTCGTGTACATCACAAGATCCTCCACCCTGATATTCTCATCATCCGCATGTGCATTACTCTCTATCCTTCTTCCAATTCCGAAGCAGCATGCAGGCAATCCTGTGACCTTGACAGCATATGCGACATCAAGACTTCCCTGCGCCCCTGCAAGACTGACCGGCCTTCCTGCGGTAACACTGGCAATATCCTGGACTTCCTTTACCCAGGGGTGGTTCATATCAGTGAGCATTGGCGCATATATCTCATCGCAGCTGTATTTGAGGTCTATTTCAGGATATTTTAGCAAAACATTTGACATGGCACTATCGAATTCTTTACATACATCATCAAATTTTTCTTCAGGAATAAAGCGCCTGTCACCCTTCATAGTGCTTTTATCAGGAACAATGTTCTGCTTCACTCCAGCGTTCATCAAGGTGATATTCAGGACCGGCATGAGAGTTTTTAGCCCTGTTTTTTCTAATATCGCTAAACTTCCCGGAACTTTTGAACGCCGCTTTTCCACTTTCTCTTTAAGGAGCATTAATTCATTCATTACAGGTACTGACTTTTCTATTGCGTTAACGCCCATGAAACTGCTGCCGCTGTGGTATGATCTCCCGAATACATCTATCTGCCAGTCCACATTCCCATTTGATGCTATTGTAATATCATCGCTATCCCCATCCATACTCAGGAAATAATCCGCTTTGAGCTTTCCAAGATCGGCAAGATAGCACAGGCCAGAATACGGCCCCATCTCTTCATCTGTTGTCAGGGCGATGTTAAGATTATATTCTGGCAAAATATCAAGTTCTTCCATCGCGCAAAGTACTGTAAAAAGAGCAGCAGGCCCCCCTTTTGAATCTGCCACACCGCGCCCGAAGATGCGCCCATCCTTCATCGTGCATTCAAAAGGCGGTACGGTCCAGTTCTCACTTACCGGGACTACATCAAGATGAGTATTTATCAGCAGGGTCTTTTTTGCACCCACGTTATTTATTGCGCAAAGGTTGACCCTGTCCCCTGTAAGATGAGCAAGCCTTGGATTCTTCTTCTCGAATAACTCGCGCGACATGAATATCTTCTCAACCTCAAAATCAAGTTCCTTCAATTTTTGTGCTGCATAATCCATGGCCTTTTCATAGTTTTCACCAGGCGGAACATGGGTTTTGAAGCGCACAAGTTCATCGAGTGTTTTTATGGTCTCCTCTGTTCTGGATTCAAGATAGTCAGGTAATGTCGCCATTTGCATCGAAAAGGTTTTTATTACCCAAATCCTTTTTGCCTTGTTTATAGCTATAAGACCCGATGGCAATTGAAGAAGATATAAGGGCGATCGAAGAAGAAATATCAAAAACTAAGTATAATAAAGCTACCGAAGGTCATATAGGCCGTCTTAAATCCAAGGTTGCACGCCTGCGGGATGAAGTGCAAAAAAGAGCTTCTTCAAAATCCGGCGGAGAGGGTTTTTCAGTCAAGAAATCAGGCGATGCATCAGTTGTGCTTGTGGGATTCCCGTCAGTTGGAAAAAGTACGCTCCTTAACAGTCTTACAGGAACGGAATCTGCGGTTGCAGCTTATGAATTTACCACTCTTGACGTAGTGCCAGGGGCAATGGAACATAAAGGTGCAACGATCCAGGTACTTGATGTCCCCGGACTTGTAAGAGGTGCAGCATCGGGACGTGGGCGCGGTAAGGAAGTCATCGCCGTAATAAGGAACGCTGATCTTGCAGTGATATTGCTTGATGTTTTCCAGCTTGTGCATTATGATGTTCTTTTACAGGAATTGTATGAAGCAGGGATCCGCGTTAATTCAAGACCTCCTGATATAACAATAAAGAAAAAAGCAAGAGGTGGCGTCAATATCAGTTCCACAGTTGACCTTGATCTTGATGAAGATACCATAAAAACAATACTCGGAGAATACAGGATCCATAATGCAAATATTCTGATACGCGAAAATATCACGATCGACCAGCTTATAGATGTTGTCCTTGACAACAGGAAATATCTGCCCGGGATAGTGGTCATAAATAAGATCGATCTTGCAGATGAATATGCCCTGCGCGCCTGTAAAGAAAAATTCCCGGATGCAATTCTTGTTTCAGCTGATAAGAAGGTCCATATCGAGGAACTTAAGGATAAGCTTTTTGAAAACCTCGGATTTATAAGGATCTTTATGAAGCCGCAGGGCAAGGCTGCTGATATGGAGGAAGCCATGATCATAAGATACGGCGCCACGATCGGCGATGTATGCGATAAACTTCACCGCGATTTCAGGAAACGATTCAGGTATGCACAAATCTGGGGTACATCAGCAAAGCATGAGGGACAGCGCGCAGGGCTTGACCATATCATGGATGACAATGATATCCTGACGCTTGTTATGAGACGATGACGGACACCTGAAAAGGACTTAACCGCAATGAATACGGATAATAATAGATTTGTTCCCAAAACGCCATTCCTGACTGTGGATGCGCTGATAATTTATGAAGGAAAGCTTGTCCTTATACGTCGCCTGAATCCGCCGTTTGAAAATCAGTTTGCACTCCCGGGCGGATTTGTCGAGATCGGGGAAACTGTGGAGGCTGCAACTGTTCGCGAGGCAAAGGAAGAAACAGGGCTTGATATAGAACTTGTCAGGCTTCTTGGTGTATATTCTGACCCCTCCCGCGATCCGAGGGGGCATACTGTAACTGTATGTTATCTTGCAAGAGGTATCGGAAAGCTTAAAGCTGGTTCGGATGCTAAAGATATAAGGCTCTTTGGAATTAACGAAATACCCAAACTGGCATTTGATCATAATAAGATAGTAGAAAACGCGAAGAGTGATATTTATGGAATTTTGTCCAAAATGTAAAAGCATGATGATGCCCGCCAAGAATGTTTTTAAGTGCAGGAACATAAAGTGCGGGTTTGAAAAAAAAATCAAGGAAAGTTTTGTTTCAACGACTGAAATGAAAGAACGGGAAGTTACTGTTCTTGAAGAAAGGGAAATGGGGATGCCCACGACGCGGGCAAGGTGCGAGGATTGCGGAAATGATACCGCATACTGGTGGCTAAGACAGCTCCGTTCGGCTGATGAAAGCGAGGTCAGGTTCTTCAGGTGCACGAAATGCGGGAAGACATGGCGGGAGTATAATTAAGGCAATATGATTAAAATGGTTAAAATCTGAATAAATCTTATTACCAATCCGGCCAATTCAACCCACCATGAAGCAAAAACTTACAGTTGATCTTGAGAAAGACCTGAAACTTCCCGGAAATGTCTGGAGATTCGGGGATGATATTGACACAGATGCAGTTATTCCAGGCAAATACCTCACTATCAATAAACCGGATGAACTTGCCAGACATGCTTTTGAAGGCGTGCGTCCCGAATTTGCGCGGGGTGTTAAAGCCGGGGACATCATTGTTGCAGGTTTCAATTTCGGATGCGGTTCATCGCGTGAACATGCGCCGCTGGCATTAAAGGGCGCCAGGGTCAAATGCATTATCGCAAAGTCATTTGCACGAATATTTTTCAGGAATGCGATCAATATCGGGTTACCGCTTCTTGAGTGCCCCGATACTGATAAGATCGAAGAGAGAGACCACATCGAGGTTGATTTTGGATCGGGTCTGATCACCAATGTGACTAAAAATGAGACCTACCAGGCAACACCGCTTCCGGATTTCGTGCGCGGCATAGTTGATGCGGGCGGTCTTATCGGGTATGCGCAGAAAATGGTGGAGTAATTTATTATTATTTTGCATATTATTCAGCTATAACAGGATATACAAGAACGACAGGATTTTACGAAAATTAACGCCTGAAGATTTATTTCATAATAAATCGTTATTCGTGTTATGTTTATCAGGGATTTAAACGAGTGTGAAGAATTCAGGGCCGGGGATAATTCAATCCTTCGCGAACTTTTACATCCTGACAAGGCAGAAATCGCAATCAATTATAGTCTTGCCCATGCTATCATAAAGCCAGGCCAGACATCTTTACATCATAAATTAAAGACTACCGAGGTATATTACATCCTTGAAGGGGAAGGTTTGATGCACATCAATGAGGAAAAACAAAAAGTCCATCAGGGTCATGCAATCTATATCCCGCCAAATTCCCTGCAATTCATTCAAAATACAGGTAAAAATGATCTGGTCTTCCTGTGCATAGTAGATCCTGCCTGGAAGAAAGAAGATGAAACAATATACGAGTAAAAGGTTTTATCCTATCCCCAATTCCCTCAGCTTCCCTTGCGTCGGCACTCCCGACCCATCCCAGCCCCTTTGCAGGTAATATTCATCAAGACTCTTCTCAAACTCAGTCCTGTCAATCCCACCTTTCTCGAAAAACCTTTCCGGTAAAGTATCATCCAATCTTGAAAAACCAGCTTTATTGTTGAACAGTCTTTCAAGATTCCATATCCTCTCACCGCATTTTAGGAACTCCCCGATTGAATAATCCAAACCCGTGGCTGCACCCAATAATTCTGCGAATACCTCTGTCGGGACTGAAAACGATGCAAATTTACACAGCACAAGCGAATCAATAGAACACGTTTCATCCTGCTGTATTTTCACAAGCTCCGCTTTTCCGGAAAATGTTTTGCGGTCAACCTTTTTTGGTTTGCCAAGAACTTCTGGTCCTGCCATATAAGCTCTCAGGTGGCATCCACCGCGGTTTGAAGTTGCATACGCAAGAGCCATGCCCATAAGGCCCCGCGGGTCATAACCCGGAAGCTCAAGCCCCTTGCATTGTATGGAAACATCTTTTCCCCTGGAATTTGAGAGCACTTTTGAACCGTTTCCAAGCTCCTTTCCAACCCCGGCATTATCACCTATTTTTTTCACTAATTCAGTGAATTCTTTTACATCCTCACCCATTATCTCAGCATAAGCAGCAATTGTCGAGCCTGCTGATATGGTATCGATCCCGTAATCATTACACATGCGATTGACCTTGATTATCGATCCAATATCCGAATTATTGTTATCAGGCCCGAATGACCATAAAGTTTCATATTCAGGCACCTCATAACCTTCAAAGGCTCCGCTTTTTATTATGTGCTTGCAGGCAATGGTGCAATTATAACAGGCATGGCCTTTAATATCATAATTTTCTTTGATGAATTCACCTGACACATTGGAAGCATCGCTGAATTCGTTTTTCCTGAAATTCCCTGCTGGCAGGATCTTCTGGTAATTCATAAGGTTTAGAAGTGCTGATGTTCCATAAGTCGAAAGACCGCTTGATCCTTTTTTTATCAGACCTGAAGCCTCTTTGCATCCTTTTTCAAATCTTTCCTCATCTGCAATTACGGGTTTTTGTGTTCCTTTTACAACAACCGCCTTTAGTTTTTTTGAACCCATGACCGCACCAAGTCCGCCTCGCCCGCATGCGTGGAAATAATCATTCATCACATTTGCAATGGGAACAAGCCTCTCACCTGCGCGCCCTATGCATGCCATGCGTCCTTTTCCTGAAAGCTGGTCAGTGCATTGACGGACATTTTTTCCCCATAGGTCAATTGCATTGTTTATCCGGATGTCATTGTCCTGTATGGAAATGTAAACCGGCTCATCAGACACACCTTTTATAATGAGGGCATCAAGACCAGCGAATTTTAATTCCTTCCCGAAAAACCCGCCGCTGCTTGAATCAAATATAGTGCCTGTAAGAGGTGATTTTGAAACCATGACATGCCTGCCTGACAGGGGTGTCCGGGTCCCTGTGAGGGGGCCTGTCGTGAAAATAAGGATATTTTCAGGTGATAGCGGGTCAATATTTGGCAAAATCATATCAGAATAGAGCTTTACACCAAGACCTCTTCCGCCGATATAATAACGTAATTGATTCAAATCGCTGTTATTTTCTATAATTTTCCCGTCGGTTAAATCGATTATTACGGTTTTTCCCGTCCAGTCATGCATGGGAACCAGAATGATGGTTTCTGATAATAAAGATATGTCAATGGCAAGTAATATCTACTAAACCCCAAACTGCCCATTTTTACACCACCGAGTAATGTTCATGGTTATTAAGCTTAAATGATTTTCCCCAAGCTTTACCCCACACGTAATCCTCTCGCAGTGTCAGTAATTCTTAAATATCTACCTGCATATTTGTATTAAAACCAAATATATACTAACGAAAGGGAATGAGGCAAATGCATCACAATAAACATAATTACTGGGAAGGAAAAAACATCTCACCGATCGCTCTTGATGAAAAAATGACAATAACGCAGCTCGTTGATGACGTATTCGACGGCATGGGATATAATGCAAAACGATTGGCAGAGGCGTGTCACCTTTTCAAGTCCATGCTGGATGAGAACTCAACTGTGTGCTTAACGCTTGCGGGCGCAATGACCCCGGTCGGAATGGGCGGGGGTATTATTAAAATGATTGAGAAGGGGTTTGTGGACTGGATCGTCACAACAGGCGCAAACACGTATCATGACCTGCATTTTGCTTACCAGCTTCCTGTGCACCAGGGAGATCAATGCGCTGACGATAATGAACTTGCCGAGCATGATGTTGTGCGGATCTATGATGTTTATATTGATATGCAAAGAACTCTTATCGCCCAGGATAAGGTCATCCAGGCGCTGACAGGTAAAGCTGTTGAAGATAATAAGTTCCCTGAAAAATATTCAACTGCATATTATTATAAAACACTTGGCGAAGGCGTATGGGAGACTGCAAAGAACCCGGAGAGATCATTTATCGCTTCTGCTTCAAAAAATAAAGTTCCTGTTTTCGTTCCCGGTTTCGCTGATTCATCTGTAGGCATGGGAACCAGCTACTTACCTATCCTTGCAAATGAAAAATCCGGTTCATTCGACCTGGATCCAGAGGATTTCGTAGATCCGAGCCCCACAATGGATGTCCTTGAAAGTGCTGCCATCGTGCATGACAGCATGATACATGAAATTAAGCGTGGAGTTCTTGAAGTGGGCGGCGGAGTTCCAAAGAATTTCCTGCAGCAGACAGGTCCCATGATCTCTCAGATCATAGGGATGGAATGCCCTGGCGAGAATTATGTCATCCAGGTAACTGTTGACCGCCCTGATACAGGCGGGCTTTCAGGAGCCACCATAAATGAAGGCAAATCATGGGGTAAAATACCGAAGGCAGGAGAAGGAAATGTGATCCCTTATCTTGATGCAACTGTGGGTATCCCCATAATCTTTGCGTATGCTCTTGAAAACTGCAAACCCAGAAAACACAAGAATCTGGGTGAGAGGCTGCCTGAGATAACGAGGGAATTGATAAAAGCGGCAAGGCTGAATGTTTAACTTTTTATTATCATCGGCCACAAACGCCCCGATCTGTCATGCAATTCGATCGGTACTTCAAAAGTCTCACTGAGAACTGCATTTGTAAGCACATCTTCTCTTTTACCTTTTGCTATTACCCTGCCATTTTGCAAAGTCAGCGCATGGGTAATTGAGGGAATGATCTCCTCGATATGATGTGTAATATAAATTAAAGTCGGGCCATTGCGTTCAGTGCACATTTCCTGTACAGCATCCAGTAACTCTTCCCTTGCCTTAAGGTCAAGTCCTGCACAGGGCTCATCAAGGACAAGTAATTCCGGTTCTGGCATCAGCGCCCTTGCAAGAAGGGTTTTTTGCTTCTCACCGTCCGAAAGTGTATTGAATCTGCAGCCTGCCATATCAGACATTCCCAGGAAATCAAGTAAATAAGCTGCATGCTCATGATCCCTGACATCTGGTGTTTCATACAGGCCAATACTTGCAAATCTGCCTGAAAGCACAATATCCATTACCGTTTCCCGGTTATGGATCATATCCCGTATCTCGGAACTGCATTCTCCTATCTTTAAGCGGAGTTCACGCAGATCAGTAGAACCAAATTTTTTACCCAGAACCCGGGCTTTTCCTTCCGATGGCTGATGATAACCATTGATTATACTTATAAGGCTTGTTTTGCCCGAACCGTTTTGTCCGATTATCACCCAGTGCTGTCCCGGCTCTATACGCAATGATATATTTTGCAGGATCGCTTTGCCATTTCGAATAAATGATATGTGATCCAGGCTGACAATTGGATATAAGGGCATAATGGTTTCACCATCATTTTACATAACTATAATTATATGCTTTGATATACTTGATCTAATTAGTTATCAGTATTGTTATCAAATGTTTTATATCATAATGATAATTATGTATATATAGATGCAGATTTTCATGGCATTGAAAATCTAAAAAACGTATGTGTGAGGAAAAAATGACACCTGAAGAAAGAATTAAATTGTTAAAAACAGGTTTTACGCAAAAACAAATAGAAAAACTGTATGTTGAAAAAAATAATTTCAAAATTGTTAATACGCCTGTATTTTTCGAGTTAGTTGAAATTAATGATAGACAAGATAAGAAAGTGAGTGTAAATTACATAGAGGCAGTTGGATACGCCCAATCGATATGTTCTGAGATGGTAAATATTTGTGATATTTCTAATTAAGAAAAAGAGTAAAACCATTTAAAGCAGTAATAATAATCTAGAGACTAATGGTCAAAGTCGATAAATTCATCCATGACAGCATTGAAAAAATTAGAAAAGATATTAAAGGCCGGGCAATAATCGCCCTTTCCGGCGGAGTTGACAGCTCCGTCTGTGCCGTACTGGCTCACAGGGCAATAGGAGATATGCTAACACCTATTTATATTGATACGGGTCTTATGCGAAAGGATGAAACTGAAAGAATTAAGACAATATTTTCCGATATGAACCTTAAGGTCGTGGATGGAAAAGTAAATTTCCTCAGAGCTCTAAAAGGACAAACCGATCCTGAGAAAAAAAGAAAAGCAGTGGGCGAAGCGTTTATCAGGGAATTTGAAAAGGATGCCAGGAAACTCGGAGCACGATATCTTATCCAGGGAACAATTTATCCGGACAGGATAGAGTCCGAAGGCGGGATAAAGAGTCACCATAATGTTGGCGGCCTGCCGTCAGTTATCGATTTTGAAGGTATTGTGGAACCGATAGCAGACCTTTACAAAGATGAAGTGAGGGAGGTTGCAAGAGCGCTTGGCCTTCCGAAAGAGATCTCGGACAGGATGCCATTCCCTGGGCCTGGCCTTTCGGTCAGGATAATAGGAGAAGTGACCGATGAAAAGCTGGATGTTGTCAGGGAAGCAAATGCAATAGTGGAAGAAGAACTTGTGGAGCAATTTGCCCCATGGCAGACATTTGCGGCGCTTATTGAAAAAGGGACCGGTGTAAAAGGAGATGTCAGGGTCCATGGATGGATAATCGCAGTGCGCGCTGTAAGTTCAAGGGATGGGATGACGGCGGAGTCTATGGAATTGCCATGGAAAGTGCTGCGAAAGATCGAGTCAAGAATTACAAGCGAAATACCCAATGTTTCAAGGGTTCTTTATGACCTGACACCGAAACCCCCGGCGACGATTGAGTTTGAGTAAAGCCATGTCTCTCACAAAAGTTATCCGTGATATCCGCGCAAAGCAAAAGATCAAATTTAATCCCCCTGACAGGCCAACCGCGGTCTGGACAGGGAAGGACATGCTTGATGGAAAGCCCATAACCGCGTTAACCATTATTTTCCAGACCTCGGGTTGCAGGTGGAACAACTGCACTATGTGCGGGTATGTTTATGACAGCGCGCGCTCACCTCCATCACATGATGACCTGATGAAGCAATTCGAGCATGCAATGTCGCGCTGCAAGGACGAAGAATTCATTGTAAAAATATTCACTTCAGGCAGTTTTCTTGACGATAGCGAGATCGGATCTTCAACGCGTATCGAGATGCTGTCATGGTTAAGAGAAAATGACAGGGTAAAAAAAGTGATCGCAGAGACAAGACCGGAATACGTGACTGACGAGAAATTATCCGAGGTAAGAGAGGCCCTTGGCAAAAAGTTTGAAGTGGCAATGGGTCTTGAAACAAGTAATGACGTTATACGAAAGGACTGCATCAATAAAGGTTTTTCATTTTTTGATTTTACAAGGGCAAGTGAAGTTGCAAGAAAGAATGGCGTAACCGTAAAAGCGTATCTTATGCAAAAGCCCCCATTTCTTTCAGAAGGAATTGCCATGAATGACATGATCAATTCCATTAATGATGCAGCGCCCTTTGCCCGGACAATATCCATGAACCTGTGCAATGTCCAGAAAGGAACACTTGTGGATGAGTTGTTCGAGCGCGGTGATTACAGGCCCCCATGGTTATGGAGCGCTGTTGAAGCGCTCAGGGCTGGAAAGGAATTATCCCCGGAAACAGTCATAATGTCAGACCCGGTAGGCGCAGGCTCAATGCGCGGCCCCCATAATTGCGGGAAATGCGATAATGATGTGGCTGAAGCAATAAGGATTTTCTCGGTGACGCAGGATACTGCGGTTTTTAAGAATCTTGATTGTGATTGCAAAGAGTTATGGAAAAAAGTTGTCGAACTTGAGGATTTCACATTCGGGACACCGCTTGTGAGATAGATGGGATTATTTTTTATTGAGTAACGATTTTACGATTTCCTCAGCTTTTGGAGCCACATCTGTTTTCAGGTTTTCGAATTCTTTTTCACCTAGTTTTTCTTTTAGTTCTTTGATGTTCGCTTCCGTTGTTTTGAAATTCGGGTCTTTGATATCTGTCCGAATATCTTTAGCACGTAAGAAGCATGCCAGTGCATCCTTATAATTTTTCATATTTTCAAAAGCAACACCAAGATTGTTGAGACCAATACCTTCACTGCGCCTGTCCCCGATTTCCTTAAATATCGCAAGAGCTTTTTCATAGTACTCTATGGCTTTCTCCACCTTACCCAGATCGCTGTATGCTAATCCGAGGTTTCCGAGATTAGTTCCTTCGCCGAGCCTGTTCCCGATTTCCTGAACAATCCCAAGCGCTTTTTCATAGTATTCTATGGCTTTTTTGTATGATCCAATTTGATCGTATAAGATTCCCAAGTAACCAAGCAAATATCCGCTGATTTCATCCTCTCCTGAAAGCTCCTTCAGCAGTTTTTCTTTTAATTCTATACTGCTTTTGATCTCATCCAATGATTTATATTCTGTATCCTGAGCAAATTCAACAAGCTCGGTCCTTCGTCCGTCTGAAATGGGAACTTCCATAAATTCTACAACACGGTTCCTGAATGCAAAAAAGTCAGGAGCTTCACGACTGATTCTTGTAAGTTCTTCCTCTGTAACCCAGAATACGACCTTAATCTGATGTTCGGCAATAGTTTCACGCTTAAAATTCAAATACTGAAGAGAGTCTGGAAATCCTTTTTCGACATTATGCACAAAAAATACAGTATTTTTGGAATTTATTGAAGATAGATAATCCGGCAGATTTTTATATTTGCCTGCATCAACCTCTACGATCTCAAGTCCCTGTTCGTGTAATACTTTTCGAATATTTTTTTCAATATCAGCCCGGTGAAATTCACTAAGATATACTGCAAACAGAAGGGAAGGTTTGTTATGGTTGTAAGAGCGAGTTAAATAGCCTCCAAGGCGGGAAACACGAGTCTCTAATGGCTCTTTTTCTTCATTCATAGATTAATAAGTTTTTCAAGTGTAGGGTGGATATCGCACCAAGTTTCATCGTTCATATATTCAAGGATGCTTAAATTGTGTAATAAATGACCGATCTCCTCTATTCCATACATCTCATTATTTTTACAGACTCTTTTTAGAATATCGTAATCCTTAGAGCTGAGCATTCGTTTAAAATCGCTCCTGATCTCACTTTCAGCCCTCACCACATCTTCTTTAATTATTCTGGATCTTTCTTTTGCAATTGCATTGTCAGCAGAAATCTGCATTATTCTTGCAGTTTCCCTGAAGACCCCGGCTCCCATCTTGATTGCATATTCACATGCATCAGGCTCTATTAAATCTTCTTTCATTCTAAGAAAAATAAAAGAACTCATCAATTTAAAGCCCTTTTCACTCTTGCGATTTTTGTCGTCCTTATAATGAAGTTTAACATTAGGAATAAAAAATCTTGTTTCCCTGATAGCTGTAAACTCTTGTGAGAAAAATATCGAAATTGGAACTGTAAAAACAATACTGCATGATGGCTGGGTTATAGCTGTATTGTAGTCATAAAAAATTTTTTTCGCTTGATCAAGATTTGGCTTATCCATATCATCGATTAAAATCAGTACTTTCTTTTTTTCTTTCCCTTCGATATCAGCAACAATCAAATTTATTTGCTCTATAAGTTCAGATAATCTTGGTTCAATTTTTGTTCTGATAGTCTTTGTTGTATTGTCTTCCGACCGGAATTTCCCAAGTACTGAAATAAAAAAGCCTTTAAGTCCGGCCTCAATTGATCCTTCAAAAGAATCAATTTCTTCCCTGACCTGTTCAACCAC
The DNA here is from genome assembly GCA_902384525.1 of uncultured archaeon. Lineage (GTDB taxonomy): Archaea > Halobacteriota > Methanosarcinia > Methanosarcinales > Methanoperedenaceae > Methanoperedens. The sequence goes on from CABMCA010000042.1 coordinate 20,357, forward strand.
ATTATTTTTCCAATCCTCAAGAGCTTTAATAAGTTCAGGTCTCAATTCTTTTCCGGTATCAGAATATCCGATGAATAATTGCGCTCCTAATGAAAACAGCACATCAATATAACTGAGATTATTTACATCGCAAACATCCTTCACAGAGTATTTAATAACAAAAAATTTCTGATTTATTTCATTATCCGCAGCCAGTATATTAAGTTCAGTTGATTTGCCGCATCCCCTGTGCCCTGAGAAAAAGTATTTGGGAGGTTGCCTGTGTTCCCTCAAAAGTGCCCTTTTTAGCTTATTTAACGGTTTATCCTCTCGCTCCACATAAAAAGGACAATCAGCTGGTAAAGGATATATGGGATCGAAATTACTCCATGCTTTATCCAGATTATCAGCTACTATGAATTCTTCCGGCATTATACTCTCCTGAAATATTTATATGCTATTAAAAGCAACGCTTACGATTTAAATCTTTACACAAAATCATCCATAAGCCCGCTTATATCGATCTTATCAATGGGCTGCTTCACAAGCGGTGTATCCTTTATCTGCGGCAGTTCATCCTCATAAGTTGGCGACAGGACTTCATAAAATATCCCGATCGGTATATGCTCACCCCATTCCTGTGACTTCGTAAAAGCCTTGATCTTATCTGTTGTGTCATGTCCGGCATCCTGGAGATCATAGACCCTCTGCTTGTACCAGTCATAAGTATTGATATTGTTGAAGCTCACACAGGGCTGGAATACATCTACGAAAGACAGACACCTGTGCTTGACAGCAGCAACGATGGTTTTCTGAAGATGTTTGACATCACCCCCAAAACTTCGCGCAACAAAAGTAGCGCCTGAGGAAATGGCAAGGGCTATTGGATTAACAGGTACTTCTATCACACCTGATGGTGTGGATTTTGTTCTTACTCCCTTTTCACTTGTGGGTGAGGTCTGCCCTGTGGTCAGGCCATATATCATATTGTTATGGACAATATAGGTCATATCGAGATTCCTTCGCATGGTATGGATAAAATGACACATGCCAATCCCATATCCATCGCCATCTCCTCCCACTGTGAACACTGCCAATCCATTGTTTGAAAGCTTTATTGCTGTCGCCACAGGCAATGACCTTCCATGTATCCCGTGAAGACCATATGTTCGTATCCAGTGAGGCAGTTTTCCCGAGCATCCTATACCCGATATCATTGCTACATTTTCCGGCTCTATGTTGAGTTCAACAATAGCCCCTTTTAGAGCAATTAATATCCCGAAATTAGCACATCCCGGACACCAGTTTGGCCTCTCAATAACGTTCAGGTCAGTCATTTTAACCATGTGTTACCACCTCTTTTACTGCAGTAAATATTTCTTCAGGATAAAAAGGTCGCCCGTCATATTTCAGGATCCTTTTATCCACATCCTTTCCCGTTTTTTCTTTAATAATATCAGCAAGTTGTCCTGAGAAATTGTTTTCAACTACAACAGTCTTTTTTGCCGATCCTATAACCTTTGCAACCTTTTCAGATGGGAACGGATTCAAATATACTATCTGGAGGTAATTCACTTTCACACCTTCATTTTCAAGCAATATCATGGCCTCTTTTATCGGGCCTTTTGTAGAGCCTGCTGCAATTATCGTGATATCTGCATCATGTGGTCCGACCAATTCGGGTTGTCTTAGTTCTTTTGCAAGACTATCCATTTTTCGTGCTCTTTTTTGCATCATTTTTATCCTGACATCGATGTCTTCCCGGATGTTTCCTTCTTCATCATGTTCATCGCTTGCAGCTGTGTATATTCCCTTTTTCATACCAGGAATTGTTCTCGGGGAAACACCATTTTCCGTATATTTATACCTCTTAAAAAAAGTGGTGTCTGGAGATGCGGCCAGATCAGCTGCGTCCGCATAAATTCCACGGTCTATAGTTACTTTTTTTGTATCAAACTTATCGGTTGACTTGTGGCTTTCTGCAAGGTTCTTATCGCTTAAAACAATTACAGGGGTCTGGTATTTTTCTGCAATGTTGAATGCTTCTTGTGTCAAATAGAAACTTTCCTCAACATCTCCCGGAACAAGCACAGGGCGCGGGAAATCACCCTGCGAAGCATTAAGAGCGAATTTCAGATCGCCCTGCTCAGACCATGTGGGCATTCCCGTGCTTGGTCCGGGGCGCATTGAAAGGATTATTACTATTGGAACTTCAAGCATTCCGGCAAGCCCGTATCCTTCGGTCATGAGACAGAAGCCTCCGCCTGATGTACCGGTCATTGCCCTTACACCTGTAAAGCCAGCCCCTATTGCCATGTTAATTGCCGATATCTCATCTTCTGTGTGCTTGACAACGATATTGAACCTTCGTTCCTGAGCTGCCATGAAATGCAAAATAGAAGATGCAGGAGTCATAGGATAGGCAGCGTAGAACTTGCATCCGGCATTTATAGCGCCCATGCATATTGCATCATTGCCCGTAAGGATCATACGCCCAGGTTTTCCTGTCTTTTCAAGCTTGTATTCAAAATCGTTCTTGAAATTATTTTTGATATAATCATAACCTGCCCTTGCTGCTCTTGTATTTTCATCGATTATCTTATCACCTTTTCTTTTGAAGTTATCCCTGATAACTTTCTCAACAATTCCAAAATCATAATCTATAAGTGCTATAGATGCCCCGAGAGCAACATTATTTTTCATTATCCCCTGTACCCCGATCTCCTTGATAATATTATTAAACGGGATTGGATAAAGCCGGATATTGTCTCTTATTTCCTTCGGGTCAATGACTTCAGAGCTATCATAAATGATCCCCGCACCGTTTACAAGTTCATCCTTATGCAATAATATCGTTTCTTTATTCAGGGCAATTATTATATTTACTCCTTTTACCTGGGAAAATATCTCCCTGTCTTCGACTCTCACCTGCAAGTTATTATGTCCGCCCTTTATAAGTGAAGGATATTCACTGATATCATATACATAAAGACCGCTGCGGGTGCATGACTGCGAAAAGATCATACCTGTAGCCATAATTCCTTCTCCTGCTTTTCCGCCTATTTTCCATGTTAATCTGTTTATTACCATAGTATCACTTCACCAGATTTCGATTATTAAAGATACATATAAAATTATTTTCGAATAAATCATACTACCGACTCCAGATAAAAATGTATTCAATAAGCAATATAGTTTGCCTTTATTGGTTTTTCCAGGAATATACCACTTCCTGAAACATTCACTTCCATATCTTTCCGTTATAACTATTTGTCACCGGGCACCCCATGCAGCGGTTCGATATATGATGGTTACAGTCTTTGCAGTTGCATCCGTTACCGCATGGAGGTGTATCGCTGAACTCAAAATTCATTTTTATCGGCATTACAAAGTCTTTCATCGTTGCTATAACTATACTGACCTCAGCAGCCCTGACCAGGGAATTGCTCCTGAGGTGGCCGTCAACTATCGCTTCCAGGGTGGCGATGTCCTCGCCAACGAAGAAAAGGCATAAGTTGTGTTTTCCTGAAACGATAAGGCCGTTTAAGAAATATGGGCAATCCTTAAAAATATTAAGAACAGACGAAGTGTTATTTGCTATTACATCTACCTTTGCCATATACAGGTTCACTTCTTTCAGGTTCATTCCCACGATATGTGAGAGAGCGCCCTTTTGTTTTAATTTGTGAATCCTTGCACTAACGGAGGGCTGGGATATCTTGAGTTTTTCTGCCATTTCGCTCTGGGACATTTCAGGATATTTTTCAAGAAGAGATAATATTTCCCGGTCTCTTTTGTCAAGGTCAAGGAATTCTTTCATTAATGCTCATATTTACATAGAATATTATATAGTTTTCTATTATTTACTACAAAATACTTCTATATTCCTATTATTTATAACCAAAATCCTTATAAGTTATACAATCGTTTATTACATGATAATATATGAATAGAGATATTGTTTTTATAGATGAGGAAAAATGTAACGGCTGCGGTATGTGTATTCCCAATTGTGCCGAAGGGGCAATAAAGCTGATCAATGGAAAAGCAAAACTGGTCGATGACAGGTTTTGCGATGGTCTCGGCGCTTGCCTGGGACACTGCCCGCAGGGTGCGATCACTATAACAAAAAGGAACGCACCTGAATTTGATGAAGAAGCAGTAAAAAAACACCTTCTGGCCGAACCCAGGATTGTTGGGAAAAAAACTGAAAAGAATATCCCATGCGGCTGTCCGGGAAGTATGGCAATGGATTTGAGAAGCGAGAAAAAGGCTCCTGTATCCCAGGGACGGCAAAATGCAGAACTGAGACAGTGGCCTGTGCAGCTTATGCTTGTTTCACCCGATGCATCGTATTTTAAGGACGCTGACCTGCTTATAGCTGCTGACTGCGTACCTTTTGCATATCCCAATTTCCATTCAGACTTCCTCAAAGGAAGATCGTTGATAATCGGATGTCCGAAGCTTGATGATGCACAGTATTATATAGAAAAGCTGACAGAGCTTATCAAGAAAAACAATATTAAAAGTATTACGCTTGTTAATATGGAAGTTCCCTGCTGTTTCGGGCTCCAACGAATTGTTGAGGAAGCTGTAACTAAGTCAGGGAAGATATTGCCCATCAGACAGACAGTGATAACGATACGGGGAGAAAAGCAATAAAAGTGTCTGTGTCATCATATATATACTACCATCACCAAGTCAGGAACCATGCCTCATTATCTTGGCGAACTCCTGCTATACTGGTGTCCTTCCTGTAATCTTCCGGTACTCGGAAAAACCTGTGCTTGCGGTCTGTCCACAAAAAAAATTGAAATAACACCCCCGGGTGACATCAGGCCAGCTTTTCCATACGATATAAATCTTATCAATAGCACAACAGAGAAACAATTTGGCATAAAACTCATCCCTGAAGGCCATCTTGTAGTCCTGAACAAGGCCCCTTATGAAGACAGGATGGATGAAGTGATTTTTGACGGCGCGATCATGGGTTCTATCCGATTCGAACTTGAAAAAATGGATTGGGTATTCATTCCAAGGCTTGAGGGAGCAAGGCGTCTTGTGAATGGGACAAAATGCATAGTTATCGATAAGGGCGCTGTTAATTTTATTATGAAAGGTGCATCTGTACTTGCACCCGGTGTTAACGAAACCAATCCCGATATTGTAGAAGAGGATGAGGTAATTATCCTGACGCCTGAACATGAAGTGATAGCTACCGGCAGGGCAAGGATGAGCGCCCAAAGGATGCTCACCCATGAAAAAGGCATGGCTGTAAAAACACGATGGCACGATAAACCGCATGCTCTGGAGCAACCAGCGGAACAGGCAAAAACCTGGGATGATGCAGTGCAGGCAAATATTCATATTCTTCGAACAAAGGAGGAAAAGGCTCATAGTTTTATAAAAAACGTTGTTGAAACCCAAAAAAGACCGGTGACAGTTTCATATTCTGGCGGAAAGGACAGTCTTGTCACTCTGTATCTTGTGCGTGATACTTTAAAGGAATTTGAATTTGATATCCTGTTCGCTGATACGGGTCTGGAGTTCACTGAAACCGTAGAAAATGTCAAACAAACAGCAAAGGAGCTTTCTTTACCATTGAAAATCCATTCATCAGATGATTCATTCTGGCAATCCATAGATAATTTCGGGCCTCCGACTGTGGAAGCAAGATGGTGCTGCAAAGTCTGTAAGCTCGGGGCGATCACACAGGTCATAGAACAAAACTATGAGAACGGTTGCCTCACATTTATCGGGCAGCGAAAATATGAAAGCCAGATAAGGGCCAACAGCGAGCATATATGGAAAAACCCATCTGTCGGAAACCAGATAGGGGCCACCCCGATCCAGAACTGGACTGCGCTTCACGTATGGTTGTACCTTTTCTGGAAAAAAGCAAAATACAATCCATTGTATGAAGAGGGATTTGACAGGATAGGATGCTGGCTTTGCCCTTCGGCAAGCATGGCTGATTTCTCAAGATTGTCCCAGATCCATCCTGAATTGAGTGAAAAGCTTGAAAAATACCTGAGAGAGTATGCTTCCCGTAACGGATTGTCAGATGAATGGGTAAGATACGGCTTCTGGCGCTGGCAGGCGCTCCCTAAATCAATAGGCATGATCGCGCAAAAGCTGCGGATAAACATTGTACCGAAGAATGAAAAGAAACCCACCCAATTCACATTGACTGTTGGATACCGCCCATGCAAAGCAGGAGGCATCACGGCAGAAGGTAGTTTCGGAACTCCTTTGAATCTTTCACTTATTGAAGAATCAGGTTTCATGACCCTGATAGGTGAAACAAATTCAATTGACGGCGTGATACTTGTTTCGCAAAATGAGAATAATGTTCATGTATATGCAAGCGGGACAGTGGTTGCAAGAGGCGGAAATGAGGATGAAGCCAGGGAATTAATACAACTTGCGCAAATATCAATAAGGCGGGCAGTATTATGCACCGGATGCGGCGTATGTGTGGGCAAGTGTGCGGCGCGGGCGGTAAGCGTCAACGGGACTGCAAGAATAAGTGAGAAGTGCACCCGTTGCGGGAAATGCACATGGTCATGTCCTGTGGTGAAGTTCGGGTAATATTTGCAGTTTCTTTAATTTTCCATTCAAGATCCATCAAGCAGCGTCAATGACCTTATCCATTCCCCTTTAGGTTCCCTCGTTGTCCCTACGACAAGCCGTTTCATATTCCCCACGATCTCAACCATGCCGCGCACTTCAATTCGCTCGCCCACTAACGCTTGCCCTGCATAGGTATGTGTATATGAAAGCACATAACTTATTTCAGGATGGTCAATTTTATAGATCGCAGGGCTGTCAAATGCAAAATCAGCGTTCGTGACTGTCGCTTCAATGGTCTTATTGCCAGCATCGGTTCCGCGTAAACATGGCGCTATATCCTTCCAATCACGAACATAAAGCAGGTCAAAATACGTTCCTCCCACCATTCCCCTGTTACTTTTCCTGATCTCATGGAGCAGGAATTCATCGAATGAAATATCAGGCCTGCGTTTCTTATAAATATCCTGCCACATATCATCACTGATTTCTGTGATAGGGTTTTTCTTTTGTTTTTCCCGCCGGATAATATCACGCGCAGTGAACCATGAACTCCCATAAACGATAAAATCAATATCTGATGATCCTATTTCAAGACCTGGAAGAAGAGACCCGGTAACACCCATATTTTCAAGAGGCACATGTTTTTCAAGCGATTTTACAATTGCCTTTACCTTTTCGTTTTTCGCTGTTATCTGCGGCAGTCTTTTGTCAGGTGCAAGTATCTCTTTGACCGAATCCCATGGCACGATATGCACATCGCTCACCCATTCGGGGCGGGCTTTCCTCATGAATATGAATGCATCATCAAAATCCATTTTGCGATATTTTTTCCCGGTTCCCCTTGTGCCCTGTGGGTCCGGAACATATCTCAGGATCGAGCGTATCCCGTCCTCATGGCAGTAATCTGCGACTGCAAATATCCAGTCGTCTTTTGTTACGATGAAATCACGGAGTCGTGTACGGAGCATCGGTAACTTTAGGAGAAAGGGGTTATATAAACAATATCATTTGTCTACCCAAAATATTCTTATTGAATAATCACCGGATTTCGAAAGTACTACTAATACATTTGTCGCAACCGGATTTGTTAACCAAAGTCTTATATATTCTAAAGACAGTTAGAAATAAAGATTACAGGCTGTTTTAGCAGCATCATTTACGGCAGTGAAATGTTCATCTATTTTCTGCAGTTATGTTTGCCTAGCAGACGGTAATCCAATGTAAGGATGTGTAAAACTTGAGTGAATATCAGGAAAAAGTTGCTCCGGTAAAAGTCGGAGAAAGCTATGATGTATCGATTGATGATATTGCAAAAGAGGGCGACGGAATTGCCAGAGTAGAGGGCTTCGTCATCTTCGTACCGCAGACAAAAGTCGGGGATAAAGTAAAGATAACAGTCAATAAAGTAATGCGCAAATTCGCGATCGCAGAAAAAGTGGCAGAATAATTTTTATTCTGCTTTTACTTTTAATTATAATTTTTTATTGGTTTTTGCTGTATTTTTTCTTATATCATTAAAAAAGTTTATCTTCATCTCGTGGGATGCAGGGGTAGTGGATACTCCATCCGAAAGGGTGGGGGAGCATACTCTGCTCCTCTATAACCACAAACTTTTTACGTATGTGATCAGTAATTTATGAATATGGATAGAACGATTAACCTGAAACTGGAATTGTCGGGTGAAGACAAAGAAACTCTTCGCCAGACGATGGTTCTCAGTAATCAGGTTTTTGATGAAATTGCCCTGTATGGCTTTGAGCACCAGACACATAGTAAAGTATCTATTCACCATGAAACTTATTATCCGACACGAGAAAAACACCCTGAACTTCCTTGTTCTCTTCTTCAAGGAATCAGGGATGTTGCTTGTGATGCTCTGAAAGGAGTTGAACTTAAGAGACTCCCGAAGAGCAAACCTTATTCTGCTATCCGATATAACAAAAGAGTCTGTAATATCAGTCTTATTAAAAAGAGGGTTACTCTTTCGTCTATTAAAGGTAGAGTCAAAGCTTCTTTTCCAATTCCTAAATATTATGAAAAGTATCTTTTGTGGGAACTCAGAACATCCACTTTGAGTTATAACAAGCAGCGGAATACTTTTTACCTGAATGTAACTATTCACAAACAATCTCCGGAAACCATTGGTGACAAGGTTCTTGGAATTGATAGAGGAATTGTCAACATTGCAGTTACTTCCAGTAATAAATTCTTTAATGGAAAACCCATCAAGAATGTAAGAGCAAAGTACGCACACCTTAGAGCGAAACTTCAAAACAAAGGCACTCATTCTGCTAAACGACTTCTCAGAAAGATTAGCAGGAAAGAAGAACGGTTTGTTACGAATGTTAATCACTGTATCTCCAAGGAAATTGTGGCTATGCCCTTTGATGTGTTTGCCATTGAAGACCTTACCAGCATAAGAGTTCAGAGTAGAACTAAAGGAATAGAGTTTACCAGAAAACTCAATAACTGGAGCTTTTACCAGCTTGAACAGTTTTTGAGATATAAAGCCGAAACAATTGGCAAATCTGTTATCTCTATTGACCCACGGTATACAAGTCAGAAATGTTCTGCCTGTGGGCATATCTACAGAGGGAACAGGAGAGGTAATTCTTTTCATTGTGTTAAATGTGGTTTTCAAATACATGCTGACCTCAATGCTGCTCGAAATATCGCCGAGATTGGTAAATCTGGTCTTGGCAGGTTGACTGTAACTCAACCATACATGACGTGTGATGAAGTTGAAGCCTGTAAGGGAACTGAGATTGAACATAGTCATAAAGCCCCTCCGATAGGGAGGGGTAGCTTACAAGTGAATACTTGACTCATTTAGGTTCCACATCTATGATCTCTGCTCTTTCTTCTTCAGGGAAAAATTTGAAAACCGAATATTTTCCATAACGCTTACCGGATGTGGACGTATAACGCCCGTCAAGAAGCACGCGCGCCCCATAATCGCCTGGCGAGCGCACCACACGTCCCAGCGCCTGCCGTACCTTTCTTATAGTCGGGATCTTCGATGGCATATTCCCAGCCGTGGCCGAATTCTGCGTCATATGCGGATTCGACGGCGCGTGTACGGTCATTGAGCTGACATTCAAGAGGTTTAACACATTTAGGCAATAATTTTTCTGAAATTCACCTTTATGAATATTCTATCATATACCAGACAACCATAAAAATAACATAGCACTACCCTTAGCAGAGATGAATTTATTCGATTTTAATTACTTTCACTCCACCCTATCTCAGAGTATAAACAGAGGCAAATGACATAGGACACGGATTGCGCGGATGACACGGATACACGCTGATTAAAAAATTTAGAAAAAGTTTATGAGAACACAAATCCGTGTGAATCCGTCAAATCCGTGTCATCCGTGTGCCTTTCAGCTTGATGAATATTCCCTTATAATCCAGACAACCATGAACATAACACAGCATTTCAAAAAATCAGATTCCTTTTTTACAACCTCTTGAATGTAGGATTGAGGGCAGTTAGAGAGATTATATCACCCGATTACGCTTAATATTTTCTAAATATCTTAATATCTCCTTAAAATGTTCGTTCAAGCCTAATATTTATCATATTGAAATATGGTCTCAATTTTTTGTATTAGAGCCATGTCATAATTACAAAATGGCCAACTTTCAGATGATTCTGACCGTTTTATTATTAAATCTTGCCAATCTTTCAGATAAAATCTTATCTATATTTTTCAAATCTTCAGGATATAAATCTATTAGCATAAGATTATGTTTCTTATATTTACGTATCTTACTTTCTATTCTATGTCTGTTTTTTGTTAAAGTATCATAACCAAAATATTCAATGTATATATCAGCACTTTTTATATACCAATCACACCAACTGTGAAAGGGAAGTGGTCTCTCATATTCGTATTCTATACCATGTTTATAGAGCCAGTCATCTATAATTTTTTCATGCGTGGAACGCACTTTGTGCGTACCGTTATCACATTCAACATCAGGTTCTGTTCGTTTTGCTTTATCCCATTCTGTAATGTTGTCACAATCAATACAAAATCGGCGTGCTGAAGTTATACTATCTCCGCATTTATTGCATTTAACTATAGGATCAAATATTGTCTCTTCATAACTGGGGATGATTTTTCCATTGCCCTTTAGAATATACCTGTGTAAATTCCCATACTCAGATCTCTTTCTAAATAAGTCATCTGAACCGATTAATATCAATTTCTCTTTTGCCCTCGAAACTGCCACATTTAGTAAACGCTTTCCATCTTCTCCGTCGAAGTATTGTGACGATTGCATTGCTGTCGAAAAAATAATTATACGTTTTTCTTGTCCCTGATATTTATGAACTGTGCTGCAATCTATTTTCATGCTTGAGGATTTCATTTCCATTTTTATAAATTGAGCTTGATCAGCATAAGCGGAAATAATACCAATCTCATCAAGTATTTTTTCCCCACATTCTTTTTTGTAGGAGTCAACAATATTTTTTATTAGCCTCATTTCATTTTCGGAAATCCAGCTTCGTCTTCCTTTTCTGCTAAAAAAATCACGTTTGAAACAAACGAATGGTTGTTTACTTCCAAGTATTTCATTCTGTATATTTGTTAATTTTAAATCAAATTTATCTTGTGCCTCTAATTTCTCTGGGTAGAATCCACTTACAAAATCTGATATTTCTTTTCTCATACGATACTGTTTCTTAAGCATAATTGAATTGTTAGCATTACGTTTTTTTTCATACACCAATTCAAAAATGCTGGATTTAAACTTTTTACTTTCTTCCTTTCCTTTTTCACTAAAAAATGATTCGATATTTTTACCATTACCCATGATAGGAGGTAATTGATAATGGTCTCCTAAAAAGACTAATTTATTTGCGGACAGAATGGGTATTAAAGCCCCAGGTAGGTCAATTGCACCGGCTTCATCCATGATTGTGAGATCAAACATAACTTTCTCAAAAAGTTTACTGGCTTGCATGTTTGTAGTTGCTATAATATGATGTTTTTTAAGAACCTCAACTTCAGCATTTTTTAATTTTTCGTCAATTTTTTCATCATTTTTAAGTTTATTCACCTCCTCTATCATGTTATTAATTTCCTTTTCTTTTGCTGCAAGTTCTGACTTCTTATTTTTTAACTTATTATCCAGTTCATTTTGTTTTTTCATTAAATTCTGCATTTTTTCATAATTTTGCACTTGTTTAACCATTATATTTTTTAAGATATTATTTTTAAAGTATTGATCTATCTCAAGATTTTGTAATGAACCAAGTGCAACTTTTTGGTACTGTAGCTCTTCATTTTCTTTTTTCCCCAAATTTGAGATTTCTACAAACTCATGCTTAAGCAAAACAACTGCATTTATACATTCAATAAGATTTTCTTTTGATTTATCTTTCAGATGCTCGTTCCCACTTTTCTGGGTTGTTGTTTCTTTGTGCTGATATTTTAACTTGTTTATTTTTTCATCGATTTCACTAATGCACGAACTAACCTCGATATGATTTTTCCTTTGGAGATTATATTTTATTAGTGTTTCATGGAAAACTGGAGGCATCAGTCCCACATGATAATAAGCTCTGTATTTTATTGGATTCTGCTCAATAAATTGAAGATATTTTTTTGCTGTTTCCAGAAAACTATACTGATTTGATATATCATCTGCTAAAATTTTGATGTTTTTGTCCAGATTGACTATTTCAAATTCATAAAGCTTAATGACATCATTGGCTTTTGAGATATCGAGTTCCAAACTCTTGATCTCATCATTTATGTCATCTATTTTTTTAATATGTTGTTTGATAGAATCTTGCCGATTTAAAATATCTTTTTCAAGTCCAACTCTGATAATCTCTTTTATTTCGATGTTTATTTTTGAAATGTCTGAATTAATAATTAATATTTCATCTTCACAATTTTTAATATTCTTTTTATACATCGATATTAATTTTTCATTTTCCGAGATATTCTTCAATATTTTATTTATATTCTCTAAATTCTCCTTTTCGATCTGCTCTTTGTATAACTTCACTATATTTTCAAATTTAATATCGTTATATTTATCATCAAGCGTCGTTTGCTTTCCATACCTAATAACATCACATTTTTGCTTGCAAAGTACTTTTACAACGTTGTCTACGGCTGTGTTTGTCCAAGCACATATTAATATCTTAATATCTCTACCGTCTTTTTTATTCTCAAAAATATGTTGGTAATTTGAAGCAATTTCAGGTACGATTTTAGTCTTTCCTGTACCAGGTGGACCCCAAATCAAGACAAAATCTTTAACACCTACAGCATATTTTATGGCTTCTTGTTGATAAGGGTTCAGTTTCTTATCATTATAAAAACACTGTTGTGGTTCCCCTCCTTCGATTTGAAGATCTCCTATGAGCCTTTCTCTCAGGATTTTATATCTATCTGCTTTAAATTCCTCTAAAGCATATATCTGCATTTTTTGAATATAACTCAAATCTATCAAAAAAGGCATTTGACAATATTTTTATTGTAATCATTAATTTTGATCTCGATTTGATTTTCGCTTAAATTTACAATCTCACATGGATAGTTTACAGATTCGATATCTATAGAATAATCTCCATTTAAAGAGTCTAATTTATTGAATACTTCAGAATCAATATTAAATCCATAGATTGTCCCAGTTTTTCCTTCACGTAATATCCGACCGTTTTCTAAAGGTATTTCCTGTTTTGAATAACTCTGTTGAATCCTCTTGAGTTTTATATAGTCGTCTACAATATTTAATAAACCACCATCAATATTTGTATCCATATGTTTTACACAACCAAGAATTTGTTAATAAAAACACGGATTATTCCAACAGGTTAATTACCTTAGATATATTAAAGATTTGTGATTTTGTTTTTCAGATTTCCTATGAATCCCAGTTCCGAAAGTAATGATTTTAAAAAACAGAAAGATATAAATCTGATTTATTTCAAATATTTTGCTCTCAATTCAATCTAATAAATATTTTTTTATAATATTAAAGTTTAATAATTATTCTAATTTGGTTTCTTTTTTATGCCCATTTTTTTTATATCCTGAAAAAAGTTCATCAGCGAATACTTGACCTTTTCAGGTTCTACATCAACGATTTCGTTTCGTTCCTGTTCAGGAAATATATTATAAACCGAATATTTTCCCCACCGCTTTCCAGATGTTGATAAGTAGCGGCCATCAAGGAGCACCCGGACGCCATAATCCGTGGGGGATCGAAGGACCCGGCCAAGCGCCTGTCTGACTTTTCTTATTGTAGGTATCTCGATAGCATAATCCCATCCATGCCCGAATTCTGCCTGATATGCTGATTCGACGGCGCGCGTCCTGTCGTTGAGAGCGGGATAGCCGACTCCCACTATGACGACAGTTCTTCCTCTTCCATCTTTGTAATCAACGCCTTCAGTCAGCGTTCCCCACATATATGAAATCAGAACAGCCTTCTTACCCGATTCACCGATAGTGAAAAATTCATTTCTGATAGACTGTGCTGAAACGCCCACCTCATCAAGAAAAATAGGAACATTGCATCTGATCCTGTTCCTGTACTGGCTCGCTTCTTTAAAGCTTGGGAAAAAAATGATGACATTCCCATCTGATTGTTCAATAATATCATTCAATACTCTGGTGATTTTCTCCTTCGTGACTGGATTTTCCCTGTCTTTAGAAAAAAGCGGAGGGACTGATACAGCGATCGTAAGCCGTTTTTCTTTTGGGAATGTCAATCCAAAGGATATTTCATGGGTCTCACGCGTGATACCTAAAGTGGTCTTGATCGTTTCAAATGGAGCAAGCGTGGCTGAAATGAGAACCGCTGAATGGACTGCCTCGAATATTGGTGCAGTCACGTTTTTTGGGATACATGTGAACAGTTCAAGCCGCCCGTATATCTCTTTGTTCTGCCTTCTCACGCCAAGGATCGGATAATAACTAATATTATTTGATAATTTCATAAATTCAGAAAGGAATATTGCAGATATCAGGCTGCTGCATATTTTTTTTACAGGACTTTTTCCCTCATTGAATTGCTTTTCATATAATGCGTCTATCTGCAAACCCATGCTTCTGATATTTTCGATGGTTTCTAATGGTTTTTTTATTCCCGCATTCTCAAGTGCTAACATAAGCTTGAGCCTGAAAAAATCATCTCGCTCTTGCGGGTCAGATATCTTGAGATCATACCAGTCATTCCCAACTCTTTCACGTTCACCGAAAATATTATTGAGACGAGATTCATAAGTTGACCGAATAATATTAAGGAGCACATGTAGAAATGTTTCAATGTCATTTAAGGCCATCTTATCTTTATTTGCCTCGACTTCATCAAGCGCCCTTTTTATAGTAATTTCTGTAAGCGTCAAAGATGAATGCGAGCGCGCAGAAGATTCGATATTATGGGCTTCGTCAAATATCAGAATGATATCCTTTAATCCTTTATCCAGCCACCCAAGAACATTCGTGCGGATATCCTCATTAAGAAAATGATGGTAATTGCATATCAAAAGGTCGGCTTCTTTCATGTAGCGTTTTAGCAGTTCATACCCGCACGCATCATTTGATAAAGCCCATTCTGCCACCTCTTCAGGCGTGCGTACACCACCGAATAACCACCCGCGGAAATCATCGGTGTCACTTTTAAGTAATTTATGAAGATAGTCACAAGAGTTTTTCCTTGTATCATGGAGCTGCCTTTCTTCCTTATCAAATTCCTGGCTCAATTCCCTTTGAATTTGTATAAGGCTTGTATCCTTATCCCGTTTTATCTTATCCCTGATAGATTGCATTTCGTTTTTCAATTGCCCGACATCTTTTTCCTGCTCCATTAATTTATAGGTATTATCCCTTAGCAAAGTGCATGTGTCATAATCCATATCCGGTTTTGGGCACATCAGCATTTTACCTTTAAGTACAACAACTTTTAACTCAGGCTGTTTTTTTTTTATTTCCCTTGCCTCCTCAATGAATTGCGCCATCTGCTGGTGGACGTTCGTAGCAATAACCACTGTTTTTTTCTCAGTTTTCCCGATATGAAGAGCAGGAGCAAGAGAACTCAGGGTTTTACCAGTGCCGCATGCCCCTTCGAATAAAACCACCTGTTTTTGTACCAAAGCATCATGAATGGCCTGCATCGCTTCCAGTTGATTCGGATAGCATGATTTTTTGGGAAAATAGCGAAGATAGTCCTGTTTCATCGGCGACCATAGGATTCGATATAATATAAACAGTACGATTGTCAGGAGTGATCCTGAAATTTGTTTCTGATCATAACAAAAAACCCAGTAGCACGAAAATAGTCTTTTGTTAGCACCAGCATTTATATCAGTACCACTACGAATTAGAATATAAAATGGATACGATTACAAATAAGGGGGAAAAAATGAACTCAATGGCTGTAGTCAGGGCAGATGACGCCTCAAAAGTGAAAATAGCACTATACGACCTTGTCAGGTATGCAAATTTGACTTTTTCAGATCAGGCAAGAAAATTGGAACCGACTTTTGCAGATAACATTCTCACGCACATAATGAAAAGTCCGTTAAGAGGGTGTTGTTCGTCTGCTGCGATAGTTCCTCTTGAAGACCAGGCAAGTGTCGCAATAGGAAGACTTCGAAAAATACATCCGCCTGCGCATGTTATAATTGTAAGTCCGAGGCATGAGATATATCACGAATTAGTAAATTATGTAGATATATTGCCAGAGATAGATGTTAATTTTGAGCAGAATTTCGGGTTTGAAGTTGTCAGCGAAACTGCGAAAGAAACTGTAGGAGTTTAAAATAGATAATCAAATAATTTTTTAATTTTTATTCATTGTTTTTTTTGTTTAGTTGAAATTCTGTTATTTTCAGATTTGTTACTTTTTTTGATTTTATTTTATGGGCTACACTAACAACACCATAAGTATTTCCATCCCCGCCGCGCCTTTGTTGTGTTTAAGAAAACATAATGAAAACATAAAGAAATGTTTAATAACCCGAAATTCTATCCTCTGATAATAAAAGAGTGTATAAGATGACATTAAATGCAATACTCATAACTGGAAGAACGATAAATCAGGGAGCAACTATTGAAAATAAAACTTCTTCGGACTATCAGGAAGCAACTGCTTATTGTGAATTGAACCCAAAGGATATAGGTATCCTGGGAATAAGTCCCGGAAGCCGCGTATTGGTCAAAACAGATCATGGTGATGTGGTTGTGAAATTGAAAGAAAATAAAGGAAATCCTGACGGGATGGCTTTCATCCCCATGGGTCCGTGGGCAAATGCCGTGGTCGATCCGGATACCAAGGGCTGCGGGATGCCTGGATTCAAAGGTATTCCTGCGCGGATAGAACCTACGGACAAGAAAGTATTATTAATGAAAGAACTGATCGCGAGGTATAAGTAATGACAGTAATAACAGATGCACTCTGCCCTTTTTGCGGCTGCCTGTGCGATGACCTGACAATCGTTGTGGAAGATAACAAAATAACCGATGTTAAACAAGCATGCAAACTCGGCGCATCTAAAATAATGGGACATCACAGGATAAAAGCTCCCATGATGAGGAAAGACAAGAATTCCGAGTTCAAGGAAGTATCTTATGAAGAGGCAATTAATGAAGCTGCAAATATCCTTTCAAATTCAAAAAGACCTCTTTTATACGGATGGGCATCAGCAGTGTGTGAAGTCCATAAGAAAGGCATTCTTCTTGCTGAGGAACTTGGCGCAATTATTGACAACACAGCAACAGTTTGTCATGCCCCATCCACGCTTGCAGTCCATGAAAAGGGTCTTCCGTCAGCCACCCTTGGCCAGATAAAGAATAGGGCAGACGTTATTGTATTCTGGGGAAGCAATCCGGTACATGCCCATCCCAGGCACATGGGGCGATATTCTGTTTTTGCAAAAGGATTATTCTCGGAAAAAGGTAGAAAAGGGCGCAAAGTCATTGTAGTGGATGTACGAAAAACAGATACGGCTAATATGGCCGATCAATTCGTACAGTTAGAGCAAGGCAGTGATTATCTTGTGGTTTCGGCTCTCCGGGCAATACTTTCAGGACATGCGGATGTTGTGCCGGAATCGGTTGGAGGCGTCCCGAAAGATGCACTTTCAAAACTCGTGGATACATTAAAAACAGGAAAATTCGTCGGGATTTTCTTTGGAATGGGACTTACTCAGAGCAAATCAAGGTATAAGAACATTGATAACGCCATCTCTTTAGTAACAGAATTGAATGCATTTACAAAATGCGTTATCACGCCGATGCGAGGCCACTATAATGTTACCGGATTCGGAAATGTGTGCGCATGGGAGACAGGATTTGCAACAGCAGTGGATTTTGCGCGCGGCGCTCCTTATTACAATCCCGGTGAAACAGCGGCAAACGATGTGCTCTTAAGAAAAGAAACAGATGCGGCAATGATAATAGCAGGCGATGCAGGCGCTCATTTCCCGGCGGATTCTGTCCGGCATCTTGCAAGGATTCCGGTTGTCCAGATCGATCCTTACTGGAATCCAACGACTGAAGTAGCAAATGTTGTCATTCCAGTGGCAATTTGCGGCGTAGAGGTAGAAGGTACGGCATACAGGATGGACGGCGTATCACTCAGGATGAGAAAGATGGTTGAACCCACACATCTGCCTGACACTGAGGTCCTTGAAAAGATAACAGAACGAGTGAAATTATTGAGGGGTGAATAAAATGGAACTTCTTATAAAGAACGGTTCGGTTTATGATCCGTCTAATGGAATAAATGGTGATAAGGCCGATATCTCCATAAAAGACGGGAAAATCGTGGATAAGGTAAGCAGCAAAGCCACAGTGATAGACGCTGGCGGAAGGCTTGTAATGGCGGGCGGCGTTGATGCGCATTCGCATATCGCAGGCGCAAAAGTCAATGTTGGAAGAATAATGCGCCCTGAAGATACGCGATCAGGGATAAAACCGAGGACAAAGCTAACAAGACCTACTACAGGTTATACTGTGCCAAATGTCTATGCTATGGGATACCGCTATGCACAGATGGGTTATACAACTGTCTTTGAGGCGGCGCAGGCAATAATGAAAGCGCGCCATACCCATGAAGAACTTGAAGAAATACCCATTATCGACAAAGGCGCTCTTACGTTATTTGGGAGTAACTGGCCCACTATGGACTTTGTGCGAGAGAAGAACATGGATAAACTGGCTGCTTATATATCATGGGGTCTTCTTGCAAGCAGGGGATTTGGCGTTAAAGTTGTGAATCCAGGCGGTGGCGAGATGTGGGGCTTTGGCAAGAACGTTACAAGTCTTGACGATGTTGTCCCGAATTTTGATGTGACGCCAAGAGAAATAATTGTGTCACTGATGAAGGCCAATGAAATGCTGGGGCTTCCGCATTCGGTGCATCTGCATTGCAACAATCTTGGAAAGCCCGGCAACTACAAGACCACACTTGCAAGCATGGAACTTGCAGACCAGGTCAAAGCCAGCAGGGACAGGCAGGTATTGCATGTTACTCACCTGTTGTTTAATTCAATGGGCGGAACGAACTGGGGCGACTTTGAATCAAAAGCCGATGAAGTAGCCAATTATCTGAACAATCACGATAATGTAACAGGCGATATGGGACAGATGATATTTGGCAGCGCCACCACTATGACTGCCGATGGGCCTGTGCAGTACGCAAACGCAAAATTAATGCATGCAAAGTGGGCCAACGGTGATGTTGAACTTGAAGATGCATCAGGCGTTGTACCGTTATACTATATCAAGCAGGTATCAGTTTATGCTATCATGTGGGCCACAGGGCTTGAACTTGGGCTGCTTACAAAAGACCCGTATAAAATGCTGTTGACCACCGATCATCCCAATGGCGGCCCGTTCGTGAATTATTCGGAGGTCATTGCACTTCTTATGAGCAACAAGAAGCGCCAGGAAGAAATAAAGACAGTTCATGAAGCTGTTCATTCAAAAACAAGGCTTCCGGGAATCGAACGCGAACTTGATTTCAGTGAGATCGCAATAATGACAAGGGCTGGCACTGCAAAGGTGCTCGGGCTTCTTGATACGAAAGGTCATCTTGGAGTTGGCGCAGATGCTGATGTTTCCATATACGACATCAAACCTGACCAGATCGATCCGTCAGTTGAACATGCAAAGATAAAGAGCGCATTCTCATCAGCCGCATATACAATAAAGGGCGGGCAGGTTGTTGTAAAGGACGGTCAGATCACAGCTACACCAATGGGCAGGACATACTGGGTGGATGCAAGGGTTCCGGAACAGCATACAAATGAGATGATGAAGGACATAGTTAAGAAATTCAAGAACTATTACTCGATACAGCTTGCAAATTACATGGTACAGGATGCATATCTAACTCATCCGAAAGTTGTGAAAGCAGGAGCAATACCCGTGGAGGTGAGATAAAATGCAGATAGTTACTATAAAACCAACAAAAGAGATCAAGATTTCAACTGAAGTTGAGAATATCTCACCAGATAAATTCGCCGGAAAAACAGAACAAGAGATCAAATCCCTGGAAGCATGGATCGGAAACCAGAAGATGACTATCGGGGAGCTTTTCTCAGTTAAGGTGGAAGGTTCTGCGCCGGCAGCAGATACAAAGATCGTGATGGAAGGCGATTTTTCCCGCGTTAAGAGAATCGGGGAAGGAATGACAGCAGGTCTTGTAATTATAAATGGCAACGTGGATATGCATCTTGGCGCAAAAATGAGCGGCGGAAAGATATCAGTAAAGGGAAATGTTGACTCATGGGCTGGCAGGGAAATGAAAGGCGGCGAGTTGATCATAGAAGGAAATGCGGGATATTACCTTGGCGCTGGATATCGCGGTGAGAGCTGCGGAATGCGCGGCGGGAAGATCACTGTAATGGGAAATGCCCTTGATTTCGTTGGCGAGCATATGTGCGGAGGCGAGATCATTGTTAATGGCAATACAGGAATCCTTCCCGGATTGAGCAACAATGGCGGAAAGATCGTGATCGGAGGCAATACCAGCCGTCCGGGCAGCGAGATGTCCAAGGGCACGATAATTGTCAACGGGACAGTGGATGAGATGATGCCTGTATTCAAGCTTGAAGGTAATGAAGCAGTTGATGGAGTGACATATAAGAAATATACCGGTGATGTTATAGTTAATGGTAAAGGTCTGCTTTACATTAAGTAAGCATCATCGGTTTTTGTTTTTTGTGTATTGACACTTTCTAAAACGATACATTTTCACTTCACCTTCTTCAATTTTTTGTATTCTAGTCAGTTTGCTTCCGTTCTATATTTAAATTCAGGAGCAATATCACTTATAAAATTCAAAGATCTGATAATCTTCTTACCAGATACAGAAGGGAGTTTAGGCACTTGCCACTTCCACCCTAAAAACTTCAGTATACGACTGCGCTTGTTCACGTGAGACTTCAAGAACCAGTTGAATTGCTTCTTTAATATTCTTGAGAGCTTCTTCTTTTGTATCTCCTTCACTTATCGCTGCGGGAAGCTCAAGACATTGGGCGGTATATCCACCTTCATCAGATTCTTCAAGTTTTACTGTGAATTGCATGTTCGATAATTAGATTTGCAGTTATTAAAAGTATGGTTATATGCCGTTACTGTTCGCGCCTAATTTTTAGCATTTTGGGAGTTGCTTTACATCGCCTTTCGGAAGCATTAGTGTGAGCGCGGTTGCGCAGTCACAAACCCCGGACTTAAGTACCGAAGCCTGTATAATATGTACCAACCTATTATTCTTAATTTTCAATTACATATTTGAAATGAACGGTTCCATATATGGCGAGCATTGAAGTTTTGAACATTGACCTAACTGCAACCCAAATTCCAACCATCATTTCAAATGCATATGTTTATTTACTTTAGAATTTAAATCGTTTTATTAGAGCCCCATGGAACTTAAGAAAATCGATAAGATCCTTAATAAGGAACCAAAAGAAGCAGCAGAAGAATTACTGAAAGAGGTTGAAAAAGCATACGGCGAGGTACCTTATATTCTTAATTTTATGAGGCAATCGCCGGAGTTACTGGTTACAAAGGTGCTTTATGATAATGCGATAATCAGGGAATTTAAACGGATGGATGCAAAAACAATAGAGCTTATATCCATAGGTGTTTCGGCAGCCTTGAGATGCGATCATTGCCTGAAAATGCATATCAGGGTTGCGCAGAGGCTTGGGGTTTCAAAAGAGGAGATATTTGATGCGATATTGATCGCAGGGACATTATCCAATGCAGCAGTCCTTGCTGAAGGCACACGCGCGATTGATTCGGAAAAAGGGAATGTAGCTGAAAAAGAAAAATGTGAGGTTTGCGGGATACCTGAAGAAAAAAAAGTGGAATAGATACTACATTTCGCACATCGCATGGCATAAAAAAGGCACATAACTTTCATAATGTTTAAAATTATCAAATCGTTCATTTAATTTTTAACGAATCGTAAAGTTTAATTAGTATAAGAGAGTAATTATGATTAATTAAGCGTGGGAGTGTTGCTTAATTATATAACATATAGTTCTCCGCAGAACGTATGATAAAAACAACTAACCGCAATGATTTACGAGTTCGTATTCGTTCGCATTAGTTCGTTGTTTAAAATTCTCAGAAGTTTTGCGGAAGACTATAATGAGAAATGAGGAGTGAAAAATATGGCATATAAAGAACCCGAAGAAAAAGGAACTAAAGAATCCGAAGCAAAAAGAAACATACCAGCAAAAGGTGAAAAAGCAAAACCTGAAAAAGTAAAATCTGAAGGAGCAGAAGCTGAAAGAGCAGAAGCTGAAGGAGCAGAAGCTGAAGGAACAGAAGCTGGAAGAGCAGAAGATTAAGGAATAGATAACTTCAGAAAAGGAGAGGAATGCCAATAGATGTAAAAAGTCTATTGTTTTCTTTCTCTTAAGAATCGAAGGCTGACAAGCAATAACGTCAATTTATATATCTGACGCATTGGGTTTCAGGAATTAAACAATTTTCAAAGTCATCTCATCAGTTACATTGATATTGTCAAAAAATATTTTTCGATTTCTATCGATTTTATCCACTCACTTATTTTGACAGGATTTACAGGATAGACTGGATACGATTTATATGGTTAATCCTGTAAATGCTGCCGATCCTGTCTAAATTTTATCCAGACCGCTTTGAGAACAATAGTATCATGTGCGAAATATGGGATATATCTACACTTTCGGTTTTGTCCCGATAACATTTATCGCCTGGATAAGTTCGGTGAATGCTTCTATTTCTTTTGAAATAACTTCCTCTTTTGTCATCGAAATGCTCATCTCACCATCAACCGTAAGCATATCAGGCCCTCTTCTTACTAACCTGTCTTTTCCATCCATGGTCAGTATTTTCTTGATCTCAGGATCATGAACAAATGCCCTTCCCGGGAAAAATACTGTTTCCTTTATTTGTGATAAGTCCAATGCTTTTATATCATCGATGGTAATAAGGCAGCCAATATCCTTTTTCACGGGAATGACATTTACGAGCCCTCCGAGTTTATCGAAAATCTCCTTTAATAATGGCGCTGCAACATCACTTGTTATGATCGTTGCTTCTTTTGTTATTTCAGGTAATTTTAATAGCGCTTCAGGTTCATTACGTATGGCAAATGGAGACCCTGTTTCAGGATCATAAAGAGGGGTGCCGGTCACCCGGAAATCGAATTTGCTGTTAATGTCGTCAACGATCGCTTTGAACTCGAGGATGGTGTGGGGGGTAACTCCTTCCAATACAGGGGAATTATTAAGGATCAGCCCCTGTTCATTTTCATTGGCAAACCGCATAAGTATGAGCCCTTTTGCGCCCATTTCTTCAAGATCTTTGCAGGTTTTCAGGAGGACATCTTTGTCATTTACTCCAGGAATAAGTACTGTTGCTGCATAAACATCGCACTTTCCGGCAAGAATACGAAGTGCAGAAAGTGAATCTTCGGGCGTCTTATCATTCATATATTTTCGCCGTAGTTCCGGGTCTGTTGCGAAAACCGTAAAGGTGACTTCATTTACACCGTGGTCTATGAAAAATAAAGCATCATCCTTATTCATGCCTTTTCCGCTTGTATATCCAAGATGTATTGGTTTTTTATATTGTGAGAGGAATTCGATAAGGGGTTTAAGCTCAGGATAACAACTCACATCCCCTCCTCCGCTAACATTGAATTTTGTTACATTCTTATTGAAAAAAACTGATTGTTTGACTTCCTGCGCGACCATTGGCATGGATTTAAAACTTGAATACCCTTCCTTGACGCTTTTTGTGCAGTAATTGCATCCTTTCTGGAATGGCATGCAATGTTTGCAGCCAAATGCGGGGATTTCGGTTACACCTTTAAAATAACAATATCTACAAAAACCCCGGCAGTCAAGACCGGGACGCCCTCCGATGTCAGCAAGAATTTCCATGTCATTCCGAAATGTCAGAAAGTCATTTAAACTTATTGCCCTGTATAACCGCAATGATTAATAACAATAAATGACATAATATGGGTAGATGAGCGAGATAAAGGTAACAGATATGTCTGGAAACCCTTTACAGATTGGGAATTTTGTAGAATACGTAAACACAGGTACGAAGGGTAATGTCACTGAAATTATTTCAGATGATGAAGGTACGTGGGCGCTTATCGATAAGACTGATCTTTACTATAAAACAGAAGTTCTAAGAAGAATAACAATAGTAAAAGATGAAGAACTCGGAGAGAAAATATTTTCCCGCGAGGAGATCAATGAAGTCCTGGAAAAACAGGAAGAAGCCTCCAAACTAGCTGAAATGAGCGATGCAAGTTTGGAGAGCGGCGGATAAAAATATATAGACAAATCGTCTGGAATATATTTGCATAAGCATGAAGCGATGCCATCATTTATTTTATAATGTTTTATCATGATCGATTCGTAAACTTTAAGTACTTTAGGGGAATTGGTAGGTGTCGCAAGGGATTGTAATGGTTGTTCGATACAATAAAACACAACATGGTCGGGATGAATAGAACATAATTGACTTATTTTGGATTCTATTATTCTGTCATGTTGCAGTCGCTCGTTTGTTGTATCGCTTCCAAGTGAGCAATTTCTTGGAAATAAACAAAAATTAGGAGGTAAATAAACGTGGCTGACACAATAGACCTATATAGCGACAGAGGAGCAAAACTCAAATCAGGCGTCGACATAAACGACATAAGCCCAATGAGAAATGCCGCTATCAAATCAATAGTCACCGGTATAAAGCGAACAGCAGCCGTTGACTTAGCAGGAATCGAGAAAACCTTAGCAACATCCGCAATCGGTGGCAAAGGCAGAAAGATCCCAGGCAGAGAAATGAAATTAGATATCGTAAAGAATGCAGCAGCTATCCAGAAAGCAGTAACTGAGATGGTTAGCGTTGACAGCGGAGATGACACCGTTGTAAAGGCATTAAACGGTGGAAAACAGTTAATCGTACAGGTTCCATCCGTAAGAATCGATGTTGCAGCAGAGTATGTATCATCATTGACCTGCACAGCATCAGCAGTAACACAGGCATTAGTAAGTCAATTCAATATTGGTATGTTCGATGCCCCAACCGTCAAGTCCGCAGTCTGGGGACAATATCCACAGACACTTGATATGGTAGGCGGAAACGTAAAGTCAATCGTCGAAATCCCACAGAAAGATGAAGGATTTGGCTATACATTAAGAAACGTCATGGCAAACCACCTTGCAGCAGTATGCAAGAAAAACGCAATGAACACAGCAGCATTGTGCTCAATCCTTGAGAATACAGGTGTATTCGAAATGGGTGACGCAATCGGCAACCAGACAAGACACAGATTACTCGCATTCTCACACCAGGGCTTAAACGCCAACAACATGGTGTATGGAACAACAAAAGCATTAGGCAAGACCGGTACAATCGGTTCAGCTGTCCATGCATGCGTTGAGAAAGCAATTGCAGATAAAGTAATCAGCGCAGATAAGAAATTCGCATCTGGCTATACAACATACAAGACCAATGATGTCGGAAAATGGAATGCATATTGTGCAGCAGGCACACTTGTAGCAACACTCATCAACTGCGGCGCTCAGAGAGCCCCACAGGCAGTATCCTCAGTATTGCTATACTTCCAGGACCTCATTGAGAAAGAGACCTCACTCCCAGGTTGTGACTTCGGTAAAGTACAGGGCGCAGCAGTCGGATTCTCCTTCTTCTCACACTCCATCTATGGTGGCGGTGGACCAGGAGTCTTCAACGGCAACCACGTAGTTACCAGACACTCAAAGGGTCTCGCAGTACCATGCGTAGCAGCAGCAGTTGCTCTTGACGCAGGTGTTCAGGTATACAGCCCAGAGAAGACCTCAGGATTAGTAGGAGATGTCTTCAGCGCGGTAGACGAATTCAGAGAGCCAATCAAGGCAGTAGCAGGAGCCGTATAAATTCGGAGAATTGAATGGTAAAAACTGCTTCAGTCACGGGTAAACCAATACAGATCAAAATATTTCCGCAAAGATTATTACAACCAGAGACTGCTGAAAGGCTCTTAAATGAGATCGATCACGTCAATGGAGTAATAAGAATGCTAATCGGTGGAAAAAATCTGCCCCGGAAGGTCACATGCGGACCTGGAACCGGAACAGACGTCAACCACCCGAATATGGAAATAATCCATGTCGGAGATTGTGCATTCGAATTGCATGTGATGGTAGGCGAGGTAATAGTCGAGCTAGAAGATGAAAGCACAAAGGAAGAACTAAGAAATGCGTGCGAGCGAACGCTACCATTTTCCTTTGAATTCAAACAGGGATTCTTCATAAAGAAGAAAGCTACTTTGACTGATTACGGTAAGTATGGATTCAAAAGCAAGACTGATGAAAGTATAAATCTTGAAGACGAACGAATACTCGGCCTGATGGACCCGCATGCAAAACCGGAAAATAGCCTCTGTGTTATTAATCCAGAGGAAGAGAAATGATTAGTTTATTCAAGGAGCAGAAAGAACCGATTCAAATCAATTAGGAGGAAAAAATATGGCATATAAACCACAATATTATCCTGGCAGCACCTCAGTTGCTAAGAATAGAAGAAAATTTATGTCAGATGATGTAGAGAAAATGCGTGATATTTCTGATGAAGATTTAACAGCATTACTCGGTCATAGGGCACCAGGTTCCGATTACCCGAGCACACATCCACCACTTTCAGAAATTGGTGAACCAGCATGCCCGGTAAGAGAAGTCGTTGAACCAACACCAGGCGCAGCAGCCGGCGACAGAATGAGATATGTACAGTTCGCTGACTCAATGTATAACGGTCCAGCAGTACCATACTGGAGATCGTACCATGCAGCCATCAATTTCAGAGGAGTCGACCCAGGCACATTATCTGGCAGACAAGTCAATGAAATGAGAGAGAGAGATATGGAAGAGTACGCCAAGAGACAGTCGGAAACCGAAATCACTGACTGGGGTCTTGCAGGCATGAGAGGCTGTACAGTTCACGGTCACTCCCTCAGATTACAGGAAGACGGCGTAATGTTCGATATGTTGGACAGGCGCAGACTTGAAGGCGGAGTCATTGTAAGTGACAAAGACCAGGTCGGCGTACCAATTGACAGAAAAGTCAACCTTGGAAAACCAATGAGCGAAGCAGAAGCAGCAAAGAGAACCACCATCTATAGAGTGGACAATGTTGCATTCAGAAGCGATAAAGAAGTTATTGAACATGTTCAGAGAGTCTGGGAATTAAGAACCAAATATGGGTTCGTCCCAAAGGCGTGAGGTGAGCTAAATGGCAGAACCAAGATTCAAGAAATCAATGGAAACGAAATATACTAAAGAATGGGGCACCAATAAGAACAAGGGCGGTAAAATAACCGATAAGAAGACCAAATACCTCAGACTTGGCTATCAGCAGAACCCAAGAAAGGTAGAAATGGCAAAGTGCGGAGCAGCAATCACCAAGAAGAGAGGATTGCAGGCTTATGACCCCAAGTTGCACTTAGCAGGTATCCCCATGGGTCAGAGACAGTTGACCCCATACACAATATCTGGAACAGATATGGTATGCGATGGTGACGACCTTCACTTCGTCAACAATGCAGCAATGCAGCAGGAATGGGACGACATCAGGAGATCATGCGTTGTAGGTCTTGACCTTGCACATGAAGTTCTTGAGAAGAGATTAGGCAAGGAAGTTACACCTGAGACAATCAACTACTACCTTGAAGTTTTGAACCACGCAATGCCTGGCGCAGCAATCGTCCAGGAACACATGGTCGAAACACACCCGGCATTAGTAGATGACTGCTATGTGAAAATATTCACAGGTGATGAAACCCTTCAGGATGAAGTAGATAAACAGTTCGTTATCAACATTGACAACGAATTCCCAGCAAACCAGGCAAAACAGATCAAAGCCTCAGTCGGCAAGACCTCCTGGCAGGCAGTACACATCCCAACCATCGTTACAAGAACTGAAGATGGACCAGGCACAAGCCGCTGGATGGCAATGCAGGTCGGTATGACCTTTATCAGCGCATATCATATGTGCGCCGGTGAAGCAGCAGTCGGAGAACTTGCATTCACAGCCAAACACGCAGGACTTGTCGAAATGGGTGACATGATCCCAGCACGCAGAGCAAGAGGTCCAAATGAACCAGGAGGATTATCCTTCGGTCATATGGCAGATATCGTCCAGACAAACAGAAAGGGTCCAGAAGATCCAGTCAATGTAGTATTGCAGACTGCAAGCGCAGCCACAATGTTATATGACCAGATCTGGCTCGGTGGCTACATGTCAGGCGGCGTCGGATTCACAATGTATGCAACACCAGCATACACCAATGATATCGTCGATGACTTCCTGTACTGGGCAGACGACTACGCAGGAAAGAAATACGGCGGTCGCGGAAAGGCAAAGCCCACAATCGACACCGTAAAAGACATCGCTACAGAATCAACACTGTACAGTCTTGAAGCATACGAGAAATACCCGACCACACTGGAAGACCACTTCGGCGGTTCACAGCGCGCAACAGTCTGTTCAATAGCAGCAGGCGGCGCAACAGCTCTGGCAACAGGCCACAGCCAGGCCGGTCTCTCCGCATGGTATCTGTCCATGTACCTCCACAAAGAGGCACACGGCAGACTTGGATTCTTCGGGTATGACCTGCAGGATCAGTGCGGCGCAACCAACGTGTTCTCAATTGCCTCAGATGAAGGCTGCATAGGCGAATGCAGAGGCGCAAACTACCCCAACTACGCAATGAACGTAGGTCACCAGGGTGGATACACCTCAGTAATCTCCGCAGCTCACGCAGGCAAGGATGCTTTCTGTGTCAATCCATTGGTCAAAGTCTGCTTCGCAGATGAATTGATCAACTTTGACTTCGCAGATCCAAGAGCAGCATTCGGCAAGGCAGCACTCAGAGAGTGGGACCGCTGCGCCGGTGAGAGAGCATTCGTTATCCCAGCAAAGTAAACATTTAAGTAGGCTAAATGCCTACTTTCTCTATTTTTTTTGGGATGCGAAAATTAAATGGAAATATTTATAACATAGTTTGAGATTTATGGTGATGTGATTTAAAATGGCAGAAGCAAAAGGAGAAATAAAAAGAACGCCCAAAGTACCAGGCATAGTGAAATGCATGTATTGTGACGGGACTGGAAAACATAAGAATGAAACATGTATTGTCTGCGGCGGAAAAGGAGAAGTAGAAGTTGTAGACTCATCCCGAAAATGCCAGTGGTGCAAGGGAAGAGGTTATTTGATGCAAGGTATACCGTGCACAAATTGCGGCGGAACAGGATTCACAAGACCTATTGGTAAAGAGCGCCTGTTTTAGAATTATAAAGGGATAGGGGTTTAATTCCCCTGATCTTTATCAAATAAATAACTGCGATTTTTTTTAAAATCAACAAAAAAATTATCTTTGATAATTATACTTTTCACTCATTTTTTTAAATATATAATCATGTGCATTATTTACTGAATCGAGATCTCCTCGTAATGTAAGAAGATTATCATCCTCTATATCCACAGTCTTTACTGCACATTTTCGGGTTGTAACTTCCAGATTGAATGTATCCATTACTTCCATGATGAGTTTATAGGGAACTCCAGGCGGCAAAACCAGATCATATAATCCTTCTAATGCTTTCTCGTCTTCGGTTTTTGAATTCTCATCTTCCTCAACGAATTCATCGCCAATATTTTTTGTATCATTATCATTCATTTTGGATCACTTAACATCAAATCATTATCAAATCAAATAAAGTTTGTGGTGAATAATATGAATTGTGTAATCCCGAATGTCTTGGCCTTATATAGGTCACTCTTCTTTTTATATTCTTCCCATAACATTTAATTCAACCTCCATCCTTCTAAGAAAGATATTCAATTTACTTCCTTCTGGAAGTCTAGCCCCGTATTCAGTGTCTTTCGTTAGTAGAAAATGCTTTTGATCGAGACTTTCCTGATACCGCGGTGTATTGTACCATTTCGCGAAATCCGGGATCGTCTCAAATCATCTTTGGCGA
>CABMCA010000043.1 GCA_902384525.1 uncultured archaeon
CAGCTGTATTGATAGATACTTTATCCGCCCCCGCCCGGAGTATATTGCGTATGGCGTCAGTGCTGTTTATGCCGCCGCCTACCGTAAGGGGGATAAAAACCTCATCTGCTGTTCTTTCGATCACATCGATCATTGTCCCCCGGCGCTCACAGGAAGCGGTTATGTCCAGAAAAACAAGCTCATCGGCTCCCTGTTCGTTATATCTTTTCGCCAGCTGCACAGGATCACCTGCTTCTTTCAAGTTAACAAATTCAATACCTTTTACAACGCAACCTCCTGTTTTATCAAGAGTCACATCAAGGCACGGTATTATTCGTTTTGTGAGCATTGGCATTTCCTAGTTGTTTAAGAATGAAATAGTTTTTTGTTTGTATATGATGATCAAAATTTCCCTCTTACTTTATTATGGATAATGCAAATATAATTAAGCTGTGATTACGAAATGAATGCTAACCGGTTCAAGTTTACAATTGTCCTGGCAATAATTGTCGTGATGTCTGGCGGATGCTTAGATACACCTGTAAAGGTCAAGGAAATCAATAATTCCGAGATATTTGCAGTAGAGGGTGGGGAAAATTTCAAGGAAGTAGTAAATAATGACTGGGAAATCCTGGTCGAAGAATTACCTCAAATTAATGGAATTGATTATTATAAAAATTCAGGATATGGGATAACTAAGGTTACTTTTGAATATTTACCCACATCAGGCTCAGGAACATTATTGCATAAAAAAACAGATAATGACTGGACAAATAAAAGCAGAGCCGACTATTACGTTAGTGGAATAAGACTACTCTTAAAAAAGAACTCGGGTGATGTGTACGATACAGGAATGATACCCTTTAAAAAAGATGAGACATTGGTAAAGAGTATAACTGTACCTAAAGAGAAATTTGTAAGCTTCAAAGTGGAAGAGGTAATAATTTCACCCGGGAACTAGCGAAGTTTAAATTTACTTCATTTTTTAATTTTTTTTATATTTTTTATAAAGAACTACTTTTTGTTTTTTGAACCAAAACCTTTAATCTTAAATAATAACACTAATCGAAATGGAGTAAAAATCATGGTAGTTAAGAAATATAGCGAAGGCGCCATAACGATTGAAATTGATGAAGAAAAGTGCAATGCTGATGGAGAATGTGTAAATGTCTGCCCCACCAATGTTTTTGAAATCGTGGATGGCAAATCAAAAGCCTTACGCATTGCTGACTGTATCGAATGCTGCGCATGCGTGGATGCATGTCCCACAAAGGCTATCAAACATCATTCCTGTTAAGTTCCATCTCGAAGCCTGAGCCTGAGTTTTTCGGGAAGATGTGCTTTTTGCATATCTTCTATCACTTTTTCAATATCATACTTTTTTCGTTTAAGTTGTATTTTCATTGTATCAGTGTCAAGAGTTGCGAAACCAGAATCCGGATTTAGATCTCTGGGCTGCCCGACTGAACCCGGATTTATTACTGTGCCTTCAGGTAATTCCTTCTTGAATTGTATATGTGTATGACCAAGCACAAGTTTGTCAGAATCTGTCATAGTAAGAAATCCAGGTTCAACATTCTCAGGATATACATACGCGTCAAAATCTTTCGGGCTTCCATGAACTATGACTATTTTTGTATCCTCTACCCTTATTGCTTCAATATCTTTAAGTTTTGAAATAAATCCAAGATTCTCACAAGTTATTACCTTTCCAGTCCATTCAAGGGCCGCTGCAGCATATGGATTAAATCCCGATTTATCTCCCGTGACCAGCGCCCTATCATGATTTCCCCGGATTGACATGATCTTTCTTTTTTTAAATAATCCAATCGTCTCATTCGGGTAAGGATTATATCCAACTATGTCTCCTGCATGCAATATTTTTTCAACACCCAGTGCATCCATTTCAGAAAGTACGGCTTCAAGGGCAATGACATTTGAATGGACATCTGCGATCAACCCGATGAGCATATCAATAAATATACTATGGTTTCCCAAATAGTTAACTGCATGAAAAAAGTCAGGGCTTCAATGGGAACACTTGGCGTACTTGGGCTTGAACTTGTACAGATGGATACGCCGCCTACTACTGCATATCTTCAGATATACACCGGAAAACGCTGCATGGCAAATTGCCAGTTCTGCGCCCAGGCATCCGGTTCATCCGCAGACATGACACATATTGCGCGCGGCATGTACATGCCTTTTGACCTTGAAGCAGTTGTCGGGCGGTTAAAAATTGCATATGAACGCGGGTACCTTGCACGCGCCTGTATACAGACGGCGCTCTATGATACATGGTGGGAGGACACGGTTTACCTTATCAAAAGGATCCGCGAAGAAGGCCAGATCCCTATTTCGCTGTCAGTTTTCCCCTTGAGTAAAATCAGGTATGAAGAATTGAAAAAACTTGGAGTCAACGAACTTGTAATTCCCCTTGATGCCTGCACACCCGGATTATTCGATAAGATAAAAGGAAAAACAACCGGCGGACCCTACTTGTGGGAAAAACACATTGAAGGGATAAAAACTGCATCCCTTGTATTTGAAAAAGTCGGAACCCATTTAATAATAGGTTTCGGGGAAAGCGATGAAGATGCTATAGGGGTCATTTCTGATCTGTGGAATAATAACGTTAATACAGCGCTGTTTTCATATACCTATATACCCGGTACACAATCAAAACCATCTGATAAAACAGAAAGTGAAACTATAAAACATTATCGAAAGGTGCAGCTGGCAAGGCATTTGATCATGGAAAAGCTTGCATTTTATTCTGATATGAGATTCAAAGACGGAGCGCTCATTGATTATGGAGTACAGGAGAAAGTTATCCTTAACATCATTAAAAATGGAAAAGCTTTCCAGACTTCCGGATGTCCCGGATGTAATCGACCGATGGCGAATGAAACATTTTCAAAAATATTCAATTATCCAAAAAAACTTAGTGAGCTTGAAAAGGACATTATAAAAAATGACCTGGGATTACAGCCAAAAATATAACCACAATCTTAATTTGTACATCAGACAAGATTATATATTGACAGGGAGAGGAATATCATGGAAATGCACGAACAAATATTCGAAATAACGGATGAAATAGGCCCTGAAAAGGTCATTCATTTGTATGAACCGCGAACAAAAATGAAAGCCATCGTTGTTGTTGATAACGTGGCGGCAGGCCCTGCTATCGGTGGCGTGAGGATGGCCCCTGATGTAACGCTGGACGAGGTCAGAAGGCTTGCGCGTGCTATGACCTATAAAAATGTCATGGCGGGTCTCCCCCACGGAGGCGGGAAATCCGGGATAATAGCTGATCCTAAAACCGTGAACAAGGAGCAGGTTATCAGGACCTTTGCCCGCTGTATAATAAATATCCTGGAATATATTCCGGGACCGGACATGGGTACTGATGAAGCAAGCATGGCTTATGTTTATGATGAAATTTCCCGCGCAGTGGGACTTCCAAGAGAACTTGGAGGTATTCCTCTTGATGAAATTGGCGCAACCGGCTATGGGGTAGCTGAATGCGTAGATGTGGCAAAAGATTATATCAATCTTGACCTGAACGGGGCACGCGTTACAATAGAAGGATTCGGGAACGTGGGAAAACCCGCGGCGCGTTTTCTTGCAGAAAAAGGTGCTGTACTTGTCGGTGCAAGTGACTCAAAAGGTACGATTTATAATTCAAAGGGATTGAATGTTGAGGAATTGATACGCATTAAGGGATCCACTGGTTCTGTAATTAATTATAAAGACGGGGAGATTTTAAAAACGACAGATCTGTTGCTGATAAATACGGATATCCTTATTCCTGCAGCAAGACCTGACGTGATAAACGATGCAAACGCGGATGTCGTTGATGCAAAACTGATTATTGAGGGTGCAAATATTCCTATTACCGAAAGTGCAGAAAAATTACTGCACGACAGGGGAATCCTGGTAGTTCCTGATTTTGTGGCAAATGCAGGCGGTGTAATAACCGCCTCAGTCGAATATCACGGGGGAACAGAATTGATCGCGCTTGACAGGACAAAAAGCATGGTCAGAAAGAACACAAAGGAACTCCTTGATAAAGTGTATAGCAATAAAACATATCCCCGTGAAACCGCTGTCGGGATCGCAAAACAACGCGTCATGCGAGCTATGAAATACAGGAAATGAATGTAATGCTATCTTCTATATTTGAACCTGAATCAGTGGCGGTAATAGGCGCATCAAATAATGAGTCTAAATGGGGAGGACGGATACTCAAAAACCTGTTAAGCGGTTTCCAGGGAAAGATATATCCTGTCAATCCAAATGAAAATATTATCCAGGGCCTTGATTCCTATCCGTCGGTTCTTGATATTCCAGGAACAGTAGAGCTTGGGGTAATAATTGTGCCATATAAATATGTTATTTCAATTGCGGAAGAATGCGGAAAAAAAGGCGTTAAAGGGCTTGTTGTGGTAAGTGCAGGATTTAGCGAGTCTGGAAATGAAGGTGCTGAACTTGAACTGGTCTCAATCGCACGAAAATACGGCATGCGAATGATAGGGCCTAACACGCTTGGTATTGTCAATGAGCGCGCAAGGCTGAATGCAAGCATTATCGGAAGACTTCCGCACCCCGGATCGATATCTTTTATCACGCAGAGCGGCTCTCTTGGTCTTGCCCTTGCCGAATGGACGATCGCTACTGAACTTGGCCTCAGTAAAGTGATAAGCACGGGCAATAAAGCTGAGACGGATGACGTTGACCTTATCGAATACTTAAGCAGCGACCCTTCAACTGGCGTCGTAGCCATGTATATTGAAGGGATAAAACGCGGAAGAAAGTTCCTTGACGCTGCCCGAAACATCAAAAAACCGATAGTCGCTATCAAGACTGGACGGTCAAAGCGGGGGGCAAAAGCAGTTTTTTCACATACGGGCTCAATTGCGGGTTCTGATGAGGTTTATTCTGCGGCTTTCAGGCAGGCAGGAATATTGCGTGTGGATACGATCGATGAACTTTTTGACGCTGCCCTGGCATTCTCATGCCAGCCTCTTCCACCGGGAAATAATGTTGCCATTTTTTCAAATGGCGGCGGAGCATCAATAGTTGCAGCTGATGAATGTGAGAAACAGGGAATTAATATCGCAGACCTGACAGAGGAAACGAAGGAAAAAATAAAAAAAGTAATCCCGGAATTTGCATCTGTTTCAAATCCCATAGATACGGCAGGAACTGTTTCATTTAAAATATATAATGATTCTATTAAAGCGCTTCACGATGATCCAAATGTGGATGCCATTATTGTTATCTATGTCCATACAATGATCTCAAACGCAATGCCTCCTGCTGAAGCAGTGGTTGAGATGAAACAAAAATGTGACAAGGAAACTGGAAAAAAACCCATAATCGCATGCTGGATGGGGGGTATGGGGACTGAGGAAGGGGTGGATCTTTTAAATAGCGGATGTATTCCGAATTATCCTGTCCCCGAGAGGGCAGTGAAGGCTCTTTCTGCTCTCATAAAGCACAGGGAATTCCTGGAAAAAGTAAAGACAGGTGATGCCAAGGCAGGGAAGTGCTTATGAGAATACTTACGGAACATGAAGCAAAAAAGCTCCTTTCAAAATACGGGATACCTGTTACGAAAGAAAGTCTTGCAGAAAGCGCTACTGAAGCCCTTGCAATCGCTGTACAGATAGGAACTCCTGTTGCCATGAAAATTTCATCGCCTGATATTTCACATAAGAGCGATGTGGGGGGCGTGGAATTAAATGTAGTTGTGGGAAATGTGAAGACGACCTATAACAAAATAATTTCGCGAATTAAAAAGGTGGCTCCTGATGCAAGAATTGAAGGAATCCTTGTACAGCAGATGGCGCCGCCCGGTCATGAGTTAATTGTGGGCCTGAAAAAAGACGCACAGTTCGGTCATGCCCTGATGTTCGGTCTTGGCGGGATATTCGTTGAAGTTTATAAGGATGTTTCATTCAGGGTCGTTCCTATAGAAAAAAATGAAGCCCTGGATATGATCTCGGAAATAAAGGGATATCCCATATTAAAAGGCATCAGGGGAAGGAAACCTGCGGATATTGAGGCGATAGCTCGTGTTCTTGTTGCAGTTTCCGGGATGGCGCAAAAGGAGAACATTTTGGAGCTTGATATCAATCCATTGATTGTTGGTGAAACCGGGGCGATAGCAGTGGATGCAAGAGCGATGATAGATGCCTGAATATCAGGTAGAATATTCTTTTCCCTGCATTTCCTTTGCAATTATTAATCTCATGATATTCTGGGCGCCTTCTGCCCCGACAATATAAGACATGACACCCCTTAAACCTCTCTCAAGTCCTGCTTCTTTAGTATATCCGTAAGCGCCATGCCACATCATCACTTCCCTGATAATATCAAAAGCCGCATTTGGGGCTGCAAGTTTGGCTGCTGCTGCTGTTTTATTTAATTCCTGGTGGCTAAACCTTTTCTGGTCAAGCATCCAGGCAGCCTTATGGACAAGAAGCCTTGCAGATTCAAGTTTTATGTAATTCTCAGCCAGCTGGAACTGGAGTCCTTCAAACTTAGCAAGAGGGGAGCCGAAAACAGTTCGTTCTTTCATATACCCAATGCCAGCCTCCAATGCCTTCTCGGCAGCGCCTATGCACGCGGCGGCAACAAGCGTCCTCGCACAGTTGAATCCTTCCATTGCATAATAGAAACCTTTGTTCCATTCACCGATCAGGTAATGTTCCGGTATTTGTGCATTGTTAATATTTATGATACCATTTGACATTCCTTCCCGTCCCATCTGTTTGAGGGTATTGACAGTAACTCCGGGTTGATCTTTAACCGGAAGATAACAAAAGGATAAACCTTTATGCCCAAGCTCCGGGTCTGTTTTCACGATAGTCACATAGCCTCCCCCATATTTTGCGGCTTCCCGTACCCGCTTATGTATGTCTTTGTTCCATTCAAAATAAGTTTTCCATTCTTTTTTTCCATCAAAGTGGAAGTGGAAGCAATATCCGAGCCCCCGGTAGCTTCTGTCGAAGCTATCCCCAGGAAAGTGTCTCCTTTTGTAACCCCTGGAAGTATCTCTCTTTTTGCATCTTCTGTACCATATTTTTCAAATAAATAACCCCAGCCAGCCTCTACAAGATAATACACAGCTGTAGCCATGCTTATATCAGCCCTGGCTATTTCCTCGGCAGCTATGGCAGCAGTTGTGATATCAGCTCCTGACCCCCCATATTTCTCTGAGATCGTTATTCCAAGAAGACCAAATCCAGCCATGTCTTTAATGACACCTTGTGGTATCTCCCCATTCTCATCTATTCCAGCGGCATGTGGTGCAATTTTTTTTTCGCAGAATTCCCTGACAGATTTCCTGAAAAGCTCCTGTTCTTCTGTAAATGAAAAGTCCATAGTTCCCCTTGCAATATCTGGATTTCAGAGTATAAAAATGCTTCCCTGTTCCGAGACGGTTCAAATCAGGGTGGTAGTTATAATAATTAGCACAAATTTATTGATGGAATATCAGCCTTGGAGGGATTGAATAGAGTGAAAAGTCACACTCAGGATGGCTGGAATCCCTGGAAGCGGACTTTTCTTAGAAATTTGGATATATGGATTGCGTTCACGAAAAGATTGGGATACGAGGAATAAAATGGTCAAACACAAGCACATTATTATATTAACTATACTCTTTATCCTGCTATCAGTGCGTTTCAAACAAAACAACTTATGCGGGAACTTATTATAAAGACCAGTCTAATTATATTACCCGGATGGAACCTTCATAGTCAATCAAGATCCAATAGAAGGGGGAGGCTTCACCGGAACTTTTGAAGTCAACACCAATAAAACAGGAGTGATGACAGTATTTCTTAAGTTCGCAGATGGAGACTCAATGATGACGATCGTAAATAAAACCGTTCTGCAATCCAAAGCTAGAAATATCATCAATAACAATTACTTAAAAACAGTTAGTGTGTGCTATCCTGTTATTTTTAAAAAAGAATAATCAGGTCTGGAGAGGTAATAACATGCCCGGGAACGTGGTTCTGGTAAGCGGGGTAAGAACGGCTTTCGGTAAATTTGGCCATGGATTTAAAGATGTCCCAGCACAGAATCCTGCCTCGCAGGCGGCGATATATGCGGGAATTCCGAGACATTCTATTATTTTCTGGTATGTAAACCACAGAGAGCACAGAGTACACATAGAAAAATGGCCTCCCTCTGCGTTCTCTGTGTACTCTGTGGTTGATTGCAAATATTCCTTTTTCCAGGAGAAATTAAAAAATCTCTCAATTCCATATGATGTCGGTTCAATTGCGATAAACAGAGTCTGCGGCTCAGGACTAAAAGCTGTCATGCCTTCTGGTTTGAAATCCTAAGGATAGTTATGGTTATTCAAGAGATCGGGATAATTGGCTCAGGAACCATGGGAGGAGGAATAGCCCAGCTGGCGGCTCAGAATGGTTTTACTGTGGTTCTTGAAGATATCAATGAAGAGTATGTCACCGCTGGATTGAAGCAGATACAAGAAAGACTTGAAAAACGTGTTATTGAAGGAAAGATCAGTAGCGTAGATAGGGAAAAAATTCTCTCAAGGATCAGGATAAGTACAAATTTGGAGGATTGTAAAGAATCAGACCTGATAATCGAGGCAGTGACAGAGAATGATGAAATAAAAAAACATGTATTTAATAAATTAGATAAAATATGTCGTGAAGACGTTATTTTCACTTCCAATACATCTTCGATTTCAATAACACGGCTCGCCCAGGCAACTGGCAGGCAGGATCGCTTTGCAGGTATGCATTTCATGAATCCTGCATTTATTATGAAATTGGTAGAGGTTGTGCGAGGCTTGCGAACTTCACAGGAGACTATTGATAAAATTTTATCCATTGCTGGAAAAATGGGTAAGGTACCTGTTATTGTCAATGATTCTCCGGGTTTTATCTCAAACCGGTTGCTCATGCCAATGATAAATGAGGCGGTCTATTGTCTTTATGATGGTATTGCATCCATTGAAAGCATTGATACGGTCATGAAGCTTGGAGCCAATCATCCAATGGGGCCGCTTGAACTTGCGGACCTTATCGGACTTGATGTATGCCTTGATGTACTTGAAATTCTTCATAAAGACCTGGGTGAGAAATACATGCCATGCCCATTATTGCGAAAAATGGTAGCTGGAGGAAAGCTGGGAAGAAAGAACGGGGAAGGATTTTATGATTACCGGAAATGAAATCATAAAGATAGAGCAGGAAAAAGAAATCATAACGATCATATTGAACAGACCCGAAGTCAGGAACATTCTTGATTCAGAGATTCTAATTGAACTGGGAAATCATCTTACTAAATTTGAAAATGATGACAAAACAAGAGTTATTATCATAACAGGAAAAGATAATTTCTGCGCCGGGGCAAATTTAAAGGAATTAATGAAAAAACATCCTGCGGAAGCTGAAACTTTTTCAAGGCTGGGTCATAAAGTTTATAACCATATCGAAAATATGGGAAAGCCAGTGATCGCTGCT
This sequence comes from uncultured archaeon, assembly GCA_902384525.1. Classification (GTDB taxonomy): domain Archaea; phylum Halobacteriota; class Methanosarcinia; order Methanosarcinales; family Methanoperedenaceae; genus Methanoperedens. Next base: position 9,498 of record CABMCA010000043.1, read on the forward strand.
GTTAACGGTTATGCCCTCGGTGGAGGATGCGAGCTTGCCATGGCCTGCGATATAAGGATCGCTTCCGAGAACGCAAAATTCGGCCAGCCTGAAATAAATCTTGGCCTGATCCCGGGTTTTGGAGGAACGCAAAGGCTTGCCAGGCTTATCGGGATAGGCAGGGCAAAGGAAATGATATTCACGGGCAGGATAATCGATGCTAAAGAGGCGGAAGCTATTGGATTGGTCAATAAAGTTGTAAAAGATGAGGAATTAATGGAAAAAGCAATGGAGATGGCGCATGTCCTGGCGCAAAAAAGCCCTTTGAATCTTAAGATCGTGAAGAATCTAATAAATAAAAATCATGATATCAAGAAAGCGATGGATATGGAGATCATGGATTTTTCAGAAATCTTTGCTTCTGAGGACCACCTGGAAGGGATAAAGGCATTTCTTGAAAAGAGAAAACCTATCTTCAAAGGCTATTGAGGTTTATTGTTTAAAATGTCCGAAAAATTTGATGTCATAATCGTGGGCGCAGGCCCTGCCGGTTCTGCAGCCGCATATTCCCTGGCAAAAATGGGATTTAACGTTTTAATGATCGAGCGGGGCAAATATCCTGGCGCCAAGAACGTGATGGGCGGCAGGATGTATGCATATGCTTTGAACAGGCTCATCCCGGAATTCTGGAAAGAAGCACCGATAGAAAGAAAAGTTACCCGTGAAAAACTGACCCTTCAGGGTGAAAAAGCATCTTTTACCCTGGATTTCATGGATGAAGAGCTTGGAGAGCCCCCGAATAGTTATACTATCCTTCGGGGAAAGTTTGACCAGTGGTTCGCTGGCAAGGCAGTTGAGGCAGGAGCAACATTAGTATCCAGTATCAGGGTTGATGACCTTATCTGGGAAAACAACAGGATCACTGGCATTGTTGCAGGAACGGATAGGATCCAGGCAAATGTGGTAATCGCCGCAGATGGCGCTGTTTCACTTTTATCGGAGAAGGCAGGGCTTAAGAAATTCGATGTTTTACAATTCGCGCTTGGAATAAAAGAAATAATAGAATTACCGGAGAAAACGATCGAAGAAAGGTTCAACCTGGCAAGCGGGGAAGGGGCAGCACAGCTATTTGTGGGCCATTGCACAAAAGGGATCCCGGGAGGAGGGTTTATCTACACTAACAAAACAAGTCTCTCAGTGGGTATCGTTGTATACATCAACAGTCTTATTGAAAAGAAGATCGAATCACATGAGCTCATCCGGGAGTTCAACACAGATCCAGCGGTGGCAGCGCTGATAGAGGGCGGAAAAATCCTTGAATATTCAGCCCATGTAATACCTGAAACCTCAAGAAGCGAACTTTTCACCGATGGAATGCTCGTTGCAGGGGATGCAGGAGGATTAATAGTAAATAACGGCATTACCCTTCGCGGGATTGATATGGCTATTGCTTCGGGTGTTGCGGCGGCAGAAGCTGTGAAAAAAGCCGCCCAGGAAAATGATTTTTCAAAGCAAAGCCTTTCTTATTATGAAGAACTGCTCAAAAGAGATTTTGTGCTTCAGGATAAAGAGACGTTTAAAAAAGCGCCGGAATTTTTGCAGAACGAAAGATTATACACGCTCTATCCTGAATTTGTTTGCAGGCTTTTTCACAGGCTGGTTCTGGTGGACGGGCCAAAGAAAAGGGCATTTGACGAATTATTAGAAGAATCAAAGGGTAACAGAATTCAGATGTTCCTGGATATGGTAAGAGGTATGAGGTCACTATGAATATCAGTATCGAGGAGAGGCTTGGACTGGTAAGCTTTGAAGTTGATAAAGAGAGGCATATCAAAGTTGATACGAGCCTGTGCAGTGAATGCGATGAAAAAACATGTCTTTACTTCTGTCCTTCAAAGAGATTTGTTCTTGAGAACGGGAAGATAAAGCATGATTCTGAAGGGTGTATCGAGTGTGGGACCTGCAAGTTTGCATGCCCGAAAGGTGTTGTGGATTTTAATTATCCCAGAGGGGGATACGGTGTGTATTATAAATATGGATAGCAGGTTTTTTGTCATTTCTTCTTGATAAGGTCATTAAGCTTTGACGTCATCTCATCAACATGCTTCCAATTTAAACCTGCTTCTTCAATCTCTCTGTTAATTTCGGAACGATCTCATAAAGATTCCCAACGATCCCATAATCACAGGCCTTAAATATTGGAGCATTCGGATCATTATTTATCGCTATGATCGTTTTAGCATCCCTCATGCCTGCAATATGCTGCACCTGGCCCGATATCCCAATGGCAACATAGAGTTTGGGTTTAACCTTATGACCTGACAATCCCACCCAGTGTTCTTCCGGCAGCCATTTCAGATCAGCAGCAATAGACCTTGAGCAGCCCACTGCACCCCCAAGGGCATAAGCAAGGGATTCTATAAGTTTGATATCCTCTTTCTTCTTGAGGCCCCTCCCAACAGCTACGATGATATCCGCTTCTTCGATCTTGAGCTCTTGTGGTGCTTTTTTCTTGATTTCCAGAATCCGGACTTTTGATTCGACTGGCTTAAATGGAATTTTTATTATTTCGCCTTTTCTGGTTTTATCCATCTTTTTTTCAAATCTTCCGGGAGGTATGGTAGCTATCTGTGGTTTTCTTAATAATCTCTGTGATGCCAAAAATCTCCCACCCAACACCAGGCGCTTAAGTACCAGGTGTCCCTCTTCCATAGAAAGATCAATATCAATACAATCAGTAACGCATCCAACCCCAAGTCTTTGAGCGATCCGTGGCGCAACTTCCTTTCCAAGTTTAGTTCCTCCAATCAAGATCATGTCCGGTTTATATTGTTCATTAAAATTAGAGATGACCTCAACAACATGGTCTGGGAATGGTGCAATATCAATGAAATAAATTTTGTCTGCTCCACATGTAAAAAATGTTTCTGAGCTATCGTTCCCAAAGGAAATTACGCCAAGTTCTGATTTCATTGAATCTGCGATCTCTCTTCCCTTTCCAAGTATCTCAAAAGCGTTTTCATCATCCTCAGAAAAAACTAAAATCATTTCTTTACCTCTTTATTTTTCAGATAATATGGCCCTTGCCAGTTCTTCAATGTCTTTCACAATTACTTCTTTTCGTTTCATTTCGACAGCCAGAATTCTAAGTGTTTCAACTCCGACTTCTGGTTTCATCGGGCTCATTTCGATAATTTTTTTCTTTGAAGCACCAAGGATATGCAATAATGTAGGGATCCTGGGTTGATTGATCTCTTTTGTAACAGTCACTAGGGCCGGAAGTTTAGCTTTCGATACTTCATACCTGTTTTCAAGTTCCCGCTCAACAATGATATCACCATCTTTTAACTCCATTTTTCTTGCATATGTCAGAACTGGAATTCCAAGAGCCTGCGCTAATCTCGGGCCTACCTGGAACAAATACTCATCTATGGAAGCTTCCCCGCATACAATAAGATCGTATTTTATCGTTTGAATAAATGCCCCAAGTATAGATGCCGTTCCAAGAGGATCGATTCCTTCAGTATATTGATATATAAATGCTTCATCTGCACCCATAGCCAGGGCTTCCTTTGCAGCATCTTTCGTACCGCCGATCAAAGCAAGGACATTTCCGCCGTGTTTTTCCTTTATTCTCAATGCCTCTTCAAGCGCATTCTTATCAAAATCGCTGATTTTTCTGGCAGAACCTTCAGTAACGGGACGTTTGGATGTGTCTATTCTGATCTGGCCAAGGTCGTATATCTGCTTTAAGCATACAATGATTTCAGGCATTGATCCTCTTGATGATGATTTTGGCTTCAGATTCTTGAAATAGATTAACCATCAGATAATAATTGGAATGAACCTAATAAAAACCTTTGCGTTATTTTGATCGGCGAATCGTTTCAAAAAATCATTCAAAGGGTTGAAGTAATATCAGTATAATTGGAAATTATATCTGAAAATGCCAAATAACATAGATATTATTTACTCAAAAGTTCTTGATCGTTATATTGAGATAGAATATGGTGCAAAATTGCGTTCACTCAGGTTTGTCCGGCCCGGAAAACAGCGTATGGAAAAAAAGACACATGACGCTGCTTTTGAATTGGAACGCTATTTTGGGGGAGAAGCAATCGAATTTTCATTGGACGTGGACATATCCTATCTATCCCCCTTTGAGCAAAAAGTGCTGACGGAAACCAGAAAGATCAAGTACGGAAAAACAATCACCTATTCTGAACTGGCCGAAAAGATTGGCAGCAGGGCAGTACGAGCTGTTGGGAACGCACTTGGTAAAAATCCAATACCTATTGTTATTCCCTGCCACAGGGTAGTAGCAAAGAAGGGCATCGGTGGATACTCGGAAGGAATAGATATCAAAACCAGACTGCTGAAACTTGAACAAATAAATGCCAATAACCTTTAATATGTCAAAAATGAATGTGGGGTCAGAGCCCCGATGGGGTAGCGGATATCCTTTGAGATTGCGGATCTTAAGACCTGGGTTCAATTCCCAGCCGGGGCGCTCAAATTTTTGTTAGACGCCTGCTTTATGCTGACCGATACATAATGGTCAATTACATCACAAATAATTTTTGATGAAAAGGTTTTTAAGGGGAGAAAAGTATGAAGGAACACAATATATTATTAGATTTCAATATGGGGATCGTTAGAAATGCTCAATTTAAAATATTTTATTTCAACACTTAAACATCTCATCATGACTGATAAGGCTAAGATTCTAATAGGTTTTTTATCCCTGATGCTTGGTTTTAATTTATCGGATTAGTTGATCTTTCCTAATGATCATTATTTTTTTCTTCAATTATTAACTTCAAGTAGTTCACACCTGCCAGAAAATTGCAAGCATAATAGTAGCAATGATCAATATTCCCTCCCTGAGTAATGCTGAATAGATCATGATCTGTGTCCCAAGTTTTGAACCGAATATTCCCACATAATATGGGATCAGGATTCTTATACTCATAATGCTTGAAAGGATCTTTCCAACAAGTAATGACACTACTATTTCCTTCGTGTTGAGAATTCCTGCAGATAACAGGTTTCCGGCAATGGTATATGCTGCAATATTGGCTGTAAATTGTGCGGCTATTATCGGTAATGCTTCTCCTGGTACAGGTACAAAAACAGCATGTTCTTTTAAGAAAGCTGCCAGTACTTCGAAAAATCCTGCATCGATCATGACGAAAACAATTATTGTAACCGGAATGGTCATTGTAATAATCCGGTATATTGTTTTTTTAGATTTTTTGGCACTCATTTTTAAGGATTTTGAAAACGAATGCGGTTGATGGATTATATTATTTGGTACATACTTCTTTTCATTCAGCAAAAAACGCCCGATCAATAAAGTGACAAGTGTTCTTAGGAGCCCGACAGCAGTAAGTATTCCCAGATAGATCATGCCTGCCATTCCAAGAAGAGGAATAAAAACCGGTAACAGCGTTCTCCAGTGCATTATTATGGATGGGAACGAATTTATCAATGAAGCTACAATCAGCTCTTTTCTTTCGATAAGTCCATCATCATATAATTTTTTGAGCATCGAATTGGATGCTGCCGGAGAACCGAATGCGGTGATGAAACTTATGCTGCATTCTTCACGCAGATGTGCAAATCTTGTCAATGGTGAAACTATAAAACCGATTTTGTGTATCCAGCCGATCTCTACCAGAAATTCCGCTGCTACAACTCCTATCACCATTACTGGAATTATAGTAAGAAGATAATCAACCGACAGGTAAAAAGCATCAATGAGCATAAACTGTCTAATGACCTGCTGCTTTGCCTTTTTGAAGGACTTTCTCCTCGAACTCGTTTAATCGTTCTTTACATTTCCTGATTTCTTTATTCAAGATCCCTGTATTATTTGTGTCAAGACTATGTTTTTGTATCAGCTTTATTCTCCATCGATCAAGTTTATGAATATCGTCGCTCAATTCTTCCAGTTCAAAGACCTTGAATTTTTTATTCGAAATCCTTTTAGTTACATCAGAAATAAAATATTCACATTCATTAGAAAATTCCTTAATTTCTGCAGCAATTTCTTCGGCAATCAGTTTATTTAACTTCTGCTCCTTCTCTTCATTAAAAGTATCTGCAAAAAACTGTAAAACTTCACCATTTCTTTCATGTACTATTTCTTCAATATTTGAGGCTGTAACCCTGTTTTCCTCAGTGTCATGTAATAGATATACGGAATGAGATAACGAAACAGCGGCAGTGTTTTTTATATTTCGCCAGATAAACATCCGGTCTCTTGATGAAACATTTGTAGATTTAATTATCAGTAATATCCATTTCATATGTCAAATGACAAATACATGATATTTAAATGTTATGTTTGTAACAATCTTAATTGTAAAATTTAAACTTCCACAAAAGTATAAATTTATCAAGCTAAATTATAAATGCTATTCAGTCTCCGGGAAAAGTGCTTTTTGAGTCTTCCTCACCGATTTCTCTTCAGTTTTCTTTTTTCTTTTCCGCGCTTTTGCCGGATTGAGCCGGGTTTTAGATTCCTTGATTTCTTCTTGTTGGTTCAGATTTTCAGGGAATTCATTTTCTGGCTTTAACCCTTCTTCAGCGCTGGATACGGGTGATATAGTCACTGTTTTATCTGTAGATTCTTCATTTTTGTCGTCTCTTATCAATAGAGCATCCGTAGAATTTGCAGATTCAAGTTCTGTATGTTTTTCTGAAGTAGATGGCGACAATGCGGCTAGCGGTTCTTCCTCACTTATAATCGGATGGAGGAATCCAACTGTGGGTTCATTGCACCTGCCTTCATTCATGAGCCTTTTAATGGCTTTAATAGCTGTTTCTTCTTTAATACCCAGGATTTCCCTTGCAGTTTCCACAAGTTCTATGTAGCTTACTACCTTTTGGGGCACTTTGTCACTTATTTCCATCATGAGGGACAATATTTTTTTCACTTCAGTATCGTCCGGTTGCTCATCCTTTATAATAGATTGTTCGATAATCGGGTTGGCAGGAATATTTTCTTCCTGATGGGGTTCTTTTGGAATCTCTGGTAGATATGTACTTATCTCCTGTGGCAAATCGATGAGTTTTGTTAAAGCGTTCCTGCAAATTTGCCTGTATTTTTCTTTTTCTGCCTCTGGTAGTTTGCTTCTTTCAACTCGTTCTATGGTCCTGGATACGGTTTCTTTGATCCAGTAATCTCGTGTTTTTGCATCGATTTCAACGATAGTTTCAGGTCTAATGGATACAATTGTTGTTTTTTCATCAGGTCTATATGCATTAGTTTTGCCAACTACTGCTACGAAGCAGGGTATAGTGAAACCGGATAGGGCTCGTAAAGCCTCTGGTTGGTACTGGCCTGCATACACTGTGAATGCTCCTGTTGGATCAATTATTCTTCCTCGCAGATAGTCTCCTGAAGATTCGACATTATCGACTTCTACAAGAACACCTATCATAAAGACTCTTTTTACTTTAACCCCGGATGGAGTTAGCTGGTAGTGGCTATCGTAATCTCTCCCTTCAACATGTTCTGTTATTGTCTGTTTGGATTCTGCCAGCTCAGCAGCAAAGAGCCTGAGAGCTGGTTGTCTTATGAATTTTTCGCTTTGTTTGATTGTCATAATATTTTTATAGATATGAAAACACTTAGCATTACCTGTTGTGGGCATGAAGAAACTCTTTCAAATAAGAGAAATTTTTCGAAGAATTTATTTACAATAGCGTTATGTTCAAGTGAATATAAGGCGGTAAGTATATGAAAAATCTATTTACAAACATATTATTAGTATTGGTTTTAATGTCGCTATTTGCCGGATGTGTCCAGCAGGCACCGACCGGGAATACAACAGCTCCATCAACAACTTCAATATCTGTATCTGTCCCGCAGAAGCTGCGTCTGGCTACCACAACTTCAACCTGCGATACCGGATTGCTCGATGTATTTAACAAAAGGTTCGAGGAAGAAAATAACGTAGAAATGTCAACAATATGCGAGGGCACAGGGAAAGCAATAGCTACAGGCGAACTCGGAGCAGCAGACGTTCTGATGGTCCATGCAGTCCAGTCTGAATTAAAAGCTGTCGCCAACGGCAGTTTTATTAACCGCACTTATATGATGTACAATTATTTCGTGATAATCGGACCAGAGAACGACCCGGCCGGGATAAAAAATGCCAGCAATGCTACAGATGCCTTCCGCAAAATCGCATCAAAACAGGCTCCCTTCATTTCCCGTGGTGATGAGTCAGGCACTCACGTAATGGAAAAATCGATCTGGAAAGCCGCGAACATCACACCAGCGGGAACATGGTACCAATCAGTGGGCAAAGGCATGGGAGATACGATCACAACCGCTGACATCAAGAATGGTTATACACTCTCTGACAGGGGAACATATCTTGCAATGAAAGATAAAATAAAACTGAATCTCCTTTTCGAGTCAGATCAGAAGTACCTTTTCAATCCATATCATGTCATGGCTGTGAACCCTGCCAAATTCCCGAATGTGAAATACGACCTTGCAATGAAATATATTAACTATGCGACATCTGCACAGGGACAGGACATCATAAGGAATTATGGCAAGGATAAATATGGAGAAGCGCTTTTCGTGCCTGAGGAAGACGCTGGCAACGTAACCAGTCCCTGAAAATATTTCAGGAGAGGTGACTGTTTTGAATCAAGCTGCTCCCCATGTCTGCATCCATTCAGATTACGGCAACCCTTTCAAAGTAAATTCAGGAAGGGAAACGCCGATGGATGAGGTCATAAAGAAAATTGCCGATCCCTATATTCTTTTTCAGATAGAGCGGGTGAGTTCCTTCCACGGATACCTCAGCACCGGTGCCTTCATTGGCATCCAGATGCTGAACATTGCAAAAAGGTTGCTGGATGCTGATCCTGCTGAACAACTGTACGTCACCTGTGAAACGTACAGCTGCCTTCCGGACCCGTTCCAGATACTCGCCGGATGCACTATCGGGAACAAGAAACTAAAGATCAGGGACTTTGGCAAGATGGCAGTCGTTGTCAACAAGAAGGGAAAAGAGGATCAGATTCTGGTTAGAAGCGTCAGGATAGTGCTTGATCCTGCAAAAACCGCAAAATATCCTAGATTACATGAGTGGTACATGAATACAGGAAAAGTCCCTCACGAAGAGGCCATCACAATCCTGATAGATGCCGGGGAAAGCGTGTACACATATAAATTTATAGATATTGAATTATCGAAAAAACCAGAAAAACGCATAGCTCTGTGCGTTAATTGTGGTGAGAGTTTCATTTCGAAAAACGGTGGGGCACTGTGCCTGGAATGTATGGAAAAAATCGAAGTATTAAAGGAGTAACATATGAAAGAGGTAATATTTCAGACGAAAGAAGATAAGACACTTGTGTATCTTCCGGAAAAATGTATAGGATGTTCAACATGTACCATGATCTGCCCTAAAGACGACCTGGTAATAGGTTCAGTGGGAGCCGTAGCCCGTGGGCTCGTCAACAAGGACTTCCTCCAGAAAGGAGTAGGGGGATGTACATTATGCAGCATGTGCGCAAAGGTTTGCCCGACAGGGGCTCTTGAAGTAAGAAAAGCGGGGAAGTCGGAGATAGATGACTCCTATTTATATGGCTCATTGAAGCTCACCGTGGTCAAAGAAAATTGCATACACTGCGGAATGTGCAAAGAGGTGTGTCCGCAGGATTGTATAAAAGTACAGAAGCGCCAGCTTGCTCAGGATGGAAGCCTGGGCATGGACGGAAAAACAATCATCGACCAAAAATGTTGCGTGCACTGCGGTTGGTGCGCCTCCATATGCCCTGTAGAAGCAATAACAATGGAAAAACCATATTCAGGAGAATTTTCACGAGATGAAAATGTGTGTCAGGCATGCCACACGTGCGTTGATACATGTCCATGCAATGCTCTTTTTAACAGGGAGTGGAAAGCCGGGGAAAGAGTTGAGAAAGTGACGCACAGGAAGGATGCCTGCATATACTGCGGCGCCTGTTCTGCCGCCTGTCCTGTCGGGGCAATAACAGTAAAAAAGACAGCAATACTTCCTGATATGAAGAAAAAACAGATATTTGAGAAAAAGCTCACCGCAGAGGCGACCCCAAGACCTGTGCTGACTTCAAGGCTTATCACCGATGAAGAGGCGTGCCTTGGTTGCGGCAACTGCGTTATCGCCTGCCCTGTTAACGCTTTTTCAGATCCATATCTTGCAGCAGGACATCTCAATGAACTTGATGGGAAACCCCTGCTTGAGGTTGAAAATGGAAAAGTTAAGGTGGTAAACCAGGAAGTATGCGGTTCGTGTGCCACATGCAGCCTGATATGTCCCACGACTGCGATAAGACTTGAGAAAAGGGAGGTTGCATAATGCCTGGTACAATGGTTATAAGAAATGGATTTGTCTTTGATCCGTTGAATGAAATTGACGGAGAAATAAAGGACATATTTATCAAAGATGGTAAGATAGTGGAAGACCTCAAAGGCGGAGATCTTCGGGATGCAAAAGTGATCGATGCAAAGGGCAGGACTGTAATGCCAGGGGGTGTTGACTCGCATTCCCATGTTGCCGGCGCAAAGGTAAATGGGGGAAGGATGATGTGTCCTGAGGATCGCTATAAATGGGTGACAAAGAAAACAGATCTTACACACAGCGGTAGCGGGAATACCGTGCCCTCGGTGTACATCCAGGGTTATGATTATGCAAAGATGGGGTACACCACGGTCTTTGAGGCAGCCATGCCTCCTATGGAAGCACGGCACACCCATGAAGAGATGCGTAACACTCCCATATTGGATATGGGCGGTTATCTTGTTCTCGGAAATAACTGGTTCATAATGCGCTATCTCAAGGAAGGGAATATCGAGAAGGCTGCGGCTTACACTGCATGGATGATGAGAACTCATAAAGCATATGGCATAAAGTGCGTCAATCCGGCCGGTGTCGAGAACTGGGGCTGGGGAAAGAACGTGAGTTCGCTGGATGAACCCAACATCCATTTTGGCATCACTCCAAGAGAAGTAATCCATGGACTTGCAGAAATAAACGAAATGCTGGGAATGCCCATGTCACTGCATCTTCATGCCAATAATCTGGGGCATCCGGGATGCTGGGAAACTACACAGGATTCTCTTGAGGTGACGCACGGTGTGAAGGTCAAATGTAATATGGATGTAGAATGGCAAAAGACAAAGATCGATCCCCAGAGAAACCAGAGTGTATATCTGGCGCATGCCCAGTTCAACTCGTTCGGTGGTACCTCATGGGGGGATTTTGAGTCCGGGGCAAAAGGTATTGTAGATTATGTAAACAATACTGATCATGTTGTGATTGATAACGGCGCTGTTCCGTTTGGGCCGGCAACAGTAATGACCGGAGACGGACCTGCGATTCATCATCTTTATAAGCTAACCGGCAACAAGTGGTCTAATAAGGATATTGAGCTTGAGTGCGGTTCCGGCATACTATCATTCAATTACCTGAAGGCAAATCCGGTACACAGCGTTGAATGGGCTATCGGGCTTGAGCTTTTGCTTCTCGTCAATGATCCCTGGAAGACCATCCTGACCACAGACCATCCTAACGGCGGTCCATTTACCAAATACCCACAGTTGATCACATGGATAATGTCAAAGAAGGCAAGAGATGCTACTTTTGCCGAATGCCACAAGTGGGCGCAGGACAGAAGCAGCCTTGGAGGATGTGACCGCGAGATGACACTCTACGATATAGCGATCCTCACAAGGGCAAACCCTGCAAGAACCGTTGGCATAGCACACAGGAAAGGACATCTTGGAGCAGGAGCTGATGGGGATGTCACCATATACGACTTTGATCCCACGAAATTAGAAGTAAATGACTATACAAAGATCATACGAGGATTCCAGAATGCCGCTTACACCATAAAGGACGGTGAAGTTGTGGCACAGGATGGACAGGTAAAGTCAGTCCCACATGGAAGGACGTTCTTCAGTGAAGCGCATATGGACGAAGGGATTGAGAAAGAAATGTTAAAAGACGTTAAAGAGTGGTTCAAGTACTACACCCTGGGCTTTGCGAATTACCCGGTACCTGATAAGTATATTCGCAATCCTTCGCCCGTGCAGGTAAACAAACCCATTGAAGCGATCGTGGGGAGGTGAATCGATGAACGAAGTAATACTGAGGCCAAAAGGCAGCATCGATATAATGGTTGAGGCAGAGGTCATTAATCCGGATATCTTTGCGGGAAAGACAAACGGTGAAATTGAACAGTTGATAGTCTGGCAGGGATCAAAACAGCTTCCTCTTTCCGAATTCTTTGATGTTGATGGAAGCGCGGGAGCTGCCGCAGATACGAAGATCATTATCGAAGGCGATGTACCCAGGGTGAAGCATATCGGGCATGGTATGAAAGCGGGCGAGATAGTGGTAGACGGTTCGGCAGGCATGCATGTGGGTTCAGAGATGATCGGAGGAAACATTCTTGTGAAAGGGAATGCAGGCTCATGGGCCGGTATGGAGATGAAAGGCGGGACCCTGCACATAACCGGAAATACAGGCGACCATGTAGGATGCGCCTACAGGGGAAGCTGGAGAGGGATGAACGGAGGTAAAATCATCATAGACGGAAGCGCAAAGAGCCAGCTCGGAGGCGGAATGAGCGGAGGGGAGATTCATGTTGGGGGAAATGTTGAGAACTTTGCGGGAATACGAATGAATAGCGGCCTAATTGTGGTAAAAGGTGATGCAATCCGCGGCGTGGGTGCCCAGATGGGAGGAGGCACATTTGTAGTATACGGAAAGCTCAAACAGTTCTCACCAGGCTTTGAGTATGCAGGAACAGAGAAAAATCCAAAAGTCGGTGAAACGGTGCTGACAGGTGAGTTTTCGAAGTTCACAGGCGATTTTGCGATAAGCAAGAACCCGAAGGGAATTCTGTTTGCATCAAAAGAGGAGGTGTGAAAATGAGAATCCGGGTATTATTGAATTCAGGAAGCACAATAAATGAAGGAAGGCTTGCCAAAGGAGGAGACAAACTTTCACCCGAATACCAGAAGGAGTGTGCTGTGGCAGTGATCCATCCCAGGATATTCAAGGAACTGGGCTGTCCTGAGAGGATAAAAGTGATTTCAAATGACGAAACCCGTGAAGTCGTTGTCACTGCAAAATGCGAAGATTCTGTAACAGAAGAGATGATATTCATGCCAAGATCGATATGGCCAAACGTAGTTGTGGAACCTGAGACTTTCTCGACAGGGTCGCCTCTTTACAAAGGAAGTCCGGTGTTCATAGAAGCCACGGAGGAAGAAGTGAGAAGTGCAGAAGACATTGTATTAAAAGTCTATGCAGGAAGGAGATAACATGGTCAGCAAGAATATAATCTGCCCTGTGTGCGGGGCATCGTGCGATGATATCCAGGTGGATTACGAAGGTGATACCATCAATGTAAAGAACGCATGCAAGATGGGGAATGCCAAGTTCCATGAGCTTGTGAGCCACCACAGGATCAAAGAGCCTCAGATTAAAGAGAATGGAACATTCAGGAAAGCGCAATGGAATGAGGCGCTTGACAGGGCTGCCGAAATACTGGTGAATGCAAAGCGTCCCCTGCTCTTTATGGGCAGTGAGACCTCATGCGAAGCTATGGAAGTGGGTCTGCATATTGCCGAGTACCTTGGTGCAGTCGTTGATTCCAATGCCACCGAATGCCATGGACCGACTGCGATGGGCATACAGGAAGCAGGAAGAGTAGGTTCCACCGCAGGGCAGCCAAAGCAGAGGGGCAGCCTTGCGATTTACTGGGGGACAAACCCGCTTGAATCCATGCCAAGGCACATGTCGCGGTACAGCGTCTTCCCGCGGGGATACTGGACAAAGCGCGGGAGGTTTGACAGGAAAATAATTACCGTGGATCCAAGAAGATCGATCACAGCAGACGCCTCAGACCTGCATGTGCAGCTTAAACCCAACACGGATTATGAACTGCTGTCAGCCCTCCTGACACTTCTGCACGGTAAGTCGCCTCATCCTTCGGTGGAAGAGATAACCGGAGTTCCAATTTCTACTATGGAAGAGATGCTGGAGATTATGAAAAGCACCAGCTTTGGCGCGATATACGTTGGCCTGGGCCTGGCATCGTCATACGGCAAGCACAGGAATACCGAGCTTGCATTAAACCTTGTAAAAGAACTCAACAACCACACCAAGTTCGTAATAGGGGCTCTTCGAGGCCATTGCAATGTGGCGGGATTTAACCAGATAGCATCTTACCTTTATGGCTATCCTTTCGGGCTTGACTTTGCCCGGGGATTCCCGCGATATAACCCAGGTGAGTACACGGCTGTTGATTTGCTGAGGGAACATGATGTGGATGCTGCGTTCGTGATGTCGGCTGACCTCGTTTCTCATTTTCCTGCAACTTGTGCTGAATACCTGAAGGAGATACCCATGGCATGCCTTGATATTGCGCCATGCCCGACCACGCTGGCTTCTGATGTTGTATTACCCGGGGTGATCGATGCCATGGAATGCGATGGTACGTTCTACAGGCTTGATGATGTGCCTGTTTATTTCCAGCCTTTTACGAAGTCGCCATTCGGGTTTACGCAGAGCAATGAAGATACGATGAAGCAGTTGTTTGAGAGGATAAAGCGGCTGGGATAAACGGTGAAATAATGAAAATTAGTTAAAATTTTCTCTCATTTTTTGATTTAAAGCTTTATAAATCCTTATTTTTTCCAGATTTAGAAATACAGAACAACCTCCAAGGCATCATTGTAGGCGCATAGGTATTTAGATAAATTATAACTGTTATTGTATGAAACCTATAAATATATTTGATAACATTATAAATGGGTTATGTATCACAAGAATAGAATATGAATAAACTAAATATTTTTCTTCCAACCAGCTCAAACAAATAAACTACTTGATGAAATGTGCAACACAGACATGTAGAAACTGTGGAGTCGAAAAGAGACTTACTGATTTTAAAAAAGACATGAGAGGTAAATTAGGCAGGCGTAGAGTTTGTAAAAAATGTTTAGAGAAGTCAACAGATATAGATGAACAAACAAGAATATATGTCCTAAATCTTGGAGAAATGTTTTATAGAGAATATCTAGAGATAATCAAAGAAAGAGTTAGAGAAAGAAGTAAAAGAACGAAGGAAAGGCGTAAGAATTATAAATGGAAGTGTCTCAACAAACCATTTGCTGGCTCTGAGGCTCATCATATTAGCAAAGACTATGTAATCCATCTACCAAAAGCATTACATAATTATTGTGGACATAGTTTAGATGAGGGAAGAGAAATGGTTGAAGCCAATACGTTAGCATTTGAATATTTATTTTCAAATCCAGAACAGATATCTATCTCAATTGAATTTGCAAAAAAATTAAAGGAGACACTCTTGCCTTAGTTATTCAAATGTTTGCGCGGAACAGGAGCACGTTCAGTCACTGGCATACCCACACAAAAATATCTGCCAGATTTGCCCACATTAGCGCGTTCCACGGTATCAACGGCGCTCATCACAAAATCATTGTATCAACAAACTAAATATTTATGTAATGGAAAAACCACAATATAATTATGGCAAAAGCAAAAATACTGACAGCGGTAATACATAAAGAAGAAGATATGTATGTAGCTGAGTGCCCCGAAGTGGGAACGTTCAGTCAGGGCAAGACTATAGAAGAGGCTGTAAATAACCTCAAAGAAGCAACTGAGCTATACTTGGAGGAGTTTCCGCTGGAGACTGATATAAAATCCATAATAACCACTTTTGAGGTGGCTCCAGTTGCCGAAACTTAGAAAAGTATCTGGGAAAACTGCCATCAAAATTCTCTGTAATGAGTTTGGATTCAAAATAAGTGGTCGTTCTGGAAGCCATGTAAGACTTTCAAAAATAACTTCTGAAGGAAAAGTTGGTACTGTTGTGCCGCTGCATTATGAAATAAAAATAGGCACACTGAGAGGCATTCTCAAGCTGGCAAAGATCGATCCTGATGAGTTCGGCAGATATGTTTAAAACCGCCAACAATTCAAATATAAGGAAATTCGTATATACCTTACCGTCCTTAAAACGCGCCAATGATACAAGATTGGCACGTGGAAAAAGCAGGTAAATGGGAAAGCTTCTGGAAGGATGAGGCGCATGACCCCTCTGCTCCGTATCTACTGACGAAATGCATAGAAATCTCAGGGCAGAAACGAAGCGAGCTTGAATTGGATATCGTTACAGAAGAGAGCATAAAGATCATGCTTGACGGGCGGCACATTGTCACTCTTCTTGCTCTTCCAAGAGAACTTCGCGAACTTGCTGTGGGATTTCTTGTATGCGAGGGCGTCCTTAAGGGAATCGAAGACATTCATTCGATATCTGTGCAGGAAGATACCGTTTATTGCGAAAGCACACTCGATAACAGTGAACTTGAACTGTGGACTGAGGTCAGGAGTTCAGGATGCATTGGCATAAAATCTTCATGGGAAGGAATCGAACCTGTCACCTCAGGCGTTCGGATGGAAAAAGAAGTACTGCTGAATGCTATCGAACAAATAAAAGAGAAGGGGAAGATATGGAGAAGAACCGGAGGCACTCACTCCTCGCTTATTTGCACCAGAGAAGGCGACATTGTCTCTTTTTGCGAGGATGTCAGCAGGGCTTGTTCTGTGGACAAGGCTGCCGGATCGGCGCTGCTTTCGGGAAAAAATCTTTCATACTGCGCCCTGGTCACAACAGGAAGGCTTTCAGGCGGGATGGTGGCAAAAGCGGCACGGGCAGGGATTCCCATAGTGGTGAGCAAGGCTGCACCATTAAGCAGCGGGGTTGCGCTTTCAAAAATGGTAGGAATGACGCTTGTGGCGTTTGTGAGAAACCCGAATCTGTATGTATATTCTGGGCAAGGGAGGATAATATAAACAATTTTAAATTCTATTACATATGAGGTAAGAGCCGTGCTTGATGGAAAACTATTGATCGGAGGAAAATGGAAAAACGGTGATAGGACATTCGAATCAGAACGGGCAAAAATTTTTACCATGATCGGGGATGAGCTTTTAAAAAGATCACATGAGATAAGCAAACTCATAACATTGGATATTAAACAGGGATATTGAAAAAGGTGAACTGGTGAATGTATATATTTTCAATTGATAGAAATATGAATGAAAAAGAAGAGGCTGGGCATGAGCACCGCTGACTTTCTGGTTCAGGGTATCATAAAAGCATTCGAACTAATATTCAGTCTGAATCCTTATATTATGAGTATAACAGGGGTATCCATACAGGTTTCTGGCATGGCGACTGCCCTTGCGACTCTGACGGCAATTCCCCTTGCGTTCGTAATATCCTTTATGAAGTTTTGGGGTAAACAGGCGCTCATAACGCTTATTAATACAGGGTTGGGGCTGCCTCCGGTTTTTGTAGGTCTTTTTGTTTTTTTAATGATCGTGCCTGTCGGGCCTTTAGGATTCCTGAATATAGTTTATACAAAAGAAGCAATGATACTTGCCCAGTATATTCTTATCACCCCGATAATTACTGGCATTTCTCTTGCAGCAATAAAAGCGGTCCCTAAATTAATAATAGAGACTGTATATACTCTCGGTGGCACTGAGAAAGATGCAGCTGTTGCGACATTAAAAGAAGCAAGATTCGGCATAATCACAGCAGTACTTGCAGGACTTGGAAGGGCGCTTGCGGAAGTGGGAGCAATTCTCATTGTAGGCGGCAACATTGCCCGTACAGGAAGCGTGGGTAGAATAGGCGAAGGGCTTTCCGAGACCCGCACACTCACGACAGCGATCACATCGGAAACGAGTAAAGGTGATATCTCAACGTCGATCGCTCTTGGGATTATCCTGATCTGCCTTGTTCTCTCTGTGAATGTCCTGGCTAACTATTTCCAGAGGAGGGATTGAATTGGAGGAATTATACAGAATAGAAAACCTTGGCAAATCCTTTGGAAATAAAAAAGTATTACAAAATATCAACCTCAAGATTTTCAAAGGGGAGATATTTACTTTCATGGGACCGAGCGGAGTTGGGAAAACCACACTGCTGCGGCTATTGAATCTGTTGGAGATGCCCACTACCGGTACACTTATTTTTGACGGGAATGATAATGCAATATTGCAGAAAAATAACGTTATGCGAAGGATGTCAATGCTTTTTCAAAGACCTGCGATATTTAACACATCGGTCTTTAATAATGTAGCTTATGGACTGGAGATACGCAAAGTGGATAAGAAAACAATAGAAAAAAAAGTGATCGATGCCCTGGCTATTGTGGGACTTGCAGGTTGTGAGAAACAGAAGGCTCTTACCCTTTCAGGAGGTGAGGCCCAGCGTATGGCTTTTGCGAGGGCGATTGTCTTTAAACCTGATGTTCTTCTTCTTGATGAGCCGACAGCTAATCTTGATCCGGCTAATGTTGCCAAAATTGAAGATATCATAAGAAAGATCAGAAATGAGCTTGGCACTACGATCATCCTGGCGTCGCATAATATCCATCAGGTGCGGCGCCTTGCTGACAGGGTAGGCATCCTGTTGAACGGAGAATTGATCGAAGTTAACACGAAGGAGCAGATATTCACACACCCGTTTGACGCAAGGTCTTATGCATTTATAAATGGAGAGATTATATATTGATGAAACTTACTTAAAATCAAGGTCGCAATGGAAAGAACACAGGTTAAAACCAAATTATGGCTTGTAAATGACAAAGATGAGCCCATAATGGGTGGAGGAAAGGTATCTTTACTTGAAGCTATTAAAGAGGAGGGTTCACTTAACAAAGCATGCAAAAAAGTCGATATATCCTATAAGCATGCATGGCTCCTTCTGAGAGAAATTGAAGAAAGCGTGGGAGAACCTGTAATAATAAAAAGACGGGGTGGAAAAGACCAGGGTACATTTTTGACAGAAAAGGCAATAAACTTAATAGATGAATATGTTACATATCAAAATATCCTTGCTCAAACAATCTATGATAAAACGTTCTGGGAGGTGATCGGATTGAAAATATCCGCAAGAAACCAGATGAAAGGAAAAGTACTGGAAATCGAAAAGGGGGACCTTGTGACAAAGGTAAAGATCCAGATAGAACCTGCAACGATAACTGCAGTTATAACAACTGAAGCTGTCGAAGCCCTCGATATCAAAAAAAATGATAAAGTAATGGCTATAGTAAAAGCGACAGAAGTTATGATCGGAAAGGAATGATTTTTTTCATTGGTTGCCATAAAAAGAGAGGATCATTGGTCTAATTCAACTCCGTCCTTTCCCCTGTTACCATAAAAACAACGCTTTCACACAGATTCGTTATGTGATCCCCTATCCTCTCAAGATACCTTGCAACAAAAGTCAGGTGCTGTGCGCCAGTTATCTTTTTGGGTTCCTCGATCATAATTGTAATAAGTTCCCTTCTTATCTGGTCAAAGAGTGCATCTATCTCATCATCTCTTTTGGCGGTCTGTTTTGCAAGCTCTACATCCTTATTTTCAAATGCTTTCATGCAATCCCTGATCATTTCCTGGCAGATATCTGACATTCTTGGTATATCGACGAGAGGCTTCACGAAAGGCACATCGGCAGTCATTTTTGTGATAACCGCTATCTCTAAAGCAAGATCCCCCATCCTTTCAAGATCAATGGACATTTTTAAAACTGAGATTATGAGCCGCAAATCCCGCGCCATAGGCTGCTGGAGAGCAAGAAGACGCATACAGTTCTCCTCAATTTCGTGATCCAGAGCATCTATCTCGGTATCCATGTCAATGACCTTCTGAGCCATCTCCACATCACGATTTTTAAGGGAAAGTACTGCATCCCTTATTATACTTCCAACAATGTTTCCCATGTTAACTATATCTTCCCTCAACCTGTGAAGGTCTTTGTGATACACTTCCCGGACCATATTAACCAAACCTCCCGATTATGTAATCTTCAGTGCTCTTCTCCTTTGGCTTCTTAAATATCTGATTTGTTTCTCCAAACTCTACTAGCTTTCCATATAGAAAGAAAGCTGTATAATCGCTAACTCTTGCTGCCTGCTGCATATTATGTGTTACTATGACAAGCGTATATTTCTCCTTAAGTTCCATCATCAGGTCTTCTATCTTGCTTGTAGATATAGGGTCAAGTGCTGAGCAGGGTTCATCAAAAAGGATAACATCAGGCTCAACAGCTAATGCCCTTGCTATGCACAGGCGCTGCTGCTGGCCGCCAGATAAACTTGCACCGGATTTGTTAAGGTCATTCTTAACCTCATCCCACAGAGCGGCCTTTTTTAAGCTCTCCTCAGCTATATGATCGAGCTTCTTTTTGTCCTTTACTCCACTCAGTTTCAATCCAGCCACAACATTATCATGTATGGACATCGTCGGAAACGGATTAGGCTTCTGGAATACCATACCGATGCGCCTTCTAATGTCCACAGGGTCGATATCGCTATCGTAGATATCCGTGCCGTCAACCATCACTTTTCCTGATGCTTTTGCTTTAGGCACAACTTCATGCATTCTATTGATGCATCGGATGAATGTGGATTTCCCGCATCCTGACGGACCGATGATAGCTGTTATCCCATTTTTCTGAATACCAATATCGATATTATGAAGTACATGTTTGGCTCCAAACCATGCATTGAGATTTTCTACTGTGATTTTATTTTGCACGTTTAAACTCCTTTTTACATTCCATATTTTTTCCTGGTAACAAACCTCACTCCAATGTTTAAAATAAGAATCAGGATAATCAGAATAAGGGCGCCTCCCCAGGCTTTAGCATGCCATTCAGGAAAAGGTGTTATTGCATATGTATATATTTGTACTGGCATTGTAGATATTGGTTTATCTAATCCGTTAGCCCAGAACATGTTGCCAAAAGAAGTAAATAAAAGTGGTGCGGTCTCACCTGATATTCTTGCAATAGAAAGTAAAACGCCTGTGATTATGCCGCTTCTTGCAGTGTTTATAACGATGTACAATGTTGTTTTCCACTTTGGTATTCCTAATGCCAGGGAAGCTTCTTTGATCGATCCGGGCACGAGCCTGAGTGATTCCTCAGTAGTTCTTGTAACAATCGGTATCATCAGAACCGACAGCGCTACCCCGCCTGCAATAGCTGAAAAGCTTCCAAAATAAAGGACAATGAAAGTATAACCGAACATTCCTGCCACTATCGAGGGTGTGCCAGTGAGCACATCAGCAACAAAACTTACTATACGGCCAAACCTGTTCTCACCATATTCAGAAAGATATACACCAGCGAGGATGCCCACAGGAAGACCGATCAAGCATGCAATCCCCACGACTATGAATGTCCCCTCGATAGCGTTACCAAGTCCGCCTCCTGGTTCACCAACGGGTTTGGGGATCTGTGTAAGAAAATCCAGGTTTATAGCTGATATCCCGTTGATGGTTACCGTGTAAAGGATGCTCAGCAATGGGATTATGGCAATTGCCACGCAGGAAGCTGTAAGGACTGACATAACCCTGTCTATTATTTTTCTTTTATTCCATTTCATGTCGCTCCACCACCCTCAACTTTAAGCAGCTTCCACACCAGAATCCTGGCTGCAATATTGATTATGAAAGATATGACCAGGAGCAAAAACCCGATCTCAATAAGAGATGATATGTAGATCTTTGAGGTGGCCTCCACAAACTCATTTGCAATGACCGAAGCCATAGTGTACGATGGTGAGAAAAACGACTCTGATATTCTGGGACTGTTCCCGATGACCATGGTCACTGCCATTGTTTCACCTATCGCCCTGCCAAACCCGAGGATTACAGCCCCGAATATCCCTGATCTGGCATAAGGAAGAACCGCAATTCGTGTGGTCTCCCAGCCAGTAGCGCCCAGAGCCAGGGCTGCTTCCCGCTGGTGTGTGGGCACTGTCATAATGACTTCCCTGGATACCGATGATGTTATGGGAATAATCATGATTGCAAGTATCACTCCGCCGGTGAGCATGGATAATCCGTACATCGGTCCCTGGAAGAGCGGAAGAAAACCAAGGTATGTTGAAAGAGGCGGTGCAAGATAGTCGCGGATAAAAGGGGCGAGAATGAATATCCCCCAGAGGCCAATAATGACGCTTGGAATAGCAGCCAGCAATTCTATTATGAAAGATAAGGGTGTTCTCAGCTTTTCCGGGGCGAGTTCTGAAAGAAATATTGCTATTCCAAGACTAAAAGGAACGGCTATGATCAGGGCAAGAAATGATGATACAAGAGTCCCAAAGATAAAAGGCAGGGCTCCAAATACCTCAGCGACAGGATCCCATGTGGAACTTGTCAGAAAACCCACGCCAAAAATGTCTCTTGATAGTGCTGACCCGATAAAAAGCTCTCTAAACAATAAAAATGCTAAAATTATTATGCCTAGAGCAAAGAAGCCAATAACAGCTTCAAAAATAAAATCGCCGGAGAGTTTACTCCGGCTGATACGAAAAAAAGATAATTTTGCTCGATCCATCTTAAATGAGTGGTTGTCCGTTGTAGTTCATAAGTTTTATGGTTTTTTCATTCAGGCTTATGACGTCGTTCGGCAGCGGTACATAGAGAAGGTCTGAGGAATATTTCTGACCATCGTGTACTGCCCACCAGAGGAATTCAGCCAATAATTTACCTTTTGTCTGATCTTTCTGGTCTTTATAGGCAAGGAAATAGGTAAAGCTGCCTATGGGGTATGAATTCTCTCCGGCAGCATCGACAATGCTCACAGATGACCAGCTCGCATCGCCTGCGGGCAATGTCGGCACTGCGCCTGCTGCAGCGTTTGCAGTGGTTTCAAGAGTCGGTTCGATGAAATTTCCTGCTTTATTCCTTATATAAGCATATGAGATATGCTGGAGTTTAGCATAAGCCAGCTCGATATAACCTATTGAATAAGGGTTCTGACTTAAGAGACCTGCAACGCCTTCATTTCCTTTTCCGCCAAGACCGACAGGCCAGTTAACCGATTTACCTTTTCCAACTTTTGATTTCCAGTCAGGACTGACTGCGTAAAGGTAATCTGTGAAGACAAAGGTCGTTCCGCTTCCATCGCTCCTGTGTGCAACAATAATGTCTTTGTCCGGTAGCTGGATACCTGAGTTAATCGAAACTATCCGTGGGTCGTTCCATTTTTTAATCTTCCCAAGGAATATATCAGCAACAACATCTCCACTCAGTTTAATTCCGGTCTGTATATCTGGCAGGTTATAAGCTACAACAACTGCACCGATAGACTCAGGTATCTGGAGGATTCCGGAGATATTTGAAAATTCCTGCTCTGTTAGAGGCGCATCACTTGCACCGAAATCTACCGTTCTTTCTGTTATTTGCTTTATACCTGCACCGCTTCCCACGCTCTGATAATTTATCTGGATATTTGGCTTTACTTTGTTATATTCCGAACTCCATTTGGATATCAGAGGATATGGAAATGTGGCACCTGCGCCGTTTAAGGTTACAGTCGCCGGAGCTTTTGCAGGCTGTACTGTTTGTGCGACTGTGGGCTGTACTTCGGCAGGCTGCTTGCTTACGCATCCAGCTAACAGCACGCCTGCCAGGATCAGAATTAGTAATATCTTTAATCTATTCATTTTTTATCACAACAAGAATTCTGAGTCAAATAATATATAGCTTCTCCCAAGAATATATAGATACTATATAAAATCAGTAAATTATAGATGCTCAGAGAAGATGTGACATCTAAGCTTTATTAAATGCATGCGATAGCAGATTCAATAGAATACAGGGGCGTTAAACTATACCTTAAATTGCAAAATTCCCTGATTTGTACAAGGTTTCCAAGTGTATTTTCTTTCGATGAATTTTTAAGTTCCAGGATCAAATTTCTTATATTTAATTTTAATATGTTTTTAAAAACTTCCCTGAAGTTGATTTTTCCAAACCCAAGGGGAAGGTGGCGGTCTCCAAACATTGCTTCTTCAGATTCCAGGATGCCAAAGTTATCATGAAGATGCATTTGATGTATGTAACCGCCTAGTTCAAAATAATCTTCCAGGGGAAATCCATAAGCATTGGAGGCAATAAACGCATGGCCAATATCCAGGTTTATCTTTAAATTCTCCGAACCCACCATTTCAATTATATGGAAAAGTTCCCTGGGAAACACACCAACTTTATCTCCACCTTTCCTATCAAACAGGTTCTCCAAAAGTAGAATGACGCCGTATTCTTCGGCCAGAGAACATATACGAATTAAATTAAGAATATTCAGGTTAACACATTTTCTTCCATTCAGACTGCCTGGATGAACAACTACATATCCTGCTCCTATTTCTGCAGCGATATTGATGACTTTTTCCATAACAGTGAAATTTTTTTCATTATTAGTTGAAAAATCTATCTTTATTCCCTCAATCCTGGAATCGATGTGCGGGGCATGGATAGTAAATTCAGTGCCAAAAGATGAGCCAAGATTGTCAGTTTTTGACAATAGTTCTTTTTCCTTTTGTTTGTCTAAAAAATCCACCCTGTCAAGTCCAAGTTCAATGATTTCCACTTCACATGGATCTATGGTTCCTCCAAAATTTTTTATTTGGGGAGAATTTATGCCTATTTTTATATTCACATATTATAGTTTCGCGCTATATGTAATATATTTTATCTCAATAATCTATATATTCTAAATAAAATCAGTATACTTAGATTTCCCGTTAAAGAAATGCAATCAATCTCAAATCTTTTCTGGTGAGTAATTTACTGCAAGCACCCTTATCACTCCAAGCACCAGTAACAGTGCCGAGAGAGCGAAAATAGTTTCATATCCAAATGATTTGGAGTAAAGCCCGACAGTGACCTCACGCATTGTTATTAAAATCGTGACGTCGGTTATGTCGGTGAGTTTGATCCTTTCGAGTTTTGAGTAGTCCGCAAAGGTCTTGAAGAACTCAATCACAATAAAAAGCGTGAGAACATTAACAACTATTTTGCTAAAACCGCCATCAAGTGAGTCTATCGCAACAGTGCGAATATCAAGTAATATCCGCAGCGTTCCTGCAATGAGAGCCAACAGAAGTACATACAGTACGATGGTAATAATGGAATCAGTGATTTTTTTGAAAATTTTTGGATGGTCTATCATTTAAATACCATCATCAGGGCGAGTAAGAAAAGAAAGAGTACAAAAAACAGTTCAATTTTAGTCAGACTCATGATATTCAAGCTTTTTTTCAATTCACTATACCCAGTTCAATTTGAGATGAGGGGGTAGGGAGTTATTTACCGCATAAAAATACGTAAAACAATACCCATAATCTTCTTCATAATTGTCAGCCCACAATTTTTCGAGTGATTCCCAGTCTATATTCAAATCTGATTTCATCATAGGTTAACCAGTTTAGTTATTGATGTGGAGCATATATGATATTCTTTAGCTATTGCATGCGTTGCTTTTGCTAATGCATCCTGCCCATTCAATCCATTCAATACAAATTCCTCTCTTTTTTCGCAGATGTATATCAGAATGTCCAATGTATTCATGATCTCAACACTTCCTATTTGGCAGCAAATCCGCCGCGCAGGAACAGGTAAATATCCTTATCTTCCGGATTCATTTCCATAAATCCCTCATGGGACAAATTATTCCATGTGTCGCAAGAGAGGGATTTTTTCGTAGTTTGTTTCTTTTCTTTCATTTTTATCATCATATCGATATTCTACTCATAGAGTTATATAATTTGTCTCAATAATCTATATATCATACATAAAATCAGTATAAATGCCCTCTTTTATATTCTATTGCCCTCTCGACATATTCCATTTTCTTTTGCCTTTGACATTCAGGATAATTTCCCCTGATATACCAAAAAAATACGATAATGGCAACCCGATATACAGTCCAGCACCTATCAAGCCCAGGACTTTTGTCTTTTTTGTGGTCTTATCTATTGCCAGGTACAATATGTCCTGGTTTTTCTCTCCTTTCAGAGAATTATATATCATTCCAATGCTTTCCACTGCTATTTCCCTGCTCCATGACATGCATTCCGACAGGGGAGTTTTGCTTCCGCCGAAGGAAGTTTTTCTTTTTATGATGGATTTGCGAAGTTCCTCAGAAGTTCTCCCCTCAAAAATCGTGTATCCATTGCCGATCATATCTATTGAGTGGGCATCGCTGCTCCCCAGCCGTGCCAATTTTTCCGGAGTGAAAGTTTGCGCCATTAAATTGGAGTAGGCATCGCGATGGTATGCGTTGAATACTTCCACGCCATCCAGTTTTAAATGACATATCTTCTTTCCGAGGGCATGACATTGTGGGCTGAAAGGATGAGCTGCTACGGCAACACCTCCCTGGTCGTGTATAAGGTCTATAGTCAGAGGTGCGTCCAGCATGGGTTTGATTTTTTCCTGGATGAACAATGCAACGATTTCACCGTCTGCGCTTGATATTTCTTCACCGATTACAACATCGACACCCTCTGCGTGCTTTTTAGCGATCATAGCGCCCCGGATCGTATTATGATCTGTTATACACAGGACATCAAGTTTTTTCCTCAGGGCAGCCTCGACTGCTTTTACGGGGTCGGTAACCGATTCTGGGAAATGTAAAAAGGAGTATTTTCCGAAGCCTGAAAACCTGGTATGAGTATGAATATCTGCTATACCCTGCTGGTTATCTCGATTTATTTCTTGCATGCAGTATAATTATTGTGCTGGAAAAATAAAGATAATCTTAATAAAATATATAATCTATATAGATTCTAGCCAAATATATTGTACGAAGACGATACTATAACATAAAGTATAATAATAAAACCAAATCCGGAGCAGAAATAGCCAAAATTTATCGTCTCTGCAAGTTTTCAGTAATCCAAGCAGGACTTCTACTCCTAAAACAGCAGGAATACTTACAAGAAAGCTAACTCTTAGAGCCTGGCTGAATAACCCCTGAACATCAACGTCGAAACTGTTGTCCCTGACCTGCTCAAGCCTGGAATAGCCGTAAAACCCTGGGCAATATCAGGAAAAATGCTATTAATAACATTGCTGCATTCCCTACAAAATTAAATTTATCCAGGCCGAATAATAAAAGCGGAGTCCCGATAAGACCTGTCAGCAAGGTCGTAATAATGATGAAGCTTGTTAATGCCAGCAAAGTGCCGATATGCAGCCATAATGCGAGCACAAGGGCTTCAGAAAGGGTTTTGTTGTAGAATTTTACCATAAAGGACTTCCACACCCTTGCTTGAAACAGGGAGCCATTCGAGTACGCCTTGCAGGACCCCGATTAAAATATAGCTTAGAACATCCATATTCATCCGTCTCTTTCAGATCCTCGACTTCTTTTCATAAAAAATTCCGCCGGGAGAACCGGCGGTTCGTATTTCAACAGATATTACTGTTTAATAGCTTTTGCCATTACTCCATAGAGGTCTGTGTTATCAACAGCCCTGCCTAAAGCAAAGCTTCCCGGCCCCTGGCTCCAGATAATAGTATCTACGCCAGTATGGTCCAGGCTTGTCCAGCCAGCGTCCACAAACTCACTGGCATTAAGAAGTTTATCAGGTCCGTTTATAGCAAAACCGCCTGTTTCGTGGTCAGGCACTACAATGAGAAGCGTATGCGCTTTTCTCTCCGGGTTTGCATTGATCCAGTCCAGAACAACTTTTACTGACTCATCAAAAGCCATGGTTTCACCGATCTGGTACTTCAAATCATTGGCATGGTTGGCCCAGTCAACCTGGGAGCCTTCAATCATTATGAAGAAACCGTCCCTGCCTTTTTCCAGAATTTTCAGGGCGTCAGTTGTCATTTCTGGCAATCTCGGTTCCGTTGTTCCGGGTACGCGAATATATTCTGGGGTCATACCGCTGTCATTAAAAAGTCCCAGCAGTTTCACCGTTCCGTTTGCTACAGCAGAGTCCATTCCTGCTCTGGTGTAGACTACTGGATAACCTTTTTGTTCAGCTTCAGATATGAAGTTTCCAGAAGTACCACATTTATCAGGCTTTGTTGAATTGAATTTTGCAACACCGCTGCCCAGCATTACATCAACCCCTGTAATCTCAATATACTGCCTTGCTATTTCATTCTCACAGTTGCGATCCTTAACATGTGCCCCAAATACTGCTGGAGTGGCATGGGTAATTGTGGAAGTAGCCACAAGACCTGTGGCTTTACCTTCTGCTTTAGCCAGTTCCAGGATGCTGGGATTATAGGGGCGGCCATCGACGTGATAACAGATTTCGCCGTTGTTGAATTTCTCACCGCATGCCCAGGCTGAGCCGGCAGCAGCAGAATCGGTTATGATGCTGTTGGCCGAATAGGTTCTCTGGTATCCGATGTTCTCCAGCGTTTCAAAATATAAAGGTGCACCGCCAGGCCCGTTCTTATATATCCGGGCTGCTGTCACATCCGCCAGGCCCATACCATCAGGCACCATGAATATGATGTTTTTAATTTCTTGATGGTTCTCCTGGTAGTTTTCAGACTCTGATAACTCATTCTGATTTTTACTCGCATTTATGGGTGGCACAAATATAGCTGCCAGCACATTCGTTAATATCAGCAGTGTGCAAACTCCAATTAATTTAATATTTTTATTCATTATTCCTCCTTCCTTAAGTGATACAAAATCAATGATTTTGCTGTCGGAGATATTCATACTACGAAGTTTATATAATTAATCAAAATAATCTATATAGTTCTCTATATATATGAAAAATCAGAACTCTTCCTGTATCTTTGACTTTATCTCTTCCCTGACCTTCCTGAATGCAGAAAGTATCTCTTCTTCGGACCCTCTTGCCTCTGCCGGGTCATCAAGGCTCCAGTGTAAATGACGGGCTTTACCGGGGAAAACAGGACAGGTCTCCCTGGCAGTATCGCATGTGGTTATAACGAAATCAAAACTCTTCCCCTGGAACTCCTGCACCGATTTTGACCTGTGCCCTGAAATATCAATCCCAATTTCTGCCATGACCTTTATAGCAGTTGGATTTACAGCCGAGGGTCTTGTTCCTGCACTGGAAACCTCAAACTCATCGCCCATGAGATGCCGCAAAATCCCTTCTGCCATCTGGGAACGGCAGGAATTTTCCGTGCAGAGGAATAACACTTTTTTTTTCATGAGATGAGAACTATTCTTTGAATTAATTTACTGACACAGTCACGTTTTCACTAGCAACTCCGTAGTAGTTATCACTTGAATTGAAGTACCACATGTAGGTTCCGGTATCGCTGAGATTTGTCTGCCAGGAATAATTTCCTGTTGTGGCATTGATCGTGCCGTTCGTTGCATTCGTGCCGTAGGTGATCGTGTCATTATCCGCATCGGTTGCTGATACCGTGAACGTCAATAACCCGCCTGCTGTTATGTTTTTATTTCCGATCGGCGAGAGGACTGGAACATTGTTAGCAACCTGTGTGTTCTGAGAGGCCGGAGTGCTGTTCAGGGTCCTGGTGCCCGAGGAATTGTATGAATAAACGCTGATGTTACTCCAACCATGAGGGCCGACTGTGCTGTTATTGTATGTACTGGTTGTGCCGTTTAGCCAGATGCCGTTCTGGCTTACATTATAGCTGTCCGTGACATTGCCTGCTCCCGGTTCCCAGGTATAATTGATCCAGAAGTTACCCTGAGTACTTGAAAGGTTCACGGGAATCTGCGGGAGAGAGGTCGGGATTTGGGTTACGTTTATGGTGAAATTTGCAGATGAAACTGAACCATGCCAGTCTGTTACGTTTATCTGCAAGGAATGGATACCCGTATCACTGCTTGCTGTCGTCCAGACAAATGTACCGTTATTGGTATAGAATGTACCATTGGTGAAATTCCGATCAAAAGCCGGCGTGTCGAAATCTTGGTCACTTGATGTCGGATAGATAGAGATTATGCCACCAGCTGTAACAGTATAACTGGATGAGATATTTCCGATCGTTACTAGATTATTGGAAACCTGGGTGTTCCGGGTTAAAGCAGTAGTATTCAATGTACCTGTGCCTGAACTGTTGTATGAATAGACCGAAATGTTGCTCCAGCCATGCGGACCGATTGTGCTGTTATTATAATTGGCTGTCGTTCCATTTGTCCAGGTGCCATTAAAGCTTACGTTGTAGCTATCCGTGTCATCCCCGGCTCCGGCTTCCCATGTGTGATTTATCCAGAAGTTGCCCTGAGTGCTGGTGAGGTTGACAGGTGATGGCGGCGTGTAATTCACGGGTAACGCTGCGGTCACTGTGATGGTAATGTTTTCATTCGCAACTCCGCCGTAATTATCGCTGCTATTGAAGTCCCAGGTATATGTTCCCACATTGCTGCTGTTTGTCTGCCAGGAATAGGTGCCGGTTGTGGCATTGATCGTGCCGTTCGTTGCATTCGTTCCATAGGTGATCGTGTCATTATCCGCATCGGTTGCTGAAACCATGAAAGTTAACAATGAGCCTGCTGTTATCATCTTGTTCCCGATTGTGGCCTGATCAGGCACGTTGTTTGAAACCTGTGTATTATTTGAGACAGGAGTGGTGTTCAGGATTCCCGTGCCTGAAGCATTGTATGAATAGACCGAAATGTTGCTCCAGCCATGTGGGCCGACTGTGCTGTTATTATAATTGGCTGTTGTTCCATTTGTCCAGTTGCCATTAATGTTTACATAGTAGCTGTCCGTGATATTGCCTGATCCTTGTTCCCAGCTATGATTTATCCAGAAGTTACCCTGGGTGCTGGTGAGGTTGACAGGTGATGGTGGCGTGTAATTCACGGGTAATGTTGCTGTCACTGTGATGGTAATGTTTTCATTTCCAACTCCGCCGTAGTTATCACTTGAATTGAAGTACCTGACGTATGTTCCGGTATCGCTGAGATTTGTCTGCCAGGAATAGTTTCCTGTTGTGGCATTGAGGGTGCCGTTGGTGGCGTTTGTGCCGTAAGTGATCGTATCATTATCCGCATCGGTTGCTGATACCGTGAAAGTCAATAATCCGCCTGCTGTTATGTTTTTATTTCCGATCGGCGAGAGGACTGGAACATTGTTAGCAACCTGGGTGTTCTGAGAGGCCGGAGTGCTGTTCAGGGTCCCGGTGCCCGATGAATTGTATGAATAAATGCTGATGTTACTCCAGCCATGAGGGCCGACTGTGCTGTTATTGTGTGTGCTGGTTGTGCCGTTTATCCAGCTGCCGTTCTGGCTTACGTTATAGCTGTCCGTGACATTACCTGATCCTGGCTTCCAGGTATAATTTATCCAGAAGTTGCCCTGGGTGCTGCTGAGGTTCACTGGATCTGGAACAGCATATGAACTGCCGCCACCTCCACCGCTTCCTCCTCCACCACCCCCACCTCCACCACCGCCTCCCCTGCCCCCGCCACCACTACCTCCACTTCCGCCAATTAGGGTTCCATTATATTCCCAACTTGTATAACCCATCATCCCATTGCTATCCGTCACGTTAAGATCCACCCATAACTTCCCTGTAGTTGTCAGCAAATTCAACGTTGCTTTCTGTCCTCTTAAATCGCTCAGAATCGAAGTGTTAGTGCTGTTTGTGACCATCCACTGGTAGTCGATAATCGTACCTTCACGGTCAAAGGAGTCTCAACCATCAAGGTTGAGTACATCATAGAACTTATTACGATTTTGTCAGATTTAACATTACGCTTTAATAAAGGCAAAGGCGG
>CABMCA010000044.1 GCA_902384525.1 uncultured archaeon
GATGT
Source organism: uncultured archaeon (assembly GCA_902384525.1). GTDB lineage: Archaea > Halobacteriota > Methanosarcinia > Methanosarcinales > Methanoperedenaceae > Methanoperedens. Next base: position 6 of record CABMCA010000044.1, read on the forward strand.
GATCGAAAGAACAGCAGATGAGGTTTTTATCCCCCTTACGGTAGGCGGCGGCATAAACAGCACTGACGCCATACGCAATATACTCCGGGCGGGGGCGGATAAAGTATCTATCAATACAGCTGCGGTCAAGAACCCTGATTTCGTAAAGGAGGCATCGGAAATATTTGGGGCCCAGTGTATTGTAACAGCTATCGATTGCAGGCGCAACACCAACACCAGGGACAACAAAGACAAGACCATAATAGAGCTTGAAAATGGCACAAAAGCATGGTATGAGGTCGTGATCTACGGAGGAAGGACGCCAACAGGTCTTGATACTGTCCAGTGGGCAGAGAATGTTGAAAAACTCGGCTCAGGAGAGATACTGCTCACCAGCATGGATAAGGATGGGACAAAGGACGGATATGACCTTCCAATCACAAGGATGCTTTCAGAAACACTTGACATCCCCATTATAGCATCAGGCGGCGCCGGCAATATCGAGCATATGTATGATGCATTCACGAAAGGAAAAGCTGATGCTGCGCTTGCTGCGAGTATTTTCCATTTCGGTGAGTACACGATAGACGAGGCAAAGGAATATCTTAAGAAAAAAGGCGTAGCTGTCAGGATTTAAACTTTGAATGGTTTGGATATTTATACTAGTGGTTTAAATAATATTCGAAACCCAGATAACAAAACAAATAACAATAAATTAAATAACCCACCAGCCAATTAAGCCCCATAAACTATGGCCAAAGTAAAACTTACAGATACGACCCTGAGAGACGCCCACCAATCACTCATAGCGACACGCATGCGGACAAGGGATATGCTCCCGATAGTTGAGAAAATGGACGAAGTCGGGTTCTTTTCACTTGAAGTGTGGGGAGGGGCAACATTTGACTCTTCGATCCGGTATCTTAATGAAGACCCCTGGGACAGGCTCCGGGCGCTTAAGAAGGCCATTAAGAAAACACCCCTGCAGATGCTCCTTCGCGGGCAGAACCTTGTGGGATACAGGCATTATTCTGATGATATTGTTGTGAAATTCGTGGAACATGCGGCTGCTACAGGCGTTGATATTTTCAGGATTTTCGATGCGGTGAACGATATAAGGAATATGGAAGTCTCCATCAAGACCGCAAAGCGTGTTGGGACACATGTCCAGGGAACTGTTTGTTATACTATCAGTCCTGTTCACCCGATCCCCCTTTATGTCAAGATGGCAAAGGAACTTGAAGAAATGGGATGCGACTCACTCTGCATAAAAGACATGGCTGGCCTTATATCACCGCAAAACGCATTTGGCCTTATCAGTGCACTTAAGGAGGAAATTAGCATCCCGATTGACCTGCACAGCCACTGCACAAGCGGCATGGCCCCGATGAGCTATCTTTTTGCCTGCCAGGCAGGAGTTGACGTACTTGATACTGCTTTTTCACCATTTGCCTGGGGCACATCGCAGCCCCCCACGGAAACCATGGTTGCAGCACTTCGCGGAACGCCTTTTGATACCGGTCTTGACCTTATCCTTCTTACCGAGATAAAAAGATATTTCGAGGATATTAAAGAAAAATACAGGGGTATCCTTGACCCGATCTCAGAGAGAATTGACACAAACGTCTTAAAATACCAGATTCCGGGCGGTATGCTCTCCAATCTCGTATCGCAATTGAAAGAACAGAATGCCCTGGATAAATACGAGGCTGTCCTTGCCGAGATGCCACGTGTGCGCGAAGAACTCGGGTTTCCCCCGCTTGTCACCCCAACGAGCCAGATAGTTGGCACGCAGGCGGTACTAAACGTATTGATGTGTGAGCGCTACAAAGTCGTTCCTAAAGAAGTAAAGGATTATGTTAAAGGTCTTTATGGGTGTACGCCTGCCCCGGTCAGTAAAGAGATCATGGTCAAGGTACTTGGCGATGAAAAACCCATAACATGCCGTCCTGCTGATCTATTGGCGCCTGAGCTTGATAAGGTAACAAAAGAAGCACAGGATCTTGGGATCGTCAAGAAACCGGAAGATATTCTTACATACGCTCTTTATCCGGCAATAGCTCCCAAATTCCTGAGAGGAGAGCTAAAGGAGGAGACGCTTCAGGCTCCAAAGCCGAACAACGGAAAAGCAGCTGCACCGCTGCCTACGGAGTTCAAGGTTGAAGTTGATGGCGATCTATTCAATGTCAAGATCATTTCGACCGGTGGAGGAATGTCTGTCCGCCCCGCAGAAACAGAGCGCCCGAAAGTGATGGATGGAGCCATAACCGCAAGCATGCAGGGCATGGTCCTTAAAGTAAAGGTCAAGAAAGGCGACAAGGTCTCAAAAGGCGATGTGGTGATGATCCTTGAAGCCATGAAGATGGAAAATAATATTCATGCGCCTCATGCTGGCGCTGTAAAGGATATCTTTGTCAAGGAAGGCAGCACGGTAGGCGCAGGGGATGTTCTGATGGTGATCGGGTAGCACAAGTGATAATTTCATGAATCCAATATTTTTTTTCAAAGTACAGGATATTAAAAACATAATATATGGTATCAACAATCCAATACCGAAGACTTTATCACTCATCATCAACTATAAGGGGATACTATTTTTACTCCAGAGCGGGGTAGGGTAGTCAGGATATCCCGACGGGCTCATAACCCGTAGATCAATGGTTCGAATCCATTCCCCGCTATATTAGAATCTTTTTTAAAAGTATTTTAGACGCATATTGAATAATAAACCTAGATTAGTGTACTATTAACACTTTCAATAATAGCTTTACGGCGCTGGGGGTTGCTACCCCCAGACCCCAACAGCTGCGCCGCCGCTGGCGGGGATTAATATGAAATCACCGGTTGCATAAATATAGCAACTTTCCTGTAAATGATATCTTTATTTCTTTTATCTTTCCTTTCTGTTCAATGAAAACCGCATCTATATCAGAGAGCTTGCTTATGAATCGCGATATTGTGCTTTCAGACAGTTTAGTCCTTTTAGCGATATCGGTTATTGTAGTTGGTTGATTATCAGATATATCCTCCATGATAGCTTTTGTTTTTTCATCCAGTTCGCCAGTTATTCTGGGAAGCCTGATCTCACGGGCAACCCTATCCATATCGCTATAGGAAACTGTTTTTTTTACTTTATCGGATTTCACAAGGCATGCAACTATAAAAGGAATGAGCAGCTCGCGTGGGCCTCCAGACATATTTGCTATAATCTCACCATCAGAGGAGTTGATCAAATCAGTCAATTTCGTAACGCATTTTTCAAAATCCTTATGTGCAATTCGAAATATCTCTATTCTGATATCATGATTGATCTGGTCAGTGAATCTTTGAATCTCGTTTAAAGTATTTTCAGCCCTCTGGTCATTCTCCACTTCCGGCCTGATGAGAACAAGCCTGTCGCCTTTCTCGATACCGTATTTTACTATCAGGGAGATTATTTGTGAAATATCAAATCCAATCGTTGATATATATGTCTTCATTTAATTGAATTATGAATCTATTGCATAATAAGTTTTATGCTGCAAAATATTGCATATTCAAATTTCAATTGCAAAATAATGAAACGATTTCAATAATTAGAAAGGTTTATAAATAAGGTCTTGCATAGTTTTGAGTGGATTATGGTACAGCAAATAAAGATCATCACAAGACCTTCATGCGAATTTGAAATCCCGGCAAGTGAAGGTTACAGACTTTATTCATCACTTCTTTCAATTATGAAAGAAGGGGATAACGAAGCAAGCAGCCTTGTTCACGACTCAAGAAAAAGTTCCATCCATATGAGCTGCCTCAAAGGCCGGTTTTTCAAGAGTGACCGCCCGAACTTTAAGAGGGTGGCGCCGGCAGAACGTTATATGTTCCATATCGGCGTGACCGATCCCGCTGAGACTCAGATATTCCAAGCAATGGTAAAACCTCTCATTTTCGATCGAAAGAACCTTGATCTTGACGGCGGAGAACTTATTGTAGAAGATTTTTCAAGCTCAACAAAGACATTCGAAGAGATATTGGGATCCACATCAAGATATGCGCGCCCGAAGCTCATTTTTGATTTCAGAAGCCCTGCATGCATCCAGTACAGGAATAGCGATGTTACAGAGATGTTCCCTCACAGGCTTGCCGTTTTCAGGTCGCTCCAGTCGAAGTGGAATAGCGTATGCCCTGAAGAGATGAGGCTTGCACTTTTGGATGATGATATCGAGAGGTATATTACGGAAAAACCAGACGCACAATCCTATAAAACTTATTCTGTGATGGTGAACACTGTATTTGACAAAAACAAGGGGCATGCGCGCCCGATATTCAAGCAGGGCTTCACATGTTGCTGCACATACTGGTTCACAAAGGATGCGCCCGTATCTGTCAAGAATGCGGCGCTCATCCTGGCACAGTTCGCGGAATATAGCGGGGTGGGGAGTAGTGTGAGCAGAGGGTGCGGGTGGGTGGAAGTGAGGGTGGAAGAGGCGGAGAGATGAATATAAGAAAACCAGAATCAACAATATCTGCTGAAAAAATACGAGAATATATTGAAAAGGAAAAGGAACATCTGGCTATTAAATCCAGTTCCTACAATGTGCTCGCTGAATATTATGAAAAAGTTGACCACAAATTGTTGAATTCAGGCATAGCATATCGTCCTGCAAAAAGTGTAGAAATGGGGAAGGTTGACCAACCAATGATTGGTCATATAAGAAATGGCGTATGGGCGATTGTCGAACTGAACGAAGCTCTTGGGAAAATCGGTTTACAGACGTTAGATGATATAAAGTTAAAAGAAGTTTTGGCTCTTTTTGTTTCCCATGACATTCACAAACTAAATGGAAAAAATTGGAAAGAACAATTTGATATCTCGGAAAAGGAAGTATCTGAATGGGCAGAAAAGTTTGGTCTATTTGAATTTGCACCAGCATTAAATGCCAAAGATTATCAATCGGTTGCCGTAGCGCAACATGCAATGACGGGCTTTCACTCGAATCTCTCAGCTAAATTCACATTATATAAACCATGGACTGATGTAGCAGATTCTCTTGCAAGCATAGAAGTACCTATGGCTTCAGATTCAATGCAAAAACAGTTAGACCAGATAGATGAAAATCTTGATTTTTATTATCATACTTTTAATGAAGCAACAGGCATACTCTCAAATCTTGTTCACACGGGGATTGCTTCATGGGCTAAAATAAAGGGCTTGATTCCGCTTCTGATTTTTGAAAAAGGGATTGTGTATGTTGGAAAAAAAGGGATTGAATGCAAATTGAATTCAGCACGCGACATTGAGGAAATATATGAACATTTTAAAGAAAAATTGAATAAGGCGCATCCTGCGATTACCGAACCAAATGACCTCAGTAAAAGCATAATTCCCCTTGGAGAAAAAGGGTTGTTTAAATTAGATAATGTAAATTTCTACTGTGCCGGTTTGCATAATGTTCTTAAAGCATTTATAGCCGCTGCCGTACTAAAGAATGATGATGGAAATCGAAAAGTGGTGATCGATATTGAAAACCACAAAATCACAGCAGATAATAAAGAGCCTGATATGCAGTATCCAACCGCAGCTGTCATTGATATTCCATCCAAATATATCACAAGCATTGAAGCAAATGGAAAAGATATAGACTCTGGAGACATTCTAATTTATTGTTCGAATGAAGAACGCAAAAAAGGGAAATACACGCTGATACCACAAAGTGTTGAAATAAATGGAAAAAAGGTTGATTTTTCTAAATTTGTTATCAATGGCCCAGGTTTAAATACCAGTCAAGTTGGATATCGGCTTCACTTAAAAGAAGATTTTGGCATAGATATTGGATGGAGCGGAGAGATCATATCATATTCAAGAGCCATTTCAGGCATCAGAATGCAATTTGTCGATCAACTGATTAAATTGAAAGCATTGGAAACTGTTAATACCGTCCTTGAAACTTGTAAAATGTTTAAACTTGATAAAGAACTTACACAAAAATTATCCGATTATGCAGAAGGTACTGAAGATGACCACCACATAGTTGGAGGATTCTGGAATTATTCCTATGTGATTGCTCGAGATATCCTTGATCGTGATGTAAATGGGGTTATGTTTAAAAATATATCTGATATTGAAAAAGTCAGATATATTGAAAAGTTAGTATTTGAATATATTGAAAAAATCCCTGATGAAAAATGGATAGAATTCGAAAAAAATTGTATGTATCCGTATAAAGATAAAATGCTTGTATGGATATCGGAAAACCTTGATTTTAATAAGTCAATGGTTTTTGGAAAAATTCCAAATAAAATAAATAAATATGAAGCTTATTTAAATGGTGAAGGTATCTGCAAATTGACCAATGACACACTTTATGATTCAGGATCTTCAGGCATATCTCAAGATTTGAGTATGTTAAAATACACATATTCGAACCGATTACCAATAGGTGCACAAAATAAAATAAAACTTGAAGTTTCAGTTCCTGTTGAAATTGAATTTGCTCTTAGGCAAATGGGACACAATTTTAAAGGCGGAGAAAAAAAAATATATTATAAATTGATCCCTGACCATTTTTATACTCCTATCCTTAGTGAGATGTTTTCAGATACACTTTCTATGTTTGATGGAAATTCCCAGACGAACATACGCGGAATTGCCCAGAGTATTCTCTCTTCTGATTCTTTTTTTTACCATATCATAATAAAGGAACTTGCATCGGAATATGGTCAGAAAATATTAAGGTATTCAGGAAACGGATTTAGAAGCCTCTTTTCAACATATGATATTGTTTTTAATATGAGCTGTAAGAAGAAAGAAAAATCCAGCCGAAATGAAACTCAATGCTGGTTCATGGGTGCATATCTGGGCATGATCCTTGCGGCAACATCTGGATGTCGTGTTGTAGTAGGTGAAAATCCAATCTGTGTTACAAGAGGGGATGAATTTAAGGAAATTGTGAAGTTTGATTCTCCATATGCACCGGTGAAAAGAATATTCGGTGATAGAATAAGTCTGTCAAAACTTCATGATTCAATTATTAGGGCATCACTAATAATCAGTATGGGTTATGAATATAAACTTGATGATAGCTTCATGCCAAAGCATCTTCAAAAACTTAGAACCCATTTATTTCCAGGCAGTGCGATATTGAAAGAAATATATCGCCAATATGAAAAGGATAAAAACAGAGGGGGTCCTGGCGCTTTTATTAATAATGCAAGAGTATATTCCAAAAACGGAGATGATCAAACTGATAGTGATCATATTGGTCTCATAGAACAGGCAATTAAATTAGATAAATTTGGAGGTAATAATATGGCAGTAGAATCAATCCATGAGCTTGCAGCACTTGGTTTAAGAGTTGCAATTCCAAATCGGAATAAATATGAACCTTACAAAATAGAGAAATTATTTAGAGAAGCATTGAAAGGGATTATCGCAAAAAGACAAGGTAATTACAAACGAGAAGATTATGTTGATGCGGTTTCAGGAAGACTGTTGAAAATGATGAGGCGTGCGGGTGAAGATCAATTCTACTATGTTTCAGGATTATATTATACAGAAAGAACTTTAAAATTCGCTGAAGCCTTTGTTGATTTTGTATTTTACAAAATAGCTGATGGTCAACCAGGCAAATTGAAACAAAAATCGAATGATCTTTCAGATGGATTTTATGCAGCCACTCTCTATCAATGGGATTCTGCGTTTAAAACAACTAAAGCAGAAGTAGAAGCTGCAAAAGCAGAAAAAGCTGAAAAAAATGGAACTGAGGTAAATAAATGACAAACAATGAAAATAAAACAAATAATATTGAAACTTTTAAAGAATTGCTCAAGGATTTCACTCTTCCTAAACCAGAAAATAAACCAAAGGAAAATTACGTAAACATCCTTATATTGAGAGAACTCAAGAGCGCTGCCCGCTTTACAACAGATGGAGTGGAAGCAAACTCTGCGATAATACGCATTGGTAGCATTGAAGAAACAGTCGGAAAAATGTTTGGTCGTAAACAGGTTGCCAGCGACAGAAGAAAAGCCAAAGCTCTCCAGCGCACGCTTTTTACAGATGAGATGAAAAAAGCGATAGGCGATGATGAATGGGATGGATGCACGATGATAGTAACTAAGATGTGTCAGAAATGTCCCGAATGTGTTCTTTTTGGAAGTGCAGCCTCAGATGAAGGCATAAGCATAACATCGCGGGTTATGTATGATGAAGCTTACACTATTCGAGCACTTAGTGCAATAGTTCAAGAATATTTCCAGAATGCTCCGGGAGATGATTATTCAAAAAAACCCACGTCAGGAATACGTGAACCAGATTTCTTCAAAGAAGGAACTTTGTTTCCTTGTGTTATTACATTAAGAGATGTAACTACTGAAGAAGTGCTATTCTTTTTGAATATAACTGATAGAAATTCACGATATGGGGCAACAAGTACACGCTTTGGTAAAGTCCAGAATCATATTCTTGGGGTCTATGCTGGCCATCGAGAAGGACCTTCTAGCTTGGAAGTCACACGCAAAATCGCATTGAAACTTGCAGAAAAGATGCTGGATTCGGATAAGATCAAGATAGGTGCTGGCCTGACCAATCCATCGACAGTAGATCTTGCAGAAAAGATACTGGATTCGGATAAGATCGAAACCCTTGAAGATAAATTGAAAAAAGTAATGTATAGTGACACTTTACAAGTCGAAGAGGTCAAAAAACTTGCAACGGAATCATATGAAGAAATTTCAAAAAATCAACGAATTAATTATGTAGCAAAAGAAATTGTTTCTACGTTCAATGCAGGAGAAAATATTGAGAAAACAAAAATTGCCACAACATCCATATCAGAAGGAACTAATAATTTAACTCTACCTGTTAAATCAATAGGCAATGGAGTAAAGTTTAATGAAACAACGCTATCAACTATTTTGACTGAATTAAATGATGATGTTATGAAAGCTCTCTTGGTTGAGCAAATTAATAAGCTTGGGAATTTATTAAATTTAAAGAATTCTCAAGAGGAAAAAGCCAGACCATCCAAGGCGAGAGGGAAAAAAGCCAAAACTGAAACCACTTCAACTCCAGTTCAGCAGAATGTGCCTTGATGTGAAAATAATGGCGAAACAGATTCAAATCTCATTAAGTACTGTGAGTCCGAAGATTGTGAATATCAAAGTGCGTGCTTTCAGAGGGATTATAGAATTAATGAGTGAATTATTCTTCGCCTCCCTTGAACCTGGAGACAATTTTACAACTGAACCAATTATTTTGAATACTGCATTATTTTATGCTCTTGGATATGCTAAAGGGAACTACATTAATTTCCCCGTGAAAAAAGGTCGAGCGAAACAAAATCCAACTTATGTGGGGGATACATCAGACCTTGTTGATCGGATTTACATAACGCCAGCCAAAGCCATAAATAACCCTGAATTTACAACTGAAATATATAATTCACGTAGTGATAATTATGTGCAGTCGAATAAATTAGCTGATGCTGATGAAAATGCCAATACACCAACAGGACGTTATGGCGCAAGAAAACAGATTCAACCTGGCGCACGATTCCTTTTTTATGTGTTAACTTTTGATGGTTCAGAACCAGATATGCCGCCATACATTCGGCTTGGAAAAAAACGCTGCAAAGCACTAGTCGAATGGGAAGAGGTAAGTGCAGTCGCATCAGATGGATTCTATAATACCACTCATCCAGTGCTAATAGATGACCTTGATTCGATTCCTCTGGCTGATATCACATTCAAACGAATGCAGCCATTTGATATAATTCAAAATGCACGTTTTTCAGGGCCTTATTTAAAGATTGATGATACAGATGTACTGCCGCTGAATATTCGTTATCTTCAGAGGATACGTAATTGATTATTGAAGAACTTGCACTTCTTCGGTACGATCAGGAACCATTGATTGGTAATCATTTACCTTATGCACACCAGATAATAGCAAGAGATACTATCAGGAAAGTCAATGAATTTTTTCTTTTTATTACATCTCCAACAGGTTCCGGAAAAACTGATGCGTGGGCAGTGCCGGCGCTTAAAGAGAATACTCTTGGTGTTGTGATTGCGCTTTATCCAACCAATGCTCTCGCAGAGGATCAGTACCGATCCATCGTGCGCTTAAAAGAATCATTGAAATCAAATAAACATATTGAATTTGTAACAGCAGAAAAGCTTGGATTGAAAAAGGATGATTTCTCATACAGGATAACCAAAGGTGAAATTTTAGTTGGGATGGTTCGTAAAATGGCACTCCAGGGCGGAGGCATTATTGTAACAAATCCTGATATTTTTATTTATGCACTCAAAGGATATTTTTATGATGAATATCTAAAGTCAATTTTCAAGAACCATATAAATACCGTCGTTTTTGATGAATTCCATCTTTATGACCTGCGCCAGTCGGATATTATACTTTTTATTTTACATGATATTCTGATTGCAGATGGCACTGAAATGCGAAAATTCATATTTCTCAGTGCCACACCAAATGAACAGATACAATCAAAAATAATGAATGTTATATGTGGAAATCTTTTTGATACCAGTCGAATTTGTATTGATGATCCAGTTATCGACAAACAGCCTATCATGCCTGAAGTAGAACTTGAATTTCGCCATGCTCCGCGTTTTATGGCTGGAGAAAAACTATTGAAAGACCTGAACTGGCTCAGGGAGTTTAAAGGAAATCAACGTATGGCGATTATTTTTGATAGCGCACATGAAGTTGCAGTGGTTAGCGAGGTACTTAGAAGAGAAACTGATTGGAGAATCTGTGAGCGGAGTGGTTTTAGAAAAGATTCAATGGAAGATTCATTTGATGTTCTGGTTGGAAATAAAGCTGTAGAGGTTGGTATCGATTTCAAAGGAGAATATGCAATTTCACGTCTGATTTTCTCAGGTCATTCGGTCAGTGAATTCTTGCAGCGCTTTGGCAGGTTAAGGAATCCTATTCCCGGTGAGAAATATAAATCAGTCTGCTTTGCGCCTGCGGAAGTGGTTGAACATTTTAATAAATTCGAAAAGATTTCCCGACAACATTTGGAAGAAAATTTGAAAAAAACTATGCATGATCCGAAACTTTCCGAAAATTTCAGGTGGCGGTATGGATATCTTGAAGCTTACGAATATATTTATAAAAATGCGTATGGCATCGGTGTTAAAGAAGCAAAAAAAATGCGAAGTGGTCAATCATTTCCACCGCTAAAAGGCGGATTACCATCTGATAAAAAGGATATTTATTTCAGTCAAGGCTTGGATTTGATCAGAGAGCATTATTTCAAAAATAGAAATATAAGTTCTAAAAAAATTTTTGACTCGATTGGGGTGCTTGACAAGTCAACAAAACAAGAATTATTAGAATTAATGGATGAATTGAGCAATTTTAGAGGTAATGGGGTGGATATAGCATATTATGACTTAAGAACTCAAACATTTGGCACTTATAATGCATTTTTTCTGCTTCGGTGGGCAGACATGGAACTTTTATCAAAGAAACTATTTAAAAAACGGCTTCCAGATAAATCAAAGGAAATTGATGAAATATCAGATAGAGTCGCAGGATATGCAATTATCAAGAATTTGATTGAAAAGCCAAGATATATAAAATTTGTTGGAAGAGAAATGAAACAAATGGATTTCCCTGAAGCCGATCGAAAACCAGAAAAAGCATATGGCTTGCTCCCATTAACAGTGACAAAGGAAAGTTTGACAGAGGATTTAAATTTAAAATATATCCAAATTGAAATCAAGCGTAATGGTTTAATGTGCAGATATCTTTCGAATTCAAGCAAAGTATCAAAAAAATTCTATGACATTGATGATTACACTATGCTCATTGATTTCAAAGATGGATGTCTGGCAATTGGTTTAGATGCGATTTATGTTGACTGTGTGATTTATGACAGAATTTCAATCGTGTGAACTCGCTTATGGATAACGACCCTCTCCTCGTCAACGTCTCCGACCTCAACCAGTACCTCTACTGCGCGCGCCGCCTCTACTACCTGATGTTCTACAAAACGCAGGGATTGAACTTCTACCTCGCAGACGGACGCTCAAAACACAAGAACCAGAGCAGGAGAGGCGGCTGGTATCGCGAAATATACCTGAAGTCTGAAAAAATGCACATGCATGGCAAGATCGACATTATAGAGGGGAAGGCTAACATGACCCCGATCGAGCGAAAGCATGGCGATTCTTATTTCGACAACGACGAAATCCAGCTCGCCGCCTACTGCATGCTCCTTGAGGATTATCTCGAAGAACCCGTGCGCCTTGGATACATCTATCTTTTCGGCACTAACGAGCGCTACGCTATCACAATAACCGAATGGCACCGCGAAAAAGTCATCGAAACCGTTGAAAAAATAAGAAGCATGTCACTTGATTCCATTCCCGATTTTACTGACAACCCGAAAAAATGCAAAAATTGCAGTACCTCGCAGTACTGCCTGCCTGTTGAATCAAAATTACTGGAGCGTGTATAAAATGAAAGAAAGCGAAGGCATATTCGACGATAGTGTGGTATTCGTGACCACGCAGGGAAGCGTCATAGGCATAGATGGCGGAAGAATTACTGTTGCGAAAAAAGGCGAGGGAGAACTCGCTTCTTTCCCTATAGGCAAAGTGGATACGATCAACGTTTTTGGAGGCATTAACTTCACAACACCGTTCGTGGCAAGCGCGAATGAACACGGCATTGTGCTCAATTATTTCACAGAGAACGGCGCCTACCGCGGCAGTTTCTTGCCAGAGATGAACACCATCGCTGAAATAAGGCGGCGCCAGTATGCGCAGAGCGATGCGGAGAAGCTAAAGATCGCAAAAAGGATCGTCCAGGCAAAGATCCACAACTCAAGGATACTTCTCTCAAGAAAAGGTGTGAAATCCACGGATAAACTTCAGGATATCGAAGTGCGCATCCTCGAAGATAAGAATATCAAGAACATAGATAATCTGATGGGTTTTGAAGGGCAGGCTTCCGATATCTATTTCACCCTTTTGAACGAGTGCCTGGTGGGGGACTGGACTTTTGAAACGCGCACCAGGCGCCCGCCGCAAGACCATATCAATGCGCTCATGTCGCTCACATACACAATGATCAAGAACGAAGTGCAAAGCGGCTTGCGCCAGTACAATCTTGATCCGTATCTGGGGATAATGCATGCTGACAGGCATGGAAGACCGGCGCTTGCACTTGACCTGATGGAGGAGTTCATGGCGATCTTTGCGGATGCATTCGTTCTGAGACTTGTGAACCGGGGTGAGATCACTCATGAAGATTTTGGCGTGGATAATCGATTGATAAAGGATGCTTTCAAAAAATATCTTGAAAAGTACGATGAGTACATGAAAGAAGAGTTCAGCCATCCCAGGTTCGAGTATACAGTCAATCGCAGGAAAGCCATAAGAATGCAGGCGATCCTTTTGCGAAAAGCCATAACAGGTGAACTAAAGGAATACTACCCACTGGAGTATCCCAAATGAGACTTGTAATCACCTACGATATCAGCGATGACCGGATCAGGAGGCATGTCTTCAGGACGCTTGAAGAGTTTGGCGCCTGGAAGCAGTACAGTGTTTTTGAGCTTGAGATCGACAGTGTTGAGAGAATTGAACTGGAAGACAGGTTGAAAAGCATCATCGAAAGCACCGATAAGATCAGGATATATTCTTTATGCGAAAGGTGCATTAATAATACAACAGAACTTGGCGAAAAGACGCAAGTGAAAAAATCAAATGTGATCTAAGCCCATATTGTTTTCGATCATTTTTCCTGAACGTATATAAACAACGGGTATGCATAAGGTTCATGAAATGACCGCATAATTCTGAGGATTTACAAAGGATTATAAGGCAAAAGGGGCATTTATTCCATGCCGTCGCAGCGCATTGGAAAACCCATAAGGGATTGAAACTTTCTACAAAAGATAACGTTATAAAATTAGTTAAAAAGTCGCAGCGCATTGGAAAACCCATAAGGGATTGAAACAATTTTACCTATACTTGCAATGTTGTCTGGTCTTTACGTCGCAGCGCATTGGAAAACCCATAAGGGATTGAAACGCATAATAAAGACAACCCTAATAAGACATAGGAAGCTCACACCTCTGAACTCAAGACAAAAGCTTATCA
>CABMCA010000045.1 GCA_902384525.1 uncultured archaeon
AATGCATGGGTCGATGAATTCAATAATAATCAATCGCTCAGAGTCGAATTGGGCATAAAGAGCAAGCATAAACTCACTGAGAGATCATATTTACGGAATTTGAAAGTTGTCAGTTTTAGTTTGAATGAATATGCCCAAATGATAATACAAGAATGCAGAGACTTGAATTTAATTGGAGACGATATCTGGATATGGGATAGAAGATTTTTTGAATGCAATTGCAGTGGGGTTAAAAATAAAAAAACGGGAAAGCTTTCTGATCCGGATGCCGGGCATTATGTTAAAAAGACTGGAAGATTCAGTGTCCTAACAGGGACTGGTTTTACCGACACAGGTTTTGTTGACCGTTCCTGGAGTATTCCTATTTATTGGGATGCAGTAGGTGCAAATAAGAACGACAATACCATATTAAAGGAAACCGTGATTGAAGGACTGAAATCAACTATCAAAAGACCAAAATTTCTTTTATGTGATGCTGGACCTGACAGTCATGATTCTAATAAACTCGTTCAAAATTATGGAATTATTCCGGTCATAGCTGCGAGGAATAATAGTGTCGGGTATATTATTAAAACAAATGATGGAGACTGCTTTAGGGGTGAATATATTCCCAGGGAATATCATAGGGGACTAGGAAAATTATACGATCTTAGAACCATTATCGAACGTAAGAATTCAAATGAAGTTGTTGGATATAATCGCTCTGAAATGCCAACCCGTGGAATCAATTGGGCAAGATGTTTTGTTGCCATTTCGAATATTACTACAATTTTGACTGCTTTGACGGCTTGTAAGGTTGGAAGATATGACTTGATAAGAGCACCAAGTGCTTTCAGACGCTTGTCTGTTTGAGCCAATATACTAAATTGTTTTGGAATAAGCGTTAGGATATTACCTATTTGAGAATTTAGAGCGGTTATAGGATATCTGCCTGAGGCTCATTTACCAAAATAAAGGTGAGTATGATGAGGCGCTTAAGAAGTACAAACGGTCAATAGAGATTAAGGAAAAACTCGGCGACCAGAGATGTATAGCTTACACTCTGGCACAGATAGGTTTGCTTTATTCCGATATGAATAAAAAAGAAGAAGCAATTGAATCAACACAAAAAGCACTCGAAATATTCGAGAAAATCGGACTTAAAAACGAAGCCCGAAAAGCAAAAGCCCAGATAGAGGAAATGCGCCTGTAGTCATTGCCCCTACAAACATCAAAAATCCGCAGATTTTTGATGACAAGCTTAAATTAACATCCCCTTCATATAGCCCCCTTACATGAAACAAGAAATGTCAAGCGTGGACGTTGCGGCGCTGGTAAGGGAATTGCATCCCCGTCTTCTTGATGCCAAGATCACAAAGATATACCAGCATTCACCGGATGAGATCAGGATTGGGCTACATATTTTCAAAGAAGGAAGGACAAATCTTGTCATTGAAGCAGGAAAACGCTTTCATCTCACGAAAAATCCTGAGGTTGCCCAAAAATTCCCGCAATCATTCCCGATGCTTCTTCGAAAACACCTGACAGGGGGCAGGATAACAGAGGTTTCACAGTATGATTTTGACAGGATAATCGAGATGCATATCCAGCGCGGCGAGGATAAGACCATCCTCATCATAGAACTATTTTCCAGGGGGAATATCGTTTTATTGAACTCTGAAAAGCAGATAATACTGCCATTAAAATCCATAAGCTTCAGGGACAGGAAAGTCCGGGGAGGCGAGCCTTATGAGTTGCCGCAGGCACAAATCAGTCCCATTACTGCCACGCAGGATCAGCTAAAAGACATGTTCGCACATTCTGATGCAGACATTGTAAGAACTGTGGCAACAAAAATGAATATTGGAGGGCAATATGCAGAAGAGCTTTGTATCCGTGCCGGAATTGAGAAAAATACACCAGCGAAGGATATAAAGGATCTGTCTTCATTGCAAAATGCATTACAGGATGTTTTTAAACCGCTAAGCACAGAACTCAAACCACAAATAATCCAGAAAGATGGGATAAAAATAGACGTGCTTCCTTTCCCTATTTCCCTTTACGAGAAAAATGAGAAGATATCTTTTAGCACTTTCAATGAGGCGCTTGATGAATATTTCAGCAGCGAGGCAAAAAAGAAAAACGAAGCAATCAAAGTTGTAAAAGCAGCAAAGGAAGAAAAAACGAGTTCATACGAATACCGCCTTCAGAAACAGATCCTTGCGCTGGCAAAGTTCAGGGAAGATGAGCAAAAGCTTGTTCATAAAGGAGAATTGATCTATTCGCATTACCAGACATGCGATGGGATCTTAAAAGTCATCAATAATGCCAGAGAGAAAGGATATTCATGGGACGATATCAAGAACATATTAAAAACATCAGATATCCCTGAAGCAAAAGTGATCAAATCCATTAATTCCGGAAAAGGCCTGATCAATGTGCTGCTGGATAATGAAGAAGTAGAACTCGATGTACGTCTTAATGTAACACAGAATTCCCAGGTCTATTACGACAGGTCAAAAAAATTATCGGGAAAGATAAAAGGCGCACTTGTTGCGATAGAAGATACAAAGAAATTAACAGGGAAAAAAGAAGCTCCGAAAATTAACAAGAAAATCCAGAAACCAAAACAAAAGTGGTTTGAGCAGTTCCGATGGTTTTTCTCATCTGACGGATTCCTTGTTGTCGGGGGAAGGGATGCCCAGAGTAACGAGGATATTGTGAAAAAATACCTTCAGAAAAAGGATATTTTCTTCCATGCACATGTATCTGGTTCTCCTGCCGTTATAATCAAAACAGAAGGAAAAGATGTGCCTGAAACCACACTTCTTGAAGCTGCGCAGTTCACTGTTTCATATTCAGGCATCTGGAAATCAGGGCAGATGAGCGGGGACGCTTACTGGGTGTTACCTGAGCAGATCTCAAAAACCCCTGAATCAGGTGAATATGTGGCAAAAGGCGCTTTTGTGATAAGGGGAAAGCGAAATTATTTCAAGGATGTAATACTTGGCGCGGCGCTTGGTCTTGAGCTTGGTGAAGAAAAAAGGCTGATCGGAGGACCTTTGAGAGCTGTAAAGAAAACAGCGCAATTCGTCATGGAGGTTGAACCGGGTGAGTTCAACCAGAACGACATTTCTAAGAAGATATACCGTTTGCTGAATGAAAAATTTGAGGATAAAAAGCTCATAAAAACGATAGCTTCGCCAGACAGGATAGCAATGTTTTTACCGCCCGGGAGCTCACGGGTAAAGGAATGAGGATTCAGATATAGAGTCCTCCGTTTATGTCAATAACCTGTCCTGTAATATAATCCCCTTCCTGCGATGCAAGAAAAGCAACAGTTCCTGCAACCTCGGAAGCTTTACCAAGCCTGCCGAGAGGAATTTTTGCGAGAATCTTGTCCATTACATCACCAGGGACACCTTTTACCATATCGGTTTCAATAAATCCGGGTGCAATTGCATTCACAGTAATGCCTTTACCTGCAAATTCCTTTGCAAGCGCCTTTGTGAGACCAATCATTCCTGCTTTTGATGCAGTATAATTTGCCTGCCCGAAATTACCCATTCTTCCGACAACTGAAGAAATATTTATCACCCTGCCATACTTTCTCTCAAGCATTCCTTCTATGAAAACCTTGGTGCAATAGAAAGATCCATCCAGATTTACATGCATGACATCATCCCACATGTCAGAAGTCATTTTTACAAAAGATTTATCCCTTACTATTCCGGCATTATTGATCAGGATGTCCAGTTTCCCGAATTGTTTTATGACTTCATCCTGCATCTTTTTTACCTGCTCAAAATCACTGACATTTGCCTGGCATATATAAGAGTGCTTTTCAATGGCATCCAGTTGTCTTGAGAACTCTTTTGCATGTTCTTTATTATCCATCTTGTGTATCTGCGAGGCGATTTTTTCAAGCTTTCCTGCCATGCCCATCATGTCGATGAGCTTTGAAACCGTCTCAGCATGCTCTTTCGTATTCTGGTAATTAATTACCACGTCTGCCCCTTCTTCCGCAAGGCGTAAAGAGATAGCTTTTCCGATACCTCTTGAGCCTCCTGTAACAAGGGCAACCTTACCGTCCAATCTGCCTTTCTTCCTGCAGCCCATAATTTCACCTCTTTACAACAACAGCTATGCCCTGCCCTCCTCCTATACAGAGGGTTGCAAGGCCGTATGTGCCATTCCTTCTCTTTAATTCATGGAGAAGTGTAACAAGTATCCTTGCGCCGCTTGCCCCTATGGGATGTCCCAGGGCTATGGCGCCGCCGTTCACGTTAACCTTTTCAGGATCAAGACCAAGTTCCCTGTTGACCGCAATGCTTTGCGCCGCAAATGCTTCATTTGCCTCGATAAGGTCAAGCTGGCTCACGGAAAGATTCGCCCGCTGCAAAGCTTTTTTACTTGCATTGATCGGGCCTGTGCCCATAATATCAGGAGCCACCCCTGATAAACCATAGCTTTTGATGGTTGCAAGGGGAACAATCCCTTTTTCTTTCGCTTTCTCTTCGGACATTAAAAGCAAAGCAGCTGCCCCATCATTAATTCCCGAAGCATTGCCTGCTGTTACAGTACCGTCCTTTTTAAATGCACTTTTCAGTTTAGCAAGCGATTCTTTTGTTGTCCCGAACCTCGGGAATTCATCAGTATCAAATAGAACAGGTTCACCTTTTGGAACAGGGACTGGCACAGGAACGATCTCATCCCTGAATTTCCCGGCGTTTATGGCAGCCTCCGCTTTATTCTGGCTCTTTGCTGACAGATCATCCTGTTCATCCCTGGAAATTCCGAATTTTGCCGCTACATTCTCTGCTGTAATGCCCATATGATAATTATTGAAAATATCCCAGAGACCATCATGAACCATCAGATCCACGAGTTCATCATTGCCCATTTTGGCTCCCCAACGCGCCTTTTTTAAGGCATAAGGAGTGTTTGACATTGACTCCATGCCGCCTGCGAGTACAACATCAGCATCGCCAAGCATTATAGCCTGTGTGCCAAGGACAATTGATTTTAGGCCTGAGCCGCATACCTTATTTACGCTAAATGATGATACTTCGACCGGGATACCTGCGGCAACCGCTGCCTGGCGTGCAACATTCTGGCCATGCCCTGCTGAAAGTACATTTCCCATTATGACTTCATTAACATCGCTTCCTGCCATATTTCCCCGTTTTAATGCTTCCTTCAATACCACACAACCCAGTTGTGCCGGATTAAAGTCTTTAAGGCTTCCGCCGAATTTTCCTATTGCCGTACGGGTCGCAGAAGCAATCACTACATTCTTCATAGTTGCCACCTTGATTACAGGAGAAGTCCACCGTCAACAGAAAGAACTGCGCCATTAACGAAATTTGCCTCATCCGAAGCAAGATATAATAGTGCATATGCGATATCATCAGGCCGGCCAAGTCTTTTTACTGGTGTTTTTTCCTTCATCATTTCAAGTATTTTTTCAGGCACGGTTGCTGTCATCGGAGTATATATAAATCCCGGAGCCACCGCATTGACCCTTATTCCTTTTCTTCCCAGTTCCTTGGCAAGAGTTTTTGTCAATCCGATCAACCCTGCTTTGGCTGCTGAATAATTTGACTGGCCGATATTACCGTACAATCCTACAATTGAAGATACATTGATGATCTCGCCCGTTCCATGATTTGTCATTGCTTCTACAACTGCCTGGATGCAGTTAAAAGGCCCCTTCAGGTCTATAGTAATAACTTTGTCCCACTGGTCTTCAGTCATTTTTGAAATCAGTGCATCCTGGATAATTCCTGCATTATTGATCAGGATATCGATCTTTCCATATCTTTCCAGTGTATCCTTTACAACTTCTTTTGATTGTTTCCTGTCGGATACATCCAGCTTTGCAAAGAATGCATCACTTCCGTTTTTCCTTATCACTTCTGCTGTTTCCTGGCCTGCTTTTTCATTCACATCCGCCACTACGACTTTAGCGCCTTCTTTTCCAAACAATATTGCAGTCTCACGGCCAATACCGCTTCCTGCTCCTGTTATTATTACGACCTTGTTTTCAAGTCTCATTTCATGATCTCCTTCGATTTACGATTACTTTTCTTATTTTTGCTTTTCTTTACATCGGTTTTATTTTGATCGCTATTCACAGCTATGCTTTTAGGAGCTTCATCTTTCGTGGTAATAGACCTTGGTTTTAACCATTGTGCAATTTTTGGACAAACCTCATTCTGGGATTTTGAGCCAACGAACATACCAATATGACCTGTGGGGAAAACCATAGATTCTTTATCAGTACTCGATACAGCCTCTGCCAGGGGCTGGCTTGACTCATTTGGAACAAGATGATCAAATTGTGCCATAATATTAAGCAAGGGCATGGAAATTTTCTTCAAATTGATCCTTTTTCCTCCGATTTCCATTTTGTTTTTAATCAGGAGGTTTTTCTGGTAACAGTCTTTCATGAACTGCCTGTAAGCTTCACCTGCCTGGCCCGGGCTGTCAAATATCCATTTTTCCATGCGCAGGAAATTTTCTACGGTTTTCTTATCATCGATACGTTCTAAAAATCCCACATATTTATCGATCATAAGCCTGAAAGGATCGAGAAGAAGGAATCCCATGTTCAGGAAATCTCCGGGAACTATACCATAGTAGTCCACTATTTTGTCCACGTCCATTTCTTTTGCCCAGATATTGAGCATGGATTTATCGGTATCAAAGTTTATAGGTGCAACGAAACTGATCAGGTTTTTTACCTTTTCAGGGTGAAGTGCGGCATACATCGCGGATAAAGTTCCGCCCACGCATACGCCTAATAAGGAAATTTTATCTGCTCCCGATTCTCTCCTGACATAATCCACAGCATTATTCAGATAGCCATTCACATAATCATCTATCGTGAGATATTTGTCCATTCCTGAGGGGTATCCCCAGTCAATTGCATAAACGTCAAAGCCCTTATCCAGAAGGTTTTTTATTACACTCTTATCAGGCGAAAGATCCAGGATATAATATCGGTTTACAAGAGCGTATATCATAAGAACAGGAACCTTGCAGGGATTCTCCACTGTTGGTTTATAGTGATAAAGTTTCATTTTATCTTCACTATATACTATCTCATGAGGGGTTGTCTCCACGGAAATTTCGGTTAATTCGGAAATTATTTCACAACTTTTTGTAAATTTTGTAAAATTTTCTTCAATTAAATTAAGTCCATTCATTGCTTGAATCATAAAATAATCATTTTTCCTGTGATAATTCGTTGATTTTCCGGGTTAATTCTTTTACTGTTTTTTTAAGAGAATACAGTTCCCGGTTCAGTTCATCAATATCGGTACTTGTGGGTATATTCATAGGTTTTAGTAAATTTTCCTCAAGCATTTCCCGATTGTATTTTTGAGCATCGATCAAAACTGACGTGATCTTACCCATATCCCGGGCAAAATGACCTGTTCTCAGGAATTCCTTAAAGGTATCGCTGTAGGTCTCGATCCAGATATTATATATTTCTTTATTTTTCTCTGGACTGATCTCACACCCCATATTTGCGGTTTTGTCATGCATCCTGTTCATGGCCTCAAGGGAGAGATTTGAAAAGTCAAAAATAGAGTCCATCCATACATTATAAAAGTTCATAAAGAGAGGAAAAGCTTTCATCATTTTTTCTGTTTTCTCTCTTGATGGGCCAACAGCAGGTAATTTGCCAATATGACCAAAGGACTCTTCACATGTTTTTGACCACTGGTCAAAGAAATTATCAGGGGATTTAGGGCTGGATCGGTCCATGTTCAAACCCTTGGGCGTGCAGCACGTGTATACGAATCCATCCACATTTTTGACATTTTTATGGATGCACTGGCATAGAGCTTACATGCATCCCTGATGGGCTCAATCATCTCTTTGACAGGAGACACCACGGGCATCTTGTCAAAGACATCTTCAACGGCCTTTTCATGCATCTTCACCCAGAGATTGAAATATTCTTTATAAGCCTCGGGATCGGTCGTGATCTTAGAATGGTCCTTGAATTTTTCATGCATTCCTTCCATGGCCGAAATCCATGATTTATATAGATTCAGGCTGACATTGCTGCTCTCTATGAAATTATCGAACGCTTCTTTAGATGATATCGCAGACCGCGGGTCAAAAATTTTATAGTTTTCTTTATAAGTATTTGCCCACAGATCAAAAAATTCCTTATAAGCCTCAGGGCCTGCATTGCCTTTTGAGATCTTTTCTATATTCCGGGAAAGCTTCTGCATGGATTCGACCCACGGAGTATACAATTTATTAAAAGAATCCCTCCACATTGCTGACATTTTCAACAGGTTTTCAGAATAGAAATCGGGGATGCCTGTATAATTTCCGAATATCTCTTTCTGGTATTTAACTGCAGGATGTTCCAAAAAATCATTCGACATTTTATCATAGGACTTGGTCCACATTTCAAAACATTCTTTGAATTTTGCAGGGTCAGCCCCGTTTTTAAGTAATTCAGAGGTCTTCTTCGCATTTTCTTCTGATTCTTCTATCCATGACCTGTAAAGTTTATTTGATTCACCGGATATTTTTATGAAGTTTTCAAGTGTTTCTTTGGGCGCAGGGATCGAAACCGGATAGAATTTCCCAAACGAATTCTCGTATGTTTTCATCCACTCGTCATAAAATTCCTTATAATTTTTCGGCGCCGAATTTAAGGAGATTTCTTTTGTCTTATCAGACATTTCTCCCATTAATTCAATCCATGGTTTCAAAATTTTTGAATGGGATTCGTCCCACATTTTTGAGACACCGCCATAGGTATCTGACCACATTTTATAGGCATCTTTATTTATTTCAAATTCTGGGCTATTATCATGTTTCTTGACCATAACTGCTCACTTCTCATTGTTTTGTTCATAATTCCGCGATCCGTGACCGCCACATTGATGCAATTTAATTCAAACCCGCAACAAAATCCCGTTTTTTATATTACAGGCCGATGACTGCATGATGCTTATGATACTTATGACATAAAAAGTTTTCGCAGTTCATTAATGTTAATGTCCACTGAAATTTATTTCGCCCCAAATCCGCCGCGGAGAAATCTCAGGAGTTCTTCTTCATCGTCATTTTCCTGATATTTATATGTTTCTTCTTCATCCATTTTAAATTTCCAATCCCAACAGATTATCTTCAATAGTAAAAGCACCCCTGCCACAGTCCACACATGAAACCATCGCAATTCCCTTAATGAAATCTTCGCTTCTTAACGGTATTGACTGTTTACAATTAGGGCATACATATTGTTTTTCGATCATAACTACTCACATCTCATTATTTTATTCATAATTCTGCGATACAGGGAGATAACAGAAATATCATAATGAGCATAATGATATAAAAAGTTATCGCTTCTCACAGTACATATTGAACGTATTGCTACCTGATGACTTCACACAAACATTTATCTCTCTACACCCTGAAATCAGTATGTAATGTTACTAAATTCCATTAATATGCTCACAAATATTGAAGTTGAAAGCCTTCTAAAGCGCCAGGGTGAGTTACAGGAAGTAATGCCTTCTGTAACATCCATTCTGAACGATATAAAAGAGAACGGCGATACTGCTCTATTAAAATATACGGTGCAATTTGATAAAGCATCCTTAGAAGATATCGAAGTTTCCCATAAGGAAATACATGAAGCAGTTTATTCACTTGACAAAAAGCTCCTGACACATCTTAAAAAAGCAGCGTCAAACATCCGTGCATTCCATAATGCGCAGGTCACAAAGGACTGGATAAAGGAATTTGCACCGGGGATCAGGCTGGGACAGCGTATTTCACCTCTTGGGTCAGTAGGCGCTTATGTTCCGGGCGGAATGGCATCTTATCCAAGTACTGCTCTTATGACAGTTATCCCTGCAAAAGTCGCAGGCGTAAGGCAGGTTATCGTATGCACGCCCCCGAACCCGGATGGGACAGTGAACCCATTAACACTGGCAGCCGCACATATCGCAGGCGCAGACCGTGTTTTTCGCGCAGGAGGCGTACAGGCAATAGCTGCTATGGCTTACGGGACAAAGACTATTCCAAAAGTAGATAAAATAGTCGGGCCTGGCAATGTATATGTCACAGCAGCCAAAATGGCCTGCGGAACTGCTATTGATTTTCCTGCAGGCCCAAGTGAAGTGCTGATAATTGCAGATGAATCGGCAAGAGCTGATTTCATAGCTTCTGATATGATAGCCCAGGCAGAGCATGACCCGAATGCTGTTTGCGTGCTTGTAACCCCATCAGAAGACCTGGCAAAACAGGTAATGCAGGAGATAGACATCCAGATAAAAAATGTTGCGCGTGCAGAAATTATCAGGACCTCGCTTGAGAATGCAGCAATACTCACCGGAACACTTGATGAATGCATTGATTTTTCAAATAAGTTTGCGCCTGAGCATCTTGAAATAATGACAGAGGAAGATATTCTTGGAAGGATCAGGCATGCAGGTTCGATTTTTGTCGGTTCTTACGCGCCTGTATCTGCGGGTGATTATGCCTCCGGAACGAACCATGTCCTTCCAACAGCAGGATATGCAAGAATGTTCTCAGGTCTGAATATTGACCATTTCGTAACAAAATCAAGTGTGCAGATAATTGATAAGAAAGGCCTTGATGGATTAAGTGATACAATTAGTGGGCTTGCCGAAGCTGAAGGGCTTTTTGCTCATGCAAATGCGGTAAGGATACGGAAAAGATAGGGACGAATGGAACACGGATGACGCTGATTTCGCGGATTTTCACGGATTCAGAGGATAAAATCCGGTTGATACATAAGAATACAGTTTTTAAGCCATCTTATCAATGGTATCTCAATGGATTAGATGGATTAGAGCATAAGGCTTTACCGGAAATAAGAACCGTTGAAGGTATGCTTTAACCGTGGTTTATGACTAACGAGATTAAATGAAAAATCTCGCCATTACTTGCATCTCTGTTATTACTTGTCCAGTTGTAAGATGAGTAATTTGAAACTTTATTGGATCACCCAGTTACAACCATTTGCATCAGGGTTATTACCTGTCCTGATGGGATATCCTGAAGCTTAACTTTCAAAACACCTTTGGGTGCTAAATCCCATTTATGGGTAATGCTAGATCCTGCACCAAAAGTATCGACTATAGTTCCACCGTTTTGGAAAGTAGTATTACTCATAGCCATATCTGTAATACCGTCAACTGGTGCATCAGTAACGGCATCAGTTATTGTGATTCTCTCATCTTTCATAATCAGTGAATCGCCTCCATTATGGATTATTGTTACGCCAAAGACATTTGCATTTATTCTCAATTGCACCGATGGCGCTTTCTTTTGTGAATTTATTGTTGGAATTACAGTTACCTGCATTTGAGTGATAACCTGTCCTGATGGGATATCCTGAAGCATAATTTTCAAAATAGTTCCTTTTGCGGGTGCTTCTGCTCCCCATGAATGGATAATGCTTGACCCTGCACCAAGAGTATCGACTATAGTTCCACCGTTTTGGAAAGTAGCACTATTCAAAGTGATACCTGTAATACCGTCAACTGATGCATCAGTAACGGCATCAGTTATTGTGATTCTCTCATCTTTCATAATCAGTGAATCGCCTCCATTATGGATTAAATTAATTGCTGCATCTGTTGCCTGTATTCTCAATTGCATCGATGGCGCTTTCTTTTGAGAATTTATTGTTTGAGTTTGTACTGTTGTCGGAACAGGTTGTTTTACCGAAATGCTGTTCCCTTGAGTTGCAGAACACATCACTATTTGAGAATCCGCGTTAATCCATGAAATAATCTTTAAATCCCCTTCACTAACAGTCGCTTTATACATAGCCACAGGTGTTATAGTCTTATCACATTGCTGACTAATTTCATTTGCCGATTTTTCCACATCTTCTTTTGACCAATATGTCATTGTTATTTTTGCTGTCGGATGTTCGCTTAAAAATTGTTGAACTTCAGGTATAGCTTTGAAAGCTGATGTAACATCTTTACTACCGGTACATCCTGAAAAAACAATTGCAAGCATGATAACTATTATTAAAATTATTGATTTTACCATAATATCTCTCTTTTGCTGAAATTAGAATTCACAAAGTTATAAACAAGGGTGTGAATAAGGGAACATTAAGAATTTAACCACATTCTTCTTTAATCAATTTCGTTATCTACTGTAATTATTCTTATTATCCATTGATATTTATATTAAAAAAGGGTATGTGTGTTAGTATAAGTAAGTAAGTCGGGTGACCGTATTCTAATTAGTTAGTTATAGTTAAGTATAGTTAAGGGTGAGTAAGTTTAATGTACAATTAGATTAAGATTTGTTGTGCGAGTGTGCGTTACATAATTATGATACGTTGTACAATTGGGTTAATATAACTGTGTATCGATATATGCCCCCCCAATCCGCGCGCATCCGCGTCATCCGCGCAATCCGTGTTCTAAGTCCTGATTTTTTTTCTCTTAACCGATGACGTATGAATTTTCTCTCGCCATCCCTTTATGCAACAATATATGTGGATTTTTGTGTTTTTTTAACCGCATCTGCGAGTTTTTCTCCCATCTCAATCGCATTTGCTTTATCAGATTCTCCCGGCATACCTTTAACTGCCAGGCCTGGTTTGATCCATTCGGGATTGAATACACCAGCTAATTTTTCTATTGATGCAAGCGCAGCGGCCTGTTTACCCTGTCCTGTTGTAAAAAGTAATACGGGTTTGCCGCTCATTTTCTCTTTTACGGGATAGAGTACCTCAAAGAGATTTTTAATTTCTCCTTCCATATACTCAGAAGCAGAATGTGAGCCAAACGCATAACCATTAGCTGAAGCCACATCATCCGGTCTGATGTCTTTTGCCCTCTTCATTTCAAATGATACGCCGTCCACTTTTTTAATTCCTTCCGCGATTATCTGTGCAAGTTTTTCGGTACTCCCTGTTGAAGATGCATAAGTTATTAGAATTTTTTTGTCAACCACACTATCATCTCTTATCATGATTTTATCCAGCGTTATATTGTAGGAACTATAAACGCTTTTTCGTACTTCCGTCATTATGGAATATTTGTCCCCTATATCAAAATAAACCATTTATCCTTCCATCCTTTCCCTTAACTCCCTTGCCATGCCGCTAATCTCCTTTTTTCCGAAAATCCCTGCTATCAATTCCACAGCCTCAAGATTCCTTGCAGCCTGGTCAAGGTAATTGAGGACATCGCCTGTATATGCATAAACTCCATACTGCTTCTCCAGCTCCTTAATAACCTCTTCAGGGGCGCGACCCCCGGCACATAATTCTATGACCTGGCTTGAGAATTTTCGCTCTGCGCAGCCGCAGTACGGTGAATCCTTGCAGGTGCATGACATGAATTCCCGGGCAAAATCAAGCATGGTGCGGCGCAGGTTTTCTTTGAGTTTTGAAAAACCATCTGCCGAAAAAATAATATCAAGCCCTGCGCCGAAAACTCTTGTCGGGATATCTGTCCCGAGTGCATCCGACAATTGCGATGCATACCTGAAATAGACAGAATCCAGGGTTTCAAGGCCGGTAACAATATCTATTGGCTTAATTCCTTTAAAAATTGCATTCTTTATCAGGAATGTCTGTTCCACGCTCAGGAAATGTGATGCGACAATAAATCCAAGTTTTGTGGGACGGTATTCACTATCTTTTTTCCCGATAAAACCATATTCCCTCAGTTTATCCAGAAGGAACTTCAGGTTTCCTTTGCCAAGCAGCATTTCATTTAATTTGGTGATGTCAGAAAGAGAATGCGCCACCACGATATTCGAAAGAGTCTCCTCAAGCTGTTCATCATCCCCGTAATCCACGCCAAAATGTTCAAGTACACCACGAAGCAGCCTGAAAGCGACTTCATCCTCCGAATCTCCCTTTCCGAACCTTCTTTCCGGGTCAGCAAGAAGCACAACGATGCCAAGGTCATGGTAATCCGGTCTTCCTGCGCGCCCCAGCATCTGCTGGAACTCACGTACTGTCAGCCATTCGATACCCATTGCGAGTGACTCAAATATGACCTGGGATGCGGGAAAATCCACGCCTGCCGCAAGCGCCGCTGTTGTCACGACCACAGGAAGCTCTCCCCGTCCGAACCGCTCTTCAACTTTCTTTCGTTCAGTATAGGATAGACCTGCATGGTACGGAAGCGCTTTTATTGAAAGCCCTTCTGCCAGCATATGGCAGTTGCGCCGTGAATTAGTAAATACGATGGTCTGTCCCCGGAAACCTTTAGAGGATTTTTTGTCAAATTCCTGCATGGCAAGCCGTTCGATCATTCGCTTTTTTTCGTATTCCGGCGCAAAGATCAGGTGTCTCTCTATCGGGACGGGCCGTTCTTCGAACTCTATCAATCCTGCGTTCAGTTTTTCCGAAAGCCATCGCGGGTCGCCAACTGTAGCTGAGAGGTAAACGTACTGTGCATCGGGTGCAATGAATTTCAGGCGGGCAATAAGACCATCGAGCCTGTGCCCCCTTTCTTTATCCTCAAGCGTATGCACCTCGTCAATAACGACAGTTCCGATATTGCCAAGCGTATGCGCATTTCCTGATCTCATAATGAAATCAATGCCTTCATAAGTGCCTACGATGATGTCATATGAGAGGGTAGTGCGGATACCTTTAATTCCTTTGGTTATGCGGCTTGTTCCCACGCGCAACGATGTGGTTACGATCGAAGAATACCGCCGCGTGAACTGTTCATATTTCTGGTTGGCAAGCGCGACAAGAGGGACGAGGAAAAGCATCCTGCCTTTCTTGTTCAAAATGTTAGAAAGGCCCGCAAGCTCACCGACAAGTGTTTTTCCGGTTGCTGTAGCCGAAATGATCAGCTGGTTCTTTCTTTCAAGAAGACCTGCTTCAATAGAAAGCGCCTGGACCGGCATAAGTTCTTCCATCTGTTTTAGCAGGAGCTTTTTAAGTTCATCGTGCAGCGGCAGGTCCTTCACCTTTATTGTTTTATCCACTTTACATGCTGCCATGGTGTCAAATCTGGTCAGTCCCGAATCCAGTTTCCCCGGGCTTAGCATTGCAAGCACCCTGTCAAGGTTCTTTGTTTTAAGAAGAATCTGGATAAGTCGTTCCTGACCGTGAGATCCAAGCTTGATGGATTTTGCTTCCTTTACCAGTTCTTTTTTTGCACAATCCTCACATACCGATTCATTGTGGAAGCGTATCGGACTATCCGTTGTAAATTTACCTGCAAGAAGACAAAGGCGGCATGTTGCCGTATATCCGTAATCAAGCTGGTATGCTGTTAGAAGTTCCTTAAAACCAGCCTCAGACGCCTCATTCCCTTCTGCGATAAGTATCTTATCAGCAAGACGCAAAAGTTCTATGAGTTCCTCAGGCGCCCTGAATTCTTCTTTTTCACCCTGTTTTATCCTGAATTTGCCTACCCGTGCGCCTTTGGGGGTTTGCTTCAGTATCAGGGTGCCGTAGAAATTGGGCTCTTTCGAGTTGTCTTTTATGGGGAGGACGATGAGCTTTGACTTCTGGGGGTGGATGACGACTTGCAGCATTTGGAAGTACTGAATAGAGGGTGATGGATATTAAAGATTGGATACTTCTCCCAGGAATAATACAAATAAAAAGGAAAGGATAGTTCAATCATCTCCTGTAGGATAGTGTTTCGTCCTCCCAGCTTCCCTCCCTGCTGGCAGATCCGGCGCGTGCGGGAGGCGCGAAGTCCGGACAGGTGTGGAGAATTTTGATAATATCTTATTCTCCTGTCAGCCTCATAATTGCCTCCAGAAAGTCTTTTGCAGAAATTATCGCAGCATTTGCATCTTTTTCTTTTATATCCATCTTCTCCAGTCCATATAGGGTTTCATGGCGTTCGATACGGTAAGTATCAAGCCAGTGAATGTGGCTCTGGTCAAGTTTACCAATCTTAACATAGTGGCGTTTCAGGTATTCTACAACACAGTAATGGCTTTTTTCAACAAATCCATCTTTGAATAAAAGCGCTCAAGCACCCTGGAACATGGCAGTGTAGGAATAAAGTATGACTTGCTCATAAAATCCATGCTTAAAGAGTTTTTCTGCCTCCATGATCGCCCTTTGCGCCATTTCTATTGCTTTTTCGCTCTTCAATCTGTCAGGTAGTGCATTTCTTAACAATCTTTTTTCAAAACATTCCTCAAGGTTCATCCAACCACCGGTCTTGTTCCGAATAGAACTATTCCCTCAGTTATGATATCTATGTAAAAAGCTTTGTTCTTTTTTGCCTGTTCTTTCCATTCTGCAGGTTTAAGAACGGTCAGAGAGGTTTCTCTTCCCAACACATCCATCAGCCCGATATCTCTTTTCTTAGCAGACGAAGAAATTGCAAGAAAATCTATATCGCTATTTTCATCATTCTCTCCCTTTGCAAAGCTTCCGTAAAGAACTAGGGAGCTCAATCCAGCAAGATTTTCTTTCAGGTGATCCACGATGTTTTTTTCCTCAAGCCATGCAAGATTATAGGTGACTTTTAAATGTTTAAAGACGGAGCTTTCCATGTTTCCTTTGTAAAGTATCTGGTTCTTGAATTCTTCCCTGATAATCAACCTTTCTTTGACAAGCATATCAAGTGCTCTTTTAACGGTCATGGGGCTTATTTCCAGTATCCTTGAGGCTTCCCTGAGATAGTACCTCTCGTAAGGATTTTTAATGAACAGCTCAAGAATTATCAATTGTGTAATTTTTTGATACAATTGTATCATATTATAGACAATTGTATCATAAAGTTAATAAACCTTTGTAATTCTTTTCCTTTAGTACGTGAATATGCCTTCAGTTTTTCCATAAAACAATTATTCTGCCGGTTGTTCCCTGCCCCCCATATTATGCACCCCTGGCAGACCCGACGCGTGGGGATGAAACAACAAAAAAGGATAGGAACATAAAAAAGTATATCTGGATGATAAGTTAAAATACAGAATGCAAAATTGGTGATCCTGATGCTTATAGATTATATTAACAAAGCGATGAGCAAAGCGCAATATGATAAACTTGAAGATGGCAGCTTTTCCGGCATCATACCGCAATGTCCGGGGGTTATGGCTTTTGGGAATACGCTTTTTGAGTGCCAGAAAGAACTTGAATCAGTCCTTGAAGGCTGGCTTATAGTCAAAATTCGGCACGGAGATACTTTGCCTGTGATAGATCATCTGGATATCAATGCGGGTATTCCACAAGGCATTGAGGCTCATGCCTAAATAGAATCCATGTAAACGCAGGGTTTTTATTAAATAACTCGTAAAACTGAGTTTCAATATGCCTGAACCTGGCGGATGACATTTCTACATGCGATATCGCACCAAGGTTTTAACGATTCCAGGAAATGATGAGTATTCAGTTCCGCAACTTAGAATGATGATTAAAGAATTGGAGAAACTCATCGGAAGAACATTGGAAGAATGGGATAAACTTTGATCCATATACCAAGATTCTCAACCTCGTCCATACCCAGCTCCCCCTCCGCTTGCAGACCCGGCGCATGCGGGATGCGCGGAGCCCGGACAGGTGCGGAGAATATATCGCAATTTGGATTTTCTTCTTCAAGCAACTATTTAAACCAAAAATAGAAATAGGAAGCATAGTATATTAATTAATGTAAATTTGAAATCAAAAAACTAATATGAGAAAAGAGTTCACTATTATCATAGAGCAGGATGAAGACGGCATTTATGTAGCATCTGTGCCCGAACTTGAAGGATGCCATTCGCAGGCAAAAACACTGGATGAACTGAGAGAGAGAATAAAAGAAGCTATACAGCTTTATTTAGAAGTCGAATCAGACCTCATTAATGAAGTACCATTGGAATTTGTTGGCATCCAGAAGGTAGCAGTCTGAATGGATAAGATCACTCCTCTTCCTGCAAAGAAAGTGATAAAAATACTTGAGAAAATGGGTTTTTCGCAAATCAGACAAAAAGGTAGCCATTTGTTCATGCGCCATCCCGATGGGAGAACCACATTAATCACTGTTCATCCAGGAGAAAATATTGGGAAAGGGATGATAAGAAAAATAATAAACGACTCCAAAATTACAAGAGAGGAATGGCTTGAGCTATTAAAAACAGTATAAATGTTTTTTGAGCCCCCTGCTGGCAGACCCGGTGCGTCGGGATGCGCGCAGACCGGACAGGCGCAGAGAACATATCGCTAATTATCGAAGATTTATTTTGCAGAATAGAAACTATTATCATATCATGTGTAGTAAAATTATACAAATATATGCTTAATAGAATCACCATAGATCCTGAAGTCATGTCTGGCCAGCCATGTATAAGAGGTTTAAGAATACCTGTTCCCATTATCTTAAGATTACTCGCAAGCGGTAAAACCAATTTACAAATTTTAAAGGATTATCCGGAATTAGAGGAAGAAGATATCAGACAGGCATTAATTTTCGCTTCGTGGGCGACCACTGAAAAAACGATTCCGGTGACTGCATGAAGTTTCTCGTGGACATGCCATTGTCCCCGAAAACTGTGCAATTTCTAAAGAATATGGGTCAGGAAGCTGTCAGAGTCAGCGAACTTGGAATGGCAAAATCAAAAGACAGGGAGATTTTTGATTATGCAGAAAAGAATGATATGATCATATTAAGCGCTCATCTGGATTTTGGAACTATACTGGCAAATACCCATTCCTGTAAACCCTCAGTAATTATTTTTCGATTACGTAATCCTTCCCCTGAGCATGTTAATTCGCTTATTTTATCAAATCTTACAATTATCGAAAAGGATATTTTGAAAGGAGCGATAGTTATTATTGAGGATTCGGAAATCCGTATAAGAGAGCTTCCAATTGGTGAAAAATAATTATTTCTAGGCTACAAATACCTCCCCATCCCCATTCGCAGACCCGGCGCGTGCGTGAAGCTTGGATCAGTTATTATTGAATATTCCAAAATCCATATCAGAGAACGCCTATTCGTAAAGAGTGATCTTTATAATCGTAGAGTTTATGTGCTTGCCTGACATAGAACCGCAGGTTTTGAGGTAACAGGAATCTTCGATCATGGACAAATTGGCGATTATCACAAGGAACACGGAAGAGATAGTAACAACAGAAGAGCTTGAAGCACTGGTCAATTCGGAAAAACAGCCATCAGCCTATGTGGGCTACGAACCCAGCGGGAAAATACACATGGGCCATGTGCTGACCGTTAACAAGCTTCTTGACCTCCAGCAGGCAGGTTTTAAGATCACGGTGCTTCTTGCTGATGTACATGCTTATCTTAATGAGAAAGGAACTATGGATGAAGTCAGAAAGATCGCCGATTACAATAAAAGATGTTTCATAGCGCTTGGTCTTGATGAAAAGAATACGAACTTTGTCCTGGGCTCCTCATACCAGCTCAGTTCGGAATACATGCTTGATGTACTGAAACTTGCCCGCAGCACCACGCTTAACCGGGCGCGCCGAAGCATGGATGAAGTGAGCAGGAATTCTGAAGACCCCAAGGTATCACAGATGATCTATCCCATTATGCAGGCTCTTGATATCGCTCATCTTGGCGTTGATGTTGCTGTCGGGGGCATCGACCAGCGTAAGATCCACATGCTGGCGCGTGAAGGTTTGCCGGAACTCGGCTATAAGGCGCCTGTATGCATCCACACACCAATTCTTCTTGGTCTTGACGGCAAAAAGATGTCATCGAGCAAAGGTAATTATATTTCGGTTGATGATTCGGTTGAGGATATGAAGAAGAAAATGAAAGGAGCGTTCTGCGTTGAGGGCGAAGTTAAGGATAATCCGGTACTTGCGCTTTTTAAGTACCACATCACGCCGCGCTATTCCAGGATCGTGATAAAGCGCCCTGAGAAATTTGGCGGCAACCTGAATTATAACAGTTATGAGGCACTTGAGGCTGATTTTGCGGCAAAGGCGCTGCATCCCATGGATTTAAAGACAGCTGCGGCTGAGTATATGAACGAGATACTTGAGCCTGTAAGGAAGCTGATGGTTGAGAAATAATTCAAATGGAGTATTTATGATCACGCACGTTGTTCTTTTTAAATTGAAAGATAGAAGCGTTCAGAGCGTTGAAAAAGCAAGGGATGTACTGCTGGGTTTGAAGGGTAAAGGTAAGATCCCTGTATTGCGATACCTCGAAGTCGGTATCGATGCTCTTCACTCAGAGCGGTCGTATGACATCGCACTTATAACGAAGTTTGATTCAATGGAAGATTTGCAGGCATATCAGGTTCATCCTGTCCATCTGGAAGTGGCAAAATATATAATGGCTGCAAAGGAATCTGCGGTTGCTGTGGATTTTGAATCGGAATAGGCAGAGTCTTGAAATTTGATTTCCCAAAAGCAGCGATCTTATTCCTGTATATCATCAACTAAATAATCACTCTGGATTTTCACAACCTCAGTACTGTCCTTTGCTTTTGAATACCTCTCAAGAGGTTCAAGGTTCAATTCAATAAATATGGGACCCCATTTGAATTTATTGAGTATGAGCGCTGCCTGCTCCTTTTCGCCGAGTATATAAAGCGCCGCAGCAAAAGCCTCCACCGTGCTTAATTTAAAAGGCTTCCCGAAATTCACCGCATTTGCCGCAAGCAGGAACGGAAGTGCGCGGTGCCTCATCATAAGTCTTTGAAGGATCGGGAACACGCGTTCCACTTCTACCCACGAGCAGTCAAGAACCACTATGCCATTTTTTGTATTATCAGCTGGAGAAAGCGCCTGCTCTGCGAAGGGATCAAGAAATATCGCTTGCCTGGGAAGTGTTCTTGGATTTTTGTGGAGCTTTGCAAGATTGAACCTTGCAAGCTTTTTCCCGGTGCATTTCTTGGGATCGCACTGGTCGGCATGATAAAAATGAAGAGGAAGCATAATAGTTATTGATGTGGCAGCTTGTTATTATCATTTATGCATTCAGTTAAATTAGAATAAAAAAAGTTTCTGTCAAGGAAAAACTATATATTCAAAAAAAATATATCATTGACCGGTGAGAAAAATGGGCGTTAATGATGATACCATGGAAGAGATATTCAACGAGAGAGCATACTATCTATCCAATATTGATAAGCTGTTGCTTGAAAGATTAGACGAACAGATTTCAAGAAATAGAATGAGTATCCCTCAGGATTTCTTTATATCCATGGAAGATCGCTTAGAAGCAGCTGTAAGTGAATATTAAGTATAAAAATAATGCAACCACAATAATCTGTTTAAATGACGAATATAGAGGAAGAGCTTTATGCCCAACCTCTAAAATTAGATTGTATTGTTATATTCGAACTTCATTTAGAAATCTGTCATTATTCTGTACTGGTCTATCTCAGGCTGCTTCATTTCTTCGATGAACTGCTCTGTCATAGATCTCACATCTTTTGCTTTTGTGATAGCTCGTCCAACAACGATTATATCTGCGCCTGATTTTAAGGCTTCCTTAACAGTATCCACGCGGATGCCGCCAGCAACTGCCACAAGCAGCCTCTCGGATAATTTCTTCATTGCTGAAATGTCGCCCCATGCATGTTCTGCCTTTCCTTCAGTGTCAATTGCCCTGTGCAGTTCCACAACATGTGGTTTGACGGAGAGGGCTTTTATTACTGACAATGGCTTATCAACGTTCAGCATATCGATGACTGCATAAATACCGGTCTTTCTCGCTTCTATTATTGCTTTTTCGATAGTGGAGATCGGCGCAAGTCCTGAGATTACAATTGCATCAGCAGTTGCATCTGCGACCATGCGCGCCTCAAGATTGCCTGTATCAAGTGTCTTTAGATCAGCTACAATAAAAGAATTCGGACGTGCCTCTCTAATAGATTGCACTACATTAACACCATATCTCTTGATAAGAGGCGTTCCCGCTTCTATGATAAGATGGTCGCTCTGAGGTACTTGTTTTAAGATGTTCTTGACAGCTTCGATATCCGGCATATCAAATGCAACCTGCAGATAAGGTGGGTTCCATAACCTGACAACCTTGAATCCCATGATCGGGTGCATGGTCCTGTCTTTCTCGTACATGAGGGTCTTAACATCCGGGAATCCCTGCATTGCGCGCTCTATTGCAAGCTTTGTGGCGCCATAATTGTAACGGTATATTTTATTGTAATCCTTTGCTTCAGGATGGATAAAAACGCTTACAACAATACTGAGATCTTCAACCTGGTCTTCTGGTATTACGCCTTCCTCAACGGAATCTGCCACGGCTCTTGCCACAGCTGTCTGCGCAGGTCCGAATATCTGAGCGGCCTGGGCCATGTTCTTGACAGTGACCTTTGGCACAATAAGTGTTGCAGGTTTTGCAAGAAGGTTTGGCCTTACTACTGAAAGAAGGGGAGTGTGTCCCATAGAAAGCTGCGTGAAACCATTCGCAAATGCCTGTCCGACAGGACCTGATTTTTCTCCGATCATCAAATCAATATGAGCAAGTTCCGGTGCTTCTCCGATTAAAGCTTCACCTATTAAAAACATTATCGTACCTCTGGCCTTAGATTGATTGTTTGGTATTTATGTATTTCTGGAGAAAAATCATACTAATGAAAACATTAATATCTTTGCACTCTTACTTGTATACGGTGAATAAAATGAAAGTTTATATTTGCGAAAAAAGCTGCTGTCCGGCTGTTGAAACGATCGGCGATGAAGTATTGATTGGGGAAGATACGAATATGGTCAGATTGAAAAAGAATGAATGGAACAAACTGGTCGAGAAAATCCAATCTGGTGAACTTCGTTCGCTCTAATCTTAAAACCCTTTTTTTCCGACAAGGGGTACAAATACTACGTCCCCTTTTACTTCTTTTTTCAAACCATCGGTCTTCGTAACAAGATATAATTCCTGATAGTTTTTTCCTACAGGTATGATCAATTTTCCCCCAATTTTAAGCTGGTCAGTCAGGGTATCAAGTATTTCAGGAGATGCGGCAGCAACACTTATCCTGTCGTATGGTGCAAATCCGGGAAGACCAAGCGACCCATCCCCAACGACTACAGTCACATTTTCAATACCTGCCTTTTTTAAGTTTTGACGGGCAAGTAATGCCAGGGATTCGATCCTTTCAACAGTATAGACGTGCCCGCTGCCTGCGAGTACTGCCATGACAGCAGCATGATATCCGGATCCTGCCCCGACCTCAAGAATCTTCATTCCATCCCTTATATCGAGAAGGTCGCACATTATCGCAACCATGTGAGGGGCCGATATCGTTTGATTGAAACCTATCATTAATGGGTAATCGCCATATGCATTCTCCTGTTCTCTTTCAGGAACAAAAAGATGCCTGGGGACACTTTTCATCGCAGCCAGCACACGTTCACGTATCCCGTGATGCCTCAATTCCTCGATCAGCTGGTTACTTTTGACCTCAAACTCCATAAAGACTCCCGCTTTTTGATCACAACACGCTCTCCTTTTGCCCTTGAAAATCGTTTAGGTTCCTTGATACCGGAATCAGCATATATCCGCTTTACATATTTTGCTTTGATAGCGACACCTTTTCTACTCTTAAATCCGCCATCCCTTATTTTTATCCGTACTATCTTTAATTTCCGGTTGTT
The DNA here is from genome assembly GCA_902384525.1 of uncultured archaeon. Lineage (GTDB taxonomy): Archaea > Halobacteriota > Methanosarcinia > Methanosarcinales > Methanoperedenaceae > Methanoperedens. The sequence continues at coordinate 23,528 of CABMCA010000045.1, forward strand.
TACTTCCACTTTATCCCCGATCACAAATTCCCTGTCACCCGGTACGCGCATAGATACGGATTCTGTGGTTTCCCTGTGGCTTATTGCAAATTTCACAATGGCTTCATCTATTGCCCTTGCCCATATCGTTTTAATAACGTCTGCATTCGCCTCATCCAGTCTATTATCTTTACCTTCTATAGAAGTTATTTTTACAAGATATGCTTCACCCGTTGTTTCATCATCTATCAGGATCTCATCATCTTTTCGTATAATACCGGAAAGCACTGCTCTTGTATGAACTGATTCTTTCCCCTTGCTTACAATCACCCTTACCAGTAAATTTTGTGGTTTTTTCTCTTTATGGACTGACTTACATTCCTGGCACTGCAATAATTCTTCTTTTCTCCCTTTAAGAATAATATGGTTAACTGGTGTATCTGGCGAGCATGAAGGGCATATTGTTTCGATATATTCCATATGATTATATAAGGGGCTTGATTGATATAAATATCCTTTTAAGACATGAAAAAAGTTATTATTGACCATAACAAATAAATAATAAGCGATATGCTTATATACTACCTATTTGAATATATAACTCTTTCGCTGAGGTAAAAATTGAAAAGATTAGGAACTGTTCTTCATTCTATCGATAACATACTGATAGTACGCGCCGATAAAACACTTGAATCAAATGCTCTATACCCGAACTCAATGGTTATTACAAAAACTATGAAAAGGATAGGCAGAGTAAAAGAACTATTTGGTCCGGAGAAGAACCCCTACATATCTATCAAGTTATTCAATGAAATCAAAGACTCGGAAATAACGAAATTAAAAAAGGAAAGAGTCTATTTGGCATAAAGGAAAGGTGTGAAATGGTAGAAATTGAGAAAGTAAAGGAAATTGAGAAGACCGAACGAGAGAAAATAAAAGAAGGCATCAGGCAGAAGAAAGAAAAAGAAAAGGTCGGTCAGTTCGAGAAAGCAACAGTGGAGTGCCCCGAATGTAAGAGCCACGCCCTTGTTCATGACTATGAAAGAGCTGAACTTATCTGCAATGAATGCGGCCTTGTAGTTGATGCGGACTTTATTGACCAGGGTCCGGAATGGAGAGCTTTTGACCATGACCAGAGAATGAAACGGTCTCGTGTCGGCGCGCCAATGACCTATACGATTCATGATAAAGGATTATCCACCATGATAGACTGGAGAAACAGGGACTCATACGGGAAATCCATATCCAGTAAGAGCAGGGCGCAGTTATACCGTCTCAGGAAATGGCAGCGCCGCATACGCGTAAGTAATGCGACCGAGAGAAACCTTGCATTTGCATTATCAGAACTTGACAGGATGGCATCAGCTCTGGGTTTATCACAGAACGTGAGAGAAACAGCAGCCGTCGTATATCGAAAAGCCGTTGATAAGAACCTTATCAGGGGAAGAAGTATTGAAGGCGTTGCAGCAGCAGCTCTGTATTCAGCATGCAGGCAGTGCAATGTACCCAGGACCCTTGATGAGATCGGAGAAGTTTCAAGAGTAAGCAGGAAAGAGATCGGAAGAACATACAGGTTCATCTCAAGAGAACTTGGCCTGAAGCTTGTCCCGACATCGCCAATTGATTATGTGCCGCGTTTCTGCTCAGGACTCACTCTTCGCGGAGAAGTCCAGTCAAAGGCTGTAGAGATCCTCAGGCAGGCATCCGAAAAAGAACTTACAAGCGGAAGAGGTCCGACAGGTGTTGCTGCCGCAGCAATTTATATCTCTTCGATTCTTTGCGGTGACAGGAGAACACAGCGCGAAGTTGCCGAAGTCGCAGGCATAACCGAAGTGACGATAAGGAACCGCTACAAGGAATTGGCCGAGGAACTGGATATTGAAATTATCCTCTGAGGATTAAAAAACCGATAGCTCAAAAGATCAAGAAAACCGCAGATAAACACAGATGAACGCAAATAAGGTTAACAAATATGCGTTCATTTGCTTTTTACTATAATTATTTTTCATCGTTTTAATATGAAATTTGAGGAATGGGAACCGATATATAAACTGATCCTTGAAGATATGCATTTTGACAGGATATACGATGAAAATTCTGCCCGCCTTCTTTCAAAAATGCTTGAAACAAAGGCAAGGAAAAAACCCCCTGATGTTATTGAGATCGAATTCCTGCAAAAGGCCATCAATGAAAAGGATGTTCTTATATGCGGCAAAGCGCCCTGTCTTAGAGATGATATAAAAAAAATTGATTTTAAAAAATATGTGGTAATAGCTGCTGACGGTGCAACCAGTGTTCTGATGAACAACGGAATTACCCCGGATATAATCGTTACCGACCTTGATGGCAATATGGACGATGAAGCAAAAGCTAGCGAACTTGGCGCCATAATGGTAGTGCATGCCCATGGTGATAACATTGATACGCTGGGTGAAGAATTGCCGCGTCTGAAAAGAGTGATAGGAACTACGCAATCAAAGCCCCTTAACAATGTCTATAATTTTGGGGGATTTACTGATGGCGACAGGTGCGTTTTTATTGCAAAGGAAATGGGAGCAAAGTCAATCACATTGATCGGATTTGATTTTAAAGATACGAATATAACTCCTCTTAAAAAGAAAAAACTCGTATGGGCAGAAAGATTAATAGATATGATCAATCTTTGAGAAGCCAGATAATATAATTATTGATTTATTATTGATTTCGTCCCTCTTTCAATCCATTAATTATTTCTTCTTTAAGGTAGCTATCTATAATTGTATGAGTGCATGGCTTTCCATGATAATTTCACTAAATATTATAATGGCAGCCACATAATAAACGTTTAGTTTAACAGGTTTAATGAAATAACAGTTGATACAAATAACAGTTGATACGGGGTAACATGGAAAAATCAATTAGATTGAAAGTAGTTGAGGCAGACCAGCGGGATGTAGGGAAAGGGATCGTCCGGATTGATGAAAAGTATCGGAACTTAATAGGTATCAATATTTTTGATGTAGTTGAGATAAAAGGAGAGCAGCATTCTACATCTGCTGTGGTTGGAAGAGCATATCCGCAGGATGAAGGGCTTGATGTCATAAGAATGGACGGCCTTATACGCACAAATGCCAGGACAGGCCTCGGGGAATATGTTGAAGTTTCAACAGCGGAATGGAAAGAAGCAAAAAAAGTCACACTTGCCCCGGTGACAAAGAATATTCATATTTATGCGCCAACTGAAAGTCTTCGTGCAATTTTTCATAACAGGACGGTCTCAAAGGGAGACATCATATCGACAACAAGCGTCAGGCGGCCGAGAGAATCAATGGGCACGGATGTAATGTTCGAGCAGGTATTCCCGGAATTCTTTGGCGGCTCATTTGGACTTGGCGAGATAAAACTGCATGTTTATTCAACATCTCCTGCCGGGATAGTCAAGATAACCGATGTCACTGAAGTGGAGCTTTTGCCTGAAGCTGTTGAGCTTCCTGCGGAACTGCCTGAGGTAATGTATGAAGACCTTGGCGGTATAAAACCCGCCCTGAGTAAGATCAGGGAGATCATTGAACTGCCTCTTAAGCATCCTGAGCTTTTCAACAGGCTGGGTATTGATGCGCCAAAAGGAGTGCTTCTTCACGGGCCGCCTGGGACAGGAAAAACCATGCTTGCAAAAGCCGTGGCGAACGAAAGTGAGGCGTATTTTATCACGATCAATGGCCCTGAGATAATGTCAAAATATTACGGGGAAAGCGAACACAAGCTTCGTGAAGCTTTTGATCTGGCCGAAAAAAACGCCCCTGCTATAATCTTCATTGACGAGATCGACAGCATTGCACCAAAACGAGCCGAAGTAACGGGTGAGGTGGAGCGCCGCGTCGTGGCTCAGCTTCTTTCTCTTATGGACGGCCTGAAATCAAGGAAGAATGTGATCGTCATCGGGGCGACAAACCGTCCTGAAGCTCTTGATATGGCGCTTCGCCGCCCGGGCAGGTTTGACCGGGAGATCGAGCTTCGGGCACCCGACAGGGAAGGGCGGCACGAGATATTCCAGATACACACACGCGGTATGCCTCTTGCTGAGGATGTCAGTCTTGATAAACTTGCGGATCGCACTTATGGCTTTGTGGGCGCAGATATCGCAGCATTATGCCGCGAGGCTGCAATGACCTCTCTTCGAAGAATTCTTCCTGAAATCGACCTTGAACTGAAGGTCATACCCAAAGAGACGCTTGATAAACTCATTATTAATGCTTCGGATTTTGAAGACGTAATGAAGGAAATACAGCCATCAGCCCTTCGTGAGATATTGTTTGAAGTGCCAAATGTTTCCTGGGATGACATAGGCGGACTTGAGAGTGTTAAAGATTTGCTTTCCGAGGCCGTGGAATGGCCGCTGCGGTATGCTGAATCATTCAAGCGGATAGGAGTTGAAGCACCAAAAGGCGTCCTCCTGTATGGGCCCCCTGGCACTGGAAAGACGCTTCTGGCTAAGGCTATTGCCTATGAAAGTGAGGCAAACTTCATAACCGTAAAAGGAAGTGATATTTTATCTAAATGGTATGGCGAATCTGAAAAGCATATAGCTGAGATCTTTAAGAAAGCACGCCAGGTCGCACCTGCTATAATATTTCTTGACGAGCTTGATGCTCTTGCGCCTGTCAGGGGAACTGCCGAGGGTGAGCCCCTTGCAACAGAGCGAATTGTGAATCAATTGCTCTCAGAACTTGATGGTCTTGAGGAACTCAGGGGAGTTGTGATAATCGGTGCGACAAACCGGCCTGATATAATCGATTCTGCGCTTTTGCGGCCTGGAAGGTTTGATGAGATGATACTCGTTCCTGTTCCTGACCCTAAGACGAGGTTAGAGATTTTTAAAGTCCATACGAAGAAAATGGCACTCTCTGAAGATGTGAATCTGGGGGAATTTGTGAGGATAACCCAGGACTTTACAGGCGCGGATATTGCCGCTGTATGCAAGAAAGCAGGACGCATTGCGATGCGAGAGGACATAAACGCACAAAAAGTGAGCCATAAGCATTTCCTTTTGGCAATTGAAGAGACTGGACCGTCTGTCACGCCTGATATAATGAGCTATTATGAGAATATCAAGGATGAACTGAGAAAGAAACGCTCAAAGCAGATAGAAACAACCAGTCCGGGGATATATGTATAATTCTAAAATATATAAGTATTGATAAGAAAATCATAATAAGGAGTGTCGGTAATGATTAAGGAAGGGGTATTATTTGATGAGCTACCGGACAAAAAAATAAAATGTAATGTTTGTTCTCACAGGTGTACTATTGCAGAAGGTAAAGTGGGGATATGCAGGACAAGACAGAATAAGAACGGAAAAATCTATACGTTGATATACAATACCGTTTCAAGTGAAGCCGTTGACCCTATCGAGAAAAAGCCGCTTTATCATTTTCTGCCAGGTACGCTTTCGTATTCCCTGGGTTCAATAGGATGTAATTTCAGATGCCAGCACTGCCAGAACTGGAATATTTCCCAGGTTAATCCGGAAGAGTCTTACACGATGGAAATAACACCTGAAACCGCAATCAAGCGGGCGCTGGCATCCGGGTCAAAATCGATCTCCTGGACATACAACGAACCTGCCATCTGGCATGAATATACTTTTGACAGCGCGGTGCTTGCGAAAAAAGCGGGGCTAAAGACAATATATGTGACAAACGGCTACATCACCCCGGAGGCGCTTCGAAGAATAGCTCCATATCTTGATGCCTACCGTGTGGATATCAAATCATTTTCAGAGGATTTCTACAGGAAAACCTGCGGCGCAAGGCTGGCTCCAGTCCTTGAATCAACAAAACTGGCCAGGGAACTGGGAATGCATGTGGAAACGGTAACGCTTATCATACCCACAAAGAACGATTCACCTGATGAGATTACACAAATCGTGCAATGGGTGCATGATAACCTGGGTATGGACACACCTATGCATTTTACGAAATTCCATCCTATGTATAAGATGGATGACCTTTATCCCACGCCTCTTGATACTCTTGAGATGGCTTATAATATCGCAAAAAAAGTTGGGATGAGGTTCGTGTACCTGGGAAATGTTGG
>CABMCA010000046.1 GCA_902384525.1 uncultured archaeon
AATAAAATTAATGGCATCTGAACCATCCGCTAATTACACCAATCGGAAAAATAATATATGTAATAGCACAGTATTTTGGATGTTCTATGTCCGTCGCAAGGCAATCAACGCCGATGTATAAATTGAAAGCTACAGAACCCCATAATAAGACGAAAATAAAAATTTTCCATTTATCTGGTTTCAAAAACTCTTTCCAATTCATACACATAATTTTGTTTATCTTGTTTATATCGTTTAGGCGGAGCTGTAAACTAAAGTTCTAAGGAACATGGTTTACAACACAATGAACTAAATTATCATCTATTCTGCCATCTAAACATACTCGAATATAGCCTTGACAAAAGAACATCTGAGGTTTAGTTTCTGTAGCAAAATACCAACAATCGCTATTGTAGACTTCATATGGCTCTTTAAGACTTGCCGGAGTGTATCCTTTCTTTTTTAGCTCATTAATCGCGAGTTCTTTTGCATTATCAATAGTAATATTTCCTGGAGAAATGTTTCCGCTAATTCTGGATTCAAGATTCCCTTTTTTACCATCCAAAACATTGTACAATTCACCTTTAATATATTTCATAGGAGTAAATTTGTAAGCAAGAGCACCATTATAATCTACTATTTCTTTAGTTGAAATTTTACTAATATCACTTATAGGGACTTTTATCCTATCCCATATAAAATCACTGAAGGCAGAAGCATCACCAGGAGCATCAAAAATTTGATAAATTGTATTATTTTCTAGCACGAGGTATGATTGTGAAAAATAGATGCAACCAGATGGGCAATCCATGCCTGGACCAAGAGATAATCTAATTATAGATGCTGTTCGAGAATTGTATTTAACATCCTCTATATTGCAAGAATGAATCATGGATAGATTATATTGTGTAATTACAAATCTTGCTTTGTCAGGACACGTGTTCGGATTAAACCCTAACTCCGCCTGATTTACGCACTATTTCTTAGAAATCCATGAACCCATACCGAAATGCTTATATCTTAGTATTACGTATATACGTAATTCATGGAACATCCTGACTGGGTAATGAAACATAAAGCAAAAGGAACAGAAATAAGAAAACTCGGAAAATACTATTACCTCTACAAAATCAGAAGCGAATATGACAAAGAAAAGAAACGAGCAAAGAAGATCACAGAAAAATTCCTTGGCAAAATAACAGAAGAAGGACTCATAAAGCCAAAACATGAAAGGATAATAGAATCGCAGAAAAACATAAGTGTAAAAGAGTTCGGAGCATCGCGATTCATAACCAAAGAATCAGAAGATATTATACAAAACCTCAAAGAAGTATTTCCCGATACCTGGAAGGAAATATTCACCTTCGGTTTTTCTCATCATCTCCACTAAAGAACATTCAGGACCATTACCGGAGTTCTTACTTATCTGACATCATACCTGATGCGAAAGTATCTCCCAAGGCACTCAGCAACCTTCTTCACACGATGGGGCAGCAAAGAGATCTCATCAAAAAATTCCTTTCAAAATACGTAGCCCAAGAGGAATGTATGGCAGTTGACCTTACACATATTTTCTCGCTTTCTGAAAATGTAATATCGGCTACCCTTGGCAGAAATTCAGAACAAAACTATCTTCCACAAATAAACCTGTTCTTGCTTTTTTCTCTTGATCAAATGAAGCCGATATTTTATCGACTTGTTCCCGGTTCGATAAGGGATGTTTCCAGTCTGCTTCTATCCATGGAAGAATCGAAAGTGAGGGACATAATTCTGGTAGGGGACAAGGGATTCTATTCTGCTGATAATATATATGAACTGGATACATAGAATATCAGGTACATTTTACCGCTGAAAAGAAACAGTCAATTGATTGATTATTCTCCTCTAATGCAGGCAGGGAAGAAGCAGTTTGATGGTCATTTTCTTTTTGAGAACCGTGTGATCTGGCATTATGAACGTGTAATGAATGGTAAAAGGATTGTGACTTTCCTGGATGATAGATTGAAAGTGGAGGAAGAACGTGATTTTTTAATCATGGTGAATGAGGGGATGCTCAAGATCGAGGAGTTTCATGATAATGAATGTAAATTTGGTACGATATCCATCATTACGGGAACAGATTTGTCTCCCCAGAGGATTTTCGAGCTGCTGAAAAGTCGTGTTGAGATTGAGGTTGTTTTTGACACGTTCAAAAATGTGTTGAATGCTGATCGCAGTTATATGAGGGATGATTCTGCAATGGAAGGGTGGATGTTCGTAAATTTTGTTGCTCTGCTTCTTTATTATAAGGTCTATGGACTGCTGGTTTCCAGGGATATTCTGAGCAGATGTTCTCCAAAGGATGTTATCTTACACTTATCAAGGGTGTTCAATGTTAAGATAGGGGATAATTGGGTAATCTCTGAGATTCCAAAGAAGACGCGTTTATTGATCGAGAAACTTGGGATTGATTTGAGTATTACGTAAAAAAGGGAGAGTTACGGATTAAAATAATAATATATTATAATTATTTTAATATGTTGTCCACATGAAAAATGTTTTAGCTCTTGTTTATAGTCTTCGCATATTTGCCATAAATTAAATAAATACCCCCATACATAAATACAATCATGCCTATAAAATAGGTAAATAAAGGATAAAGAAAAATAGAACCCATTGAAGGTTCAGATTGATAAAACGATATTACTATTAATAAATTGGTTAAAGTTATAAAGAGTATTGAGATAATTATGGAATAGGTCAATCTTTTTGAATGATATTCTTTTTCAACATAAGTTAAAACAGCAAATAATAAACCAGCAAAAGCAGAACATGCAATAATAAAACTTGATAAAAACTGAGGAAACAACATGAATCTAACCCATTAAAGATTTAATTCGATTGAATATTTTATCTATTCTCCTCATTTGATTTCTATTTTTAATTAATAAAATAGTATTGGCTACCATAATCAGGAGGATGATAATTTCCCATGCGTTATAAATCATT
>CABMCA010000047.1 GCA_902384525.1 uncultured archaeon
ATTTTATGATTAAGAATCTGCCACATACAACACAATTTTGTAGTTCAGGTTTATAGATAGTTATACTCCCCATATATAGTAGAACTACTCTTTGAATATATATGCTAATTGGTTATAGAAGCTATGGCATCAAGATTGGCGAAATTCATATTGGCGCCATTTAATACTGAATTATTAAAGTCTGAATTATCAAGATCAGCAAAATCAAAATTATTATCCCCGGGATGGCTATTATTAAATATAGACCACCTCAGGTTATTTTCCAGTGTATCTGGTGCAGGATATCCATTCCAGGCCAAAAAAACGGTTGCGATGATCAACAAAATACTAAGAATTACGGCCAATACATACATAATACCGGATTCGGAACGCCTTGCAAGTATTTGTATGCCGGACAAAATGAGTATTACAGGCCAGTATTGCCATAAGCTGCCCCATATCTCCCATGGAAGTGATCCCAGGTTATTGAACAACAGGATAAATCCAATGGCCAGAAGAAGAAGCGGCCCCACATATCCCGGTTTCATATTATCATCTCCAGCGCTTTATCAGCAACCACACTCCAACCAAAATAATAATAACTGGCCAGAAAAGGTCTTTATTTACCCACGGTATCAAATGAAGGTTTTCAAGAAGGAAAAAGATACCCAGCAAAATAAGGATAATACCGAACCATCCTGCACGCTTTGAATGTTCTTCGGTTCTCCTTGAAAAAGCATGTCCCAATTCTTCGCCTGCTCCTTTTACCCGTTCACCTATTTCCTGTACATTCTCCTGGATCGTTTCTTTTGGCGGCTGGCTTGCCTGGCCAGCACTTGGCATTATTATGACTAATATTATATATAGCAGCAAACCGATGCCATTTAAAAATACAAGCACGACGAAGATAAGCCTGACAATGACTGAATCAATCCCGAAATACTCGGCAATGCCGCCGCATACACCATCAATGACCTTGTCGGTTTTACTTTTTGTAATGCGTTCCCCATGCATGTTAATGATACCTCCTTAATAGTTAAACAACGATAATATCCTCATTCATGATAAAAGCTTTCACACAACGATCTTTTTCATCAACCATGCCATATTTTCTCCAAGATTCTTCATTGTCCGGATTCCTTCTTCATCTGTCTGGACATCTCCGATCTGTCTTCCAAGACCCATGTTCCAGTAACTTGCACCCGGAACTATCATCTGACTGATATGGAAGAAATGATTGATCGAGTCAAATCCATGAATCGCACCGCCTCTTCGCACAGCTATCACAGCCGCACCAACCTTGCGTTTGAACATTGAACCATTTGCTAATGCCACCATTCCCGACCGTTCTATCAGGGCTTTCATTTCCGCGGTTATATCGGCAAAATAAATTGGTGAACCTAATATTATCCCGTCAGCTTCTGCCATCTTATCAATACAATCATTTACAATATCGCTCTTAACAGCACAATGCCCATCCTTCTTATCAAGACATTTATAACAGGCTGTGCATCCTAGTATTTTTTCTCCGGAAAGCTCTATTAATTCTGTTTCTATCCCAACTTTCTCCAATTCACTCAACACATATTTTATAAGAATTGCAGTATTCCCTTGCTTCCTTGCGCTTCCATTAATTGCCACTACTTTCATTTTATCTTTTTTCATGTTGATCTTCCAATTTTATTTTCAAGCTGATATTTTCTTATTTATTTCTTTTATTAAAGGATGTCCAGGCAGATCATCCAGCAGGATCGTAAATTCAGAATCCGGGTTTAATTCGATCAAATGAAGCGTATTTTGAAGGGCAGCAGTCAATGATTCATGATCCGGATCATTAATCACCTCTGCATTAAAAGGAAATGTTTCTTTGAGTTCTAATGGATATGGGCCAAACGGGGGCTTGAAATCAAAAACCCAGTCAAATTCTTCCTCATTTTCAAGTCTTTTATTCCTGATAAGGACCTTTCCATTTATCTTCAAATTTTTGAGTTTATTCCTTTGCCTCAAAACCTCCGGCCTCAGGGATGATTCCGGTCCACTGTAAAAGAAAGTTGATCTTGATAACGGTTGGATCGTTTCGATCCATCCTGAATGCTGTGATAGCGCCCTCTTCAGTCCGGATAACAATTGAGGATGCGCCCTGCATCTATTTTCCACAAGTTCCCACAGGCTTCCTTCCTGTATTGCCTGTTTTACGACCCGTATTTCCTCAAAGGTAACATAAAGATTATGGCGCGCCAGCAGCTCTTCACGCTTTTCGCTTCCAGACAATTCTTGGGCACTTAGCGAACTGCATACCGGGCAGGAACAGGGCAGGTACTGGAGATTTTCAATGTGATACGTGCCCCGCGTTGTCATATATCTTCCATCCTTGGCGTACAGGGCATAAGATGCGGAATCAAAAAGATCACAGCCTAAAGCCACGGCAAGAGAGAACATCATTGGATGCCCTGCCCCGAAAAGATGCACTGGCGCTGCAGGTGATAGTCCTTTTTTAGAGGCAACAATAACATCTACAAGTTCAGAAAATCTGTATGATTCCATAAGAGGTAAAACTGCTCCAAGGGGATAAATATCAAAATCAAGCAAACTTAACTCGCGCGCACATCTCTCCCTGAGGTCAGGAAACGTCGAACCCTGGACAGGCGCGGCAAGAAGCATATCTTTTTTTGATCCCAGGGCTTCTTTTTCCCGGGCTATTGTTTGTTCAAGTTCGGACCCGGCACGCATTCGTGAAACGTCAGGAGGTGTAGGAATATCAAGAGGTACTCCGATATCTGAGCCGATATTTTGCTGGAATTCAACAATTTGTTTATTATTTACTTCCACTTCTCCATATATAGATAACTGGTATGAGCCCGAGTCAGTCATTATCGGGCCATCAAACCCGATAAGCGAATGCAACCCTTCCTTCAGGGCGCGTTCCCTCATTTCAGGCTTTCGGTAAATTATATATGAGTTTGTTATGATGATCTGGGCGCCGAATTTTCGAAGTTCTGATGACTTGATCGTCTGGATATTGGGATTGACAACAGGCATGATCGTGGGTGTCTCGATGATCCCATGACGGGTTTCTAGCCGTCCGATACGACCTGCACAGTCCTTCTGGAGAATTTCGAAGATTGGAGGCATTATAGCCTGATAATGGAATGAGAAGTATATTAGGATGAGGTCTTAAATTCTAAAGTTTTTTCCAAACATCAGGAAAAGTATTGGGTGAGGTCAAAATTATGTTCCTTTTCTTTCCCGTTTGCCTTTACCCCTATGTACATTACCGGACCATCATTTTTACTTACGACTGGAAAACATACCCCTGTTTTTTTATTGGCCTTTGGGAAAAGCTTGAAGAAATTTTCAGTATCGCATTGACTATTCAATTGTTTAGTATTATATAACCCACCATATTTATCAAATTGTTTTCCATCTTTTGTAACAATAGTTCGTCCTGTAATTTCAAAAGTTACGCTGTCATTATGATCATTTTTAATATCAAGATTAACAAGTAAGCAAGGCGATTTAGCATCAAGGGAAATATCAAAACAGTCTTTCAATACCATGATCTCGTTAATGTTGATCTCATAGTTCGGTGGTTTGAGGTTTTTATCCATGAAATCGTTATAAACCCTGATGATTTCCAGGTAGGCATCATTGTATAATTTTATGATTTTTTCCACATAACCATTAATACCGGATTTTTCATCGACAGAACCAATATTTCCTGAACTGATCACTAATAAGATAGAAATAAAGAGAATAATGTGGAGTGATTTCATTATTTCACCGGCTTTCCGGGGGAACTTTTCCTGGCTCAATCACTACTGGTTCTTCTTTTACCGCTTTTTTCTTTCGTACTCTTTTTTTATCTGGCTCCCTGATCAACGGTTTAACTAGTGGATCTATGGCTTTCTTTATCATTGAATCTGATTTCTTCGTGGCAATTTTTTTTCGTCTCTTTTTTTCTTCTTCGATCCCTATCAACGTGTCTTCAAGCTTAAGCCCCGAAACATCTTCCATCATTGCTACTGTTAAATTAATGTTTTCTGTTGCATGGGATTTTGTGATACCTGGTTCCGTTTTCGGAATTTTATCTTTGATCCCCTCCTGGATATCATTTTTTATCTCGTGTATTTTATTATCCAGGTCAGGAAAGGTTTTTAAATCTCTTTTTTGCCTTCGGGTTTTCTCTTCTATACTGATTGTTTCCGCGTCCGGTTCTGCTATAACAATATCTGTCTCGGGTTTCATCAGGTCCTTGATCTGGTGAATATCTACGTTATTCAATTCCGGGGTTTCAAACTTGAATTCCGGGGTTATATCAACAATATCCTTGTATTCAATTTTTTTTGGTTCCTGATGTTGCTTTTTTTCATGTGATCTCCTGAGCAATACAAATTGATAAATCGCAATAATAAAAAGAAAAACAATAATGGTAAAAAGCGCGATTTCAGCTGTATTCATGAGATCTCCATGATATATATGATTATAATAATGATATTTAATTCTTTTGATTACAAAATATCATAGGATCAACAATTATTATACAATTATTTTAGCCCTTGATCCATATCTCCCAATCCCCAGCCCAGGTATTCCTTTATTATAATATACGCCATTTCAGGAGGGATCGCCCCGACCTCCGTACATATAAGATCGATATATTCGCGCGGCGTTACATCAAAAGCAGGATTTTTCACAGATACATTTGAGAATTCCCGTAATTTTTCATCTGCTATTACTTCAGAACTATTTCGTTCTTCTATTTCAATAAGCTCACCCAATAATGATTTTGGGCTGAATTTATAGGTCTCGGCTGCAATTATTACATTTTTCCTTGCTTCATGCGCAGCAAGGGCAAGCTGGGATGTGCCTATTTTATTTATAACTGAACCATTAGCCGTAAAGGCATCTGCGCCCATCACCACAAGGTAAACTTCCTTCATGAAATATCGAACCGAAGAGTCTACTATTAATGATGTTTTTATCCCGGTTTCATCAAGCTGCCTGATGGTCAGATGTCCCTGCCATCTTGGGCGGGATTCCGTAGCTATGACAGAGATATTTTTCCCATCCTTATGTGCGGCAGCCATTATTGAAATTGCGGCACTGGAGTTGCAATGCGTCATTATGGTGTCCCCATCACGTATTCTATGTGCGCCGATTTCGCCAATTTTTAGCACAGCGCTTTCTGAATTCAGGATGAATCCATCTGCAAGTTCCTTGATATTTGCTTTTGCTTCATCGACGCTATCGCCTTTATATCTCATCACAGCACGAACCGCATTTGGAAGTGATACTGCTGTGGGGCGCGTACTGATAAGAATTTGGGCAGCCTCAATCATCTTTGTATTAAATTCTTCAAGCTTCCCCGTTCCAATTCGCTGGCTATAATTGCGAAGTCCGGCTGCCGCTGCTCGTGCGATCCTTCCCGCGCCCCTGATCTCCATGTTTTTAATCTTTTGTGCCGTGTTTGAAAGCTGTTTCATTGTTCCTCCAGCATCCGGTAGATCGAATCCATATCCACATGGGATGTAATGAATCCTGCAAGTTCCTCAATGCCATCGCCCTGGGTTTTATCTTCATATATCAATCCTTTTTGATTATATAAATAGCTAAGGAAAGAATTCCTGAAATTATTGTTCTCAAATAGCCCGTGAAGATATGTACCTATGACAATCCCGTTTTCACTCACGCTTCCGTCATCCCCGAATGTGTGCGCTTCTCCTTTTGTCTCGCCCATGTGGATCTCATATCCTGAAACCTTCTGGCCTTTTATTGCCCCAAGTATCCGTCCGTCTCCAGTAACGGGTTTTTCAACCTGGCGTGTTTGTTTTTCGTATTTCTCAAATAACGTAGAAACATTAAGAAGCCCAAGTCCCTTTATTGAACATGCACCATTTGTTCCTTCTATACCGCTGTCGATTATTTCGTTTCCAAGCATCTGGTAACCCCCGCATATTCCGATCACCGGGATCCCTTTTTTTGCTTCGTCGATGATCTTTTGTCCCATTCCACTGGATAACAGGACTGACATGTCATCCATTGTGTTTTTTGTTCCAGGCAATATGATCGCATCTGAACAAGGGAGTTCTTCACCCGGTTCAACATATTCAATATCTGCGCAATGTTCAAGAGGCTCAAAATCAGTAAAATTAGATATGTGGGGTAACCGTATCACTGCGATCTTGACCGGATTGCCATTACGGGTTTTGTCTTTAATGGAAACAGAATCCTCTGATGGTATCTTCATATTAGTATAAGGAATTACACCCAGAACAGGGAGTCCGGTGATCTCTTCAAGCTGTTTTATTCCCGGCGTAAGTAGCTTTATATCTCCCCTGAATTTGTTTATTATAAGACCGGCAACAAGGGGTTTGATATCCGCAGGCAGCAATTGCAGGGTTCCGTAAATACTTGCAAAAACCCCGCCCCTCTCGATATCCCCGACCAGTATTATCGGAGGCTTAACAAGTCTTGCCATACCCGTGTTCACGATATCCCGATGATACAGGTTTATTTCAGCGGCTCCTCCTGCTCCTTCTATTATTATTAATTCGTGCAGATCGCAAAGACGCTCAAAAGCCCCGGAAACAATTGACATAACATCATCTATCGAATCATAATAATCCCCTGCTTCCTTATCAGCTACAGGCTTTCCAAGGATTATCACCTGTGACATGTGATCTCCTTTAGGCTTCAATAACACTGGATTCATGTCTGCTGTTGGTTCAACCCCTGCCGCTTTTGCCTGGATTGCCTGCGCTATCCCGATTTCGCTGCCATCGCACGTTACCCAGGAATTAAGGCTCATATTCTGCGCCTTAAATGGGGCAACTGAATATCTTTTTGAGAGGATACTGCATAGGGCGGTCACAAGTATGCTTTTTCCCACATGTGACCCTGTACCCACGACCATGAGGCTTTTTGTAATTTTTTTCATTCATTTTCCTTTTCAAATATTCTGTTTCGGTAAGCCGCCCAGATACCTGCTGCCAATACAAAAACCAGGGAACCAGTCCCCACGCTGTCTGATATATACCCATAGCCGGTCTTCCAGTTCTCGCTGTAACTGCTGAAACCATAATCAAATATCCATAATAATTGATTTGTCTTACTCATTTCAATGCTTGCATCGATAAATGCCATTTGATTGTATACCGGATAAAAAAGTACTACTCCGCCATCGAACATATCAAGAATAACATGGGATGCAAAATAAACGGCAGCTATGAAAAAAATCCCACGCATTTTCTTAATTGACAGACCAATAAAAAACAGTATTGCAGGAATAAAAATATTATGTAAAAGCGCCCTGTGTTCAGCTGCAAAAGTGTCAATATCAGGCAAAACTGCAAGTGGTAACAGCAAAAGGATATATTTGTAATCCTTTTTCCTGCCCACCATTATAAGGGCAAGAAAAGGAACGATTAAATGTATAGCCCAATTTGGCATTTTAGAATTATTTCTTCCTTATCTGTTCATTCGGATTTGTCCACTCTTGTAACCCGCAGCAGTGCATTAAGAGGGACGCCTGTTATCTCATGAATTCCTTTCTTATCAATAAGTACTGCTATAGCTACTGGTTTTGCTCCAAGGTTCTCTAGAACTGCTACGGCTTCGGTAAGAGTCGTTCCTGATGTTACAACATCATCTATAAGTACGCAATTCTTTCCGGCAACCTTTGCAAAGTTCTGGCTTATTGTTCCGCCTGTTTCCTTTGATTCCGGCTCCCATTTCTGCTTATTCGGATGATATGTGGCAAATTCAACCCCTAATTCATCTGCTATCAGGTTAGCAAGAGGTATACCTGAAAGCGCAACCCCTACGATAACATCAATATCAGATTCTGTTTTGCTAAGGCATTCAATAACCATATCAGTCAATGAGCTTGCGATAAATCTCTGCCTGTTTGAGCTTCGTCCAATGTTGCTCCAGTCAATGTAAATATCTTTTGGCGCTGCGGTAGCGTCACCCTTTTTGGAATGGACAAGAAGCCATGTTGCTGTTTCGCGGGAAACATTCAATTCATCAGCGATCTGGCCTGTTAAGAGTCCGCCAGCCTGGAGTTCTACAGCTTTTTTAATTAATTCATCGATTGTTTTCATAAGGACTTCACCGGAAATGATAATAATACTTTTTCTTTGTATTTAACAGATTGTCTGGCGATTTATTGGTAAACAACATAACTATATATTAAAATGTACATTAATTACATTGTGGAGGTTAATTTATGCAAGAAGAACAACAAGAACAACAAGAAATAAAAGAGATAAAAAATACGCTCAGTGAACTGACCGCTAAATTTGAAGACAAATATAATGAACTGTCTGAATCAATAGGGAAAGCGGTCATAGAGAAAAAAGAATCTGCTGAAGCGAAAGTGAATGAAAACCCTCTTGCTTATGTGGCAGGAGCATTAGTGGGCGGGGTTCTCGTGGGTTATCTACTCGGGAGGGGAAAAGGTTAGTGAAGCAAAGTATAATAGATTTTCTATCCGGCCTTTCAAAATCGATAACCCAGGGATTTATCGAGCATGGTGGAATTGGTACTTCAATAGGAGAAGGTATAGAGAAACTCAGAAAAAAGTTATTTATTACCGGGGTTGCGATTTCACTCGCAGCCACAGGGTTTTTCCTGACCCTCTGGGGAATTGCATCATTCATTGATGCGATGTTCACTATGCGAGGCCTTGGATTTGTATTGATAGGTTTAATTGGGGTGCTGACAGGGGCGCTTATATATAAAAAATAGAGACTACAAAAATATGGTGTCAAGCATGCGGGGGCAGGATGGTATAATACAAAGGAGCTTATCGATGTCCTGTTTGTGAAGTTAGTGAGGATACCGCCAGAAGATATTGAACGAACTTAGTAAAAAAAATTCTTTGTTATCACGAGTCATCTCCTTTCACCTGTCAGTGCTTCAAAACCTGTTACAATATCGAGCAATTCCATAGTGATGGAGGCCTGGCGCTGACTATGAAATAGAGTACCCAGTTCTTTCAAGCGCTCTTCTATATTCTTCTGTGCTACCTGCATGGAGGAAAGCCTGCTGGCATTTTCACTTGCAAGGGATTCAACGAAGGCACGGTACAATGAGAAAAAGAGATACTGGCGGATCAAAGAAGAGAACAATTGACCCCAATCCATGGTAAAGGCAGGCAGAGTGCGTGAGGGCCACTCTTTCTTTGCCAGGTCTTTAAGCCATTCCAGGTCAAGAGGCAGAAGATACAGCATATCAGGACGATAAGATGCTGCGGATATCGGCCTGTTATAAAAAAGAACAACCTGCTCAATATCCCGTTTCAGGCGCCATTCCTCTATTATTATCAATACCTGCTGCATGACCTGCGTAATACCGGCATTGTCTCCAAAAAAGGAGAAACGCTGCTCCACCTGCTGTCCGGCCTCCTCAAGACGGGCAATTACACGCTCTCCTAAAGCTAATATAGCCCGACCTTCCTGTTTGATCTTAAGTTCATTCATCCTATCGATTGCATAGTATGCGATCTGTTCATTAAACGTGCCGCACAGCCCCTGGTCAGAACCAAAAATGATCGCTCCCAGGCGATCTTTCTGTACAGGCATGACTATTTCAATCTCTTCTGGCCTGTTCCTCATAATAATTTGAAGTCCCATTTCAATAGTTCGATTGTATTCGATAAGAGACTCCACTGCCTGCCCATACTCCCGAATGTTCACTGCAGCGAGTGCCTTCATTGTTTTGACCAGTGATTGCAATTCCCTGGCACTTTCAATCTTTCTCTTCAGTATTTCGATTTGTTCCATCTCGTCCCTGCTTCGGTTTTATGGTGTTCCTGGATATATCCAGAAGCGCCTCACGGTCGCCGTTTTTGAGTTCTTCACCTGACTGAATTCGCAAATACAATTCAGGTAACTTTGTTCTAACCGCTTTTCTGATCATATTTTTCGCATCCGCAATTTCATCAAGTGAAAGCCCATCAAAGATACCTGATACTACTGCCAGAAGAACAGCAATCTGTTCCGGAACCGGGATGGGTTCGTATTGAGGTTGTTTAAGCACCTCTCGTACACGCCGACCGCGTTCAAGTGTTTTGCGCGTTTCCTCGTCAAGCCGTGTGCCGAAGCGGGCAAACGTTTCCAGCTCCTCGAATTGGGAGTAAGAAAGACGTAAATCACCTGCAACCGCCCGATATGCGGGCAACTGGGTTTTTCCGCCAACACGCGATACGGATTTACCCACATCCACCGCTGGCAGGATTCCCTCTTCAAACAGCCTGGGAGACAGATAAATCTGCCCATCCGTAATAGAAATAAGGTTTGTCGGGATATAGGCCGATATATCCTGGGCCTGGGTTTCAATAACAGGCAGAGCTGTCAAAGAACCACCGCCGAACTCTTTACGCAGGTGAGTGGACCGTTCAAGCAGGCGTGAATGAATATAGAATATATCTCCGGGAAAAGCCTCCCTGCCCGGAGGACGGCGAAGCAGTAGAGAGAGTTCCCTGTAAGAGCGGGCGTGGCGGGTCAAATCGTCATAAACGATCAAACAATCATGCCCCTGTTCCATGAAATACTCGGCCATCGTGGTAGCTGCATACGGGGCGATAAAGTTTAATCCTGGCGTTTCCTCGCCTGTGGCTGCAACTATGATGCAATTTTTCATTGCATCAAATTTATGCAAATCTGCGATCACCCTGGCTAAAGACGAACTCTCCTGTCCGATAGCACAATAGACGCAGATCACGCCTTTATCTTTCTGGTTGATTATAGTATCCAGAACAATGGCAGTTTTGCCGGTCTGGCGGTCACCGAGGATCAATTCGCGCTGACCCCGGCCTACCGGGATCAGGGCATCAATTACCTGAATCCCGGTCTGGAGCGGAACACTTACCGGAGCACGGTCCATGATTCCTGGCGCTTCACGCTCTATCGGTCTTTTTTCCAGGGTGCGGATAGTGCCGCGCTCATCGAGCGGTCGGCCCGCAGGATCTACCACGCGGCCCAGCAGCTCCTCACCCACAGGTACATCCATAACTCTTCCTGTGCGGCGCACCTCCTGTCCGGCCTTAATATCATCACTTTCGCCCAGCAGAACAACTGCAACCTCTTCGGGGTCCAGGTTAAAAGCTATTCCCAGTTTGTTACCTTGAAAGCTAATGAGTTCCTCAGACTTGAGGTTCGGTAAGCCCTGGATCCTGGCAATGCCTCTGCCCAGAGAGTATATTTTACCGATCTCCTGGAACCTCAGTCTGGCCCTGTGCTTTTCTAATGAATTATCAAAAACTGTTAAGGTCTCATCCAGAACAGCCTGTAGATCTCTATCTTCTTTTTCTCTCTTTTCCATTTTCCTTTTTCCCTATACTTCCCCTTTTACTGCAAGCTCTTTTATAGCCCCGGGCTCAAGCGCTCTGGATAAATCCTCCTCCAGGCTGTCTAAATAACTATCCAGATTCCATGTAATTCGCATGTCTTGAGCGTCCAGTTCTACTCCACATATCAACTCTGGTGATATTTTGAACTGTAATTTGATATCACCATTAATTTGTTCCTGAAGTACCTCCTGGATGGTGCGACGCATCTCTTCCGGAATTATAAATGCAGTTTTTATAATGAGCACCTGTTGTGGTTGTTGATGGAATTCTTTAATGACCTTTATCTCATTTTCCTCCATCTTATGAAGGCGCTTGATGAAAGTATTAATTATATGCCACTCTAACTCCTCATTTGCCAGATCATGTAAAGCGCGGCGTGCGATGGTGCATATCTCATCACCGGCACGGCGGCGCATATCAGTGAGGAACGAGTCTTTTTGATGCTCAATAGCCTCTAACCATCTGGCTTTACTTTCCTCAACCTCATCACGAGCTTTATTTGTTAAATCTTTACGCATAGCTTCGATTTCTTCTCTAATCTGTGCGACCATTCCTTCACGTTTATCCAATAATTCCTGTTCCTTTTTACGATAAGATTCTGCCTCCTCTTCAGCTTCTTTCCTCTTCTGTTCAGCTTCTTTCAGCCGCGTAGCAATTCCTGCTTCCCGCTCATCCATGACATTAATAACCCGTTTGTACAGGAAATGCCTCAATAAGAGCACAAGAATTAAAAAGTTAATAATCTGGGCGCTTAGAGTAATAAAATCGGCCTGTACCACTATCCTCTATCCTCCTTTTGCCACTACATAATTCCAGAACGGATTGGCAAAAATCAGGATAATGGATATGACAAAACAGTATATTGCAATGGATTCTATCATTGCAAGACCCACAAATAAAGTTCGCGTTATGGTATTTGCCTCATCAGGCTGTTGAGCAATAGCGCTCAATGCCCTGGACAGTCCCCATGCTTCTCCGATTGCGGGCCCGATTGAACCGATAGCCATTGTCATTCGCGATATAACGATGGAAGCAAATCGAATAGTGTCTATTGTAGCCATTTCAAATTCCTCCTTTATACTCTTGTTTATCTGATTGTTCTTTATCTGGTTGTTTTTTATCTGATTGTTCTTTATCTGACTGTTCTTTTCCCTCATAAACACGGGTTGCTGAGGCTATATATACAGTAGCCAGTATAGCAAAGATATACGCCTGGACAAGCCCGATCAACAGTCCCAATGCCTGTAAAATAATAGGTACGAATAAAGGTGTAACCAGGAGCAAGATAGCTATAATCATAGTTCCGCTCATGATATTCCCGAATAATCGTACTGCCAGCGATAATGTACGGGATAATTCCCCTATGATATGGAAAGGTACCATGAACACTGAAGGCTGGCTGTAATGCTTGAGATAACCGATAAGACCCTGCTGTGCAATCCCGTATATGGGAACTGCGAAAAAAACACAGACAGCGAGTGCTGCCGTGGTGGAAAGAGATGCCGTGGGAGGATAATAACCCGGCACGATGCCAAGTAAATTCGAAACCGAAATAAACAGAAACAAAGTACCTACAAAAGGTAAATAGCGATCAGAATCCTGCATGGTGATTTCTCGTATCTGGTTCCTCATATATGTAACTATGATCTCAAGCAGGTTCTGCCAGCGTGATAACGGCGGCTCTATTGAGAGCCTGCGCGTTGCCAGCCATGCTGTGAGAGCCAGCAAAACCATCACCATCCAGGTAAAAACAATAGTAGCATTGAGGGAAAAATATCCTGATTTCCAGAACACAATTGCGTCAGGGGTTATTTCCACCATTTTACACCTTTATAGAAGCTCTTTGAATTTTTGCCCGGTCCCAATCTGATAATTAGGACGAATTTCATCAATATAAAGCCTGCAAGACTTAACATCAATCCCTCCAGATGGCCGACCCTGACAATCAAATAGAAGGCAAAAAGGCAGACTGCATTGCGTCCGAAAAAACTACCCATGGTCAAAAGCACTGGCTGTTGAGTGTAGGGAAGTTGCTTTAATGTTAACCAGAGCCCGCCGAAATAAAAAATTCCAAGACCTATGCCTGAAGCCAGACTGAGTATAAGAATAAAAAACTCATTCATTTTTTTGTTCCTCCCGAATCTTCTCCAGCTCTTTTTTAACCCAGTAATAGGCATTAATACATCCAAGCACCAGGCCAGCGAATAAAAAGGTAAGCGTCCAGGAAATACGGCCTGGCCACCTTTCATCAATCCAGATTCCCAATGCTACGCCGATCAAAGTCGGAACGGCTATCGACCATCCGATGGTGCCTATCATGCCCAGCCCGAACCAGATATCCTGGCCTTTTTTACGCCTTGCTTTTACTTTGCGGACTTCATTCGTACCGATTTTCTCGACAAATTTATTACGATCGTTAATTCTAACCATGTTCCCTCAGTTGGAAAATACGCCGGGCGAAATCAAGCTCTAGCCTGGTGAGGATAGAACGTGTCTTCTTCTCTTGCTCATCTAAAGTCCTGAACTCTTCCTCCACGGTTTGTTTCAATGTCCCCAGATTTTTACCGCGAACTGCTTTTCTTGTTGAAACCATAACCTCATTGCCGCGTTTGACCAGAATTCCTTCGTCAACAGCAAGAAATTCTTCTTCCCTGTCGGATTTAAAAGAAAGGATACCCGGAACAAGCGCTGCCACAAAATCAATATGGCGCGGCAATATACAAAAATAACCATTTTCTGCTTCTGCAATTACCTTTGTCACATCCCGGTCAATGAGGACTCTTGTTGGAAGCGATACCTTGAGTCTCATTTTTTTGCCTCATCGATCGTTCCTATCATGTAAAGTGACTTCTCAGGATAATCCGAAAACTCATCATTGAGAATACGCTCACAACCATCAAGTGCATCTTCCAGCTTAACCATCTTACCTTTGTGCCCTGTGAACTCTTCAGTGGTGAAAAACGGCTGGGTCAGGAACCGTTCCAGTCTTCGTGCGCGGCGTACAATTCGCTGGTCATCCTGAGAGAGTTCCTCCAGTCCCAGCATGGCAATAATATCTTTCAGTTCCTCATACTCCGTTAAGGTTTTACGGATATTTTGAGCTATTCGGTAGTGCTTTTCTCCTACGATATGGGGGCTTAATATCATGGAGCGGGATTGTAACGGATCAATCGCCGGATATAATCCATGGCTTGACATTTTGCGGGAGAGGACGATGGAAGAAGACAGATGACCGAAAATATGCACTACTGCAGGGTCGGTAAAGTCATCCGCAGGCACATACACAGCCTGCACAGAAGTAATAGCGCCTGTTTTCGTACTGCAGATCCGCTCTTCAAGTTCAGCCAGTTCTGTTGCAAGAGTGGGTTGATATCCGACCTGGGAAGGCAGCTGTCCCATTAGCCCGGAAACCTCAGCCCCGGCCTGGACAAAACGGAAGATGTTGTCGATCAGGAGCAATACATCCTTCCTGGCATCATCCCTGAAGTACTCAGCCATGGTCAACGCTGCATGTCCGACCCGAAACCTTGCGCCTGGTTGTTCATTCATCTGGCCGAATACCATAATTGCATTATCCAGCACCCCTACATCTTTTATCTCGCGGTACAGTTCCTCCCCTTCACGGCTGCGTTCACCGATTCCGCAGAAGATACTGATCCCCGCATACTTGCCTGCCATATTATTGATCAGTTCCATAATTAAGACAGTCTTGCCAACACCTGCACCGCCTAACAGCCCGGCTTTGCCACCGCGTTCCAGCGGAGCGAGAACATCGATTGCTTTTATACCTGTTTCGAAAATTTCAGAGACGGTGGTTTGCTGATATAACGGCACAGGTGGTTGATGAATGGAACGCCATTCTTTTGCTTCAACATTCTCTTTGTGGTCTATGGTAGAGCCAAATACGTTGAAAACCCTGCCCAGCAATTGCTCCCCTACAGGTACCATGAGTGGTTTACCCGTATCAATCACCAGAGAGCCCCGCGCCAACCCCTGCGTTGGTGTCAGGGCAATCCCGCGAACTGTTTCGGAGTTAAGATGGGTTAACACTTCAATCACGACCCTGCCGTCGTCACCTGCTTTTAACTGGTTATGAATTCCTGGAAGCTGCTCAGGAAATTGAGCATCAATTACACTACCCCGAATGGAAACTACTGTACCCCTATTTTCCTGGTTTAATAATCGCTTCATGTGCTTTTACAGCCCCAGAAATATGAGAGATCATACTTGTGCTTCCTGTGCCCGGTGCGACAATCTGAAGTTCTGCTGTGACAATCGGTTTCATATCTAACCTCCTGAATTATAAAATAATGGATTTTGAAACCTAAATACGTTATGGATTTAGGAAACACAACAGGGCTCGCCATGAATAATTCCGAAAGCTGGCAAGGAAAATACGCACGCGGATGTCATTCTCATTCATGAAGTATGGGGATTAATGAAAATATCAGAAGCCTCACCGACCGCTTAGCGGCCCAAGGCTATCTTGTGCTTGCACCGGATCTTATTTCCCAGACTGGAATCACTGAAAAAATAGACCAATCCATTTTAGCAGATGTCGCCAATCCTGCTACTCGCGATGAAGCTCAAAAGAAAATGCGTGCAATCATGAGTCCGGTCAGGTAGGAAGAATTCGGAAGGGAAACAGTCGAACGGCTTGAGATATGTTTTAACTATCTAAAGCAGGAATATAACCTTCCGAAAATTGCAGTCATGGGATTTTGTTTTGGTGGCACCTATAGCTACAGTCTGGCAGTCAATGAACCGGATCTTTCTTGAATGCGCCAAAAAATAATTCCCCAATAACTGTACTGAAAATAAATACTTCATCGGCTTTGGAAAGATGTTCTTTTATTGAAGTTTCTCCACCGAAAATAGCAATTACAATATTTGTATCAAGTATAAATTTACCACTCATTAATATCAACTTTTTCGCACCCATTCTCGATTGCCTGAGTCATTTCATTGACATCATCAGCATTTAATATCCCTGCAAACGAAGGAGTTTCTTGCCCGAAACGCCTTTTTGCGGGGATGGAGCTGCTGCTTCAGCCAGATCAAGAATTTTTATTTGTATATCGAAGGGTAAGCGATCAAGTCTTTTTATTATTTCTCGCCAAGCACATAACCCGGGCTTAAAAGAGCATTTGTTGGGTCGAATCTATTATTTCAATATCTTTTGAATATCTCTAATCCTTATATTATCTTTCTGTTCGATCTTTAAAATAATTTCTTCCACTTCATTTTTGGTCAAAATACCTGATTCCCATAACGATCTTAAAATAGAATGAAGACTTATGGTGATCACACCATTTGCTAATGCAAAAGATATCGCAACTTCATCCATAGATGAGAAAATCCATTTCCTGCTGATGCATATTGAAATTGCTTCAAGTTCGCCTTTCCCGATGCGCCGATTTGTTCTTAAAAATGTCCTGTATGTTTCTTGTTCTTCATTATCAGGATTTATCACCTTGAAATTCTTGAATATATCCAGAGGAAAAGTGTAGCCGTAATCAATGGGAACGTTGAGCTCACCATAAATTTCAGGAGTTATATAAATTTCATGTTTTGAAAAAAGAGTTTTTAATAACGGCAAAGCTTCTATTTTTGCAAAAGCACTAAGTATATCCGTATCAAAAATTATACCCATCTTTATCGCTGCAAAATCAAATCGACTTCTTTCTTCATTTTTTCACTTGTGGGGGCTTTGATCTTTCGGACTATACCTCTGCTTGAGAGTATTTCTTTGAATCCTTCTCCTGATACTCCAGCAATTTCTGAAGCTCTGCTCATCGAAATAGTACCTTTCTTATAAAGTTCCACTGCGATTTCTATTTTAAAGGAGGGTTTGACTTCCAGCAAAGTCCTGACTGCTTCGTCGAGCAATTTCTCTTTACTTCCGAAGAATTTTGATTTCGTCAGGATATCAATACTTTCATGGACAAGACTTTCAGACATATTAACCAATGATCATTAATTATGTATGCTCTCTAATAACTGTTTGGTTTTCATTACGATGATTTCTTTCTAATTGGGCTTATTCGAGTATTTTAAGCATGTTCCTGAGCGCTGTAAACAAAAAGAAAAATAATTTGTCACTTATGCGTATAATACGCCACTACCTCATCCCCGCTAACGCTATCGATCCTCACAAAGCCAAACCTCTCAAACTGCACCACCTTATCCAGCTCTTTCTCGATCCCACGCTCGCCAATTCCCGAATATTCGCCATCAGGTGAAAGAACCCTCACCTTCAGGCCATCAAGCGGAGCCCAGTGGATGATGCGCGCTTTCTCCTTCTTGACAAGATCCATATCGGTGCCGATGAATCTGGCTGACAGCGGCGATAATCCTGTGATCTGAATATTATAAAGGTCCTTCAAGCGCAGCCGTTCTCCATCTCTCAGGTTTTCCACATCGCTCCGGCATATAAGCACTTTTATTCCTGCGGGGATCTCTCTCATCCCGCCCCGCGAAGGATGAAGCGGCGCCTTTGCGATTTTCGGTTCTGCGCCCTCAACTTCCAGTTCAACAGGATCCCATACAAAAAAATATCTGTTGGCTATCGGGTCAACGATCTTCCTGTTCTCGGCATAGAGCGTGTCAAGGCTGAGGCTGATATCTGTTTCACCAAGACCAAGTTCTGTCATGAATTTCCTGAGAGCTTCCGGTCGTATGCCTCGCCGCCTCAATGCCCTTATTGTGGGAACGCGCGGGTCATCCCATCCAGTATATGTTCCGTCAGCTATCGCTTTCTTTAATCCGCTTGTGCTTAATTTCCCGAACTCGTGTATCTGCACGCGTCCCCAGTGCATGGTTTCGGGATATTTCCAGCCCATGTATTTGTATATATATCGCTGGCGGGTCTCGCTATCCGTAAGGTCCTTGCCCCGGATAATAAGCGTCGTGCCCAGGAGGTGGTCCTCCACGGCGCCCTCAAAATCAAGAAGCGGCCAGGCATTGTATTTATCCGCAACTTCGGGTCTTGGGTGCGGCGTCTTAATGATACGGAAGGCTACCCAGTCCCTTATTGCCGGGTCTTTATGTGCGATATCTGTCTTGATGCGAAGCACAGCTTCCTGCTCTTTAAATTCACCTGACAGCATTTTTTTCCATAATGTAAGATTCTCTTCCACACCCTGGTCCCTGTGCGGACAGGCTTTCTTTACATCCTTTAGAGCCTTGAATTCTTCCTGCTCGCAGAAACAAACGTATGCCCCGCCTTTCTTAATAAGTTGTTCAGCTACCTCATAATATTCAGGTATCCTGTCAGATGCAATTATTACCTCATCCGGTTTTGCGCCGAGCCATTCGCAGTCATCAAGATACCATGAATACGCTTCAAGCATGGGGCGCTTGGTCGCAGGGTCTGTATCATCAAAACGGATGATGAACTTGCCGTTATATTTTTTCGTGTATTCCGAGTTCACAACGATACCGCGCGAACTCCCTATGGTAGGCGGACCATTCGGGTTTGGCGCGAACCTCATAACAAGCTGTCCTTTAATATCAAGCGGTGGAAGGCCTTTTTCCGGCTCTTTCTTTTCCCTGAGTTCTGCAATGAGTTCGGGTGCCAGCCGGTTCAATTCCTGCTCCCATAAATCGGGGGACATCCGGTTTATCTCATCCAGCACTTCTCCCACGAGCGAATTTACCTCTTTGGCCCTTGTCCTGAGTTCCGGAGCAGCCATGACCTTGCCCATGACAGAACCGGCCTGCGGCAGCTTATTATATTTTACAGCATTCTGAAGCGCATATTTCTTAATAAGAATTTTAATATCATCAGTTGTTAACATTACAGCCTAAATCATCATCCGGGAATATTAAACTTCTGCGAAAAAAAGATTCAATAAAGTTTATATTGATATCATTCATATTCAGGTAAGGTGATATAATGCAGGCTGAGGTTTCAACACTATTTGGATTAAATATTTACACCGAAAAAGGAGTATATATTGGAAAGGTTAATGATGTCGTTCTTGAAGTAAACGAGAAAAAAGCTACGGGTCTTGCGGCCACAAAATTAAACCCCAATATGTTCGATTCGGGAAGCAAAGGCGTAGTCGTTCCATTCAGGTGGGTTGTAGCAGTTGCGGATGTTATTCTCATAAGGCATGTCAAAGACCAGTTCAAGAAACCCGAAGAGGTTTCTGAAGAGTATGATATTTCCCAGGAAGATGAGGAACAATAATAAATCTTGAATGATGATTTTTCAGAAAATGAAATGAAAGAGAGGGAAATATATTCCCACCTTCGGGTATTTCCTCCTTTTGCCGTAAGGATCGATGGAAAGGGTTTTCATCGCGCACTGGGGTTGCTCGGGCTTTTAAAACCATATGATGAGATATTTGCCCGGGCGATGGCGGATTCTATTGAATTATTTTTTAAGGAAAGCGGCTTGAATCCACTTTTTGCTTTTACATTTTCAGATGAGATATCCTTCTTTTTTTATGAAATGCCTTATAACAACAGGGTCGAGAAGATTGATTCCATTATTCCGGCATTTGTTTCCTCAGCGCTTACAATCCAGTTGAAGCTTGAAAAACCTGTTTCTTTTGATTCAAGGATCGTCATTCTTGGAAAAGAAGACATTTACAAATATCTTTTGTGGAGACAGGCTGAAGCATGGAGAAACCATATGAGTTCCTACGGATATTACACGCTGTTAAAATCCGGAATGAGTGAAAATGAGGCTGCAATGAGCCTGAAAAACATGAAGGCAAGCCAGATCCATGAGCTTGTATTCAGTCATGGGATCAATCTTGCTGAAACACCGGTTTGGCAGCGATGCGGCATAATGATATACAGGGAATCGCAGGAGAAAACCGGCTTTGATCCAATAAAACAAAAGGAAGTTAAAACACAAAGGAGAAGAATAATACAGGATTGGAATCCACCGATTTTCAAGACTGAAAAAGGAAGAAAGCTTATCGAAAGGCTTGTTTCATGATTTTTATATCGTAATCAAATAATCTTTTCTGGTTTCTATCGAATTTCTCTAAAATATTTTTAGAAGTCTCCCACGAACTACGGGCAAAAGAAGGAAGGGAATTATTGTCTTTTACCCATTGTTCAAGGAATCTGATAGTTTTAGCATCGGAAGGATAGCCGCTTCCTATTTCCAATCCCAGTTCGTTTTCGATTTGTTTTACAAGCAAGTCCCTCTGGACTTTTGCAAGTATGGAAGCAGCCGATACGATCGGGTATTTAACATCTGCTTTATGTTCTGAAGTGATCATTATTTCCCCTGGATATTTCATCCTGATATTTTCGCCAAATCTGTTCGCAATTACATCTGCTGCATCTACAAAAGCATGATCGGGTCTTAATTCCTCAAGGACTTTCGTAAACGAGGCAACCATTATTTCATTCATTGTCATCATCTGCCTGAGTTCATCTATCCTGGAAGAAGTAACTTCAAGGATAAAATATTTTTCAGCCAGTTCCTTAATTTCCCCGGCCAGTACTTCCCTTTTTTTTGCAGTCAGTTGTTTAGAATCCTTCACTCCGATCCTTGAAAGATCATTTATTTTTGTTCCATCAAGAAGTATTCCTGCAACGCACATAGGCCCAAGAACAGGGCCTTTTCCTGCTTCATCGACCCCGGAGATCATCAAAACCATTATAAAACCTTATCAGATGATGAAATTTCCGTACCGAAAATACTTTTCATATATTTTAGGGCGTATTCATAAGACTCTTCATCTATTGAAGCAGTGCAGTCACGGGGCACGATCGTTTTATATCCTGAAAAATATGCCTGAGCAACGCTATTCTGTACACAGATGTCTGTGCTCACACCTGTAAAGATCAGGGTGTCTGCGTTCATTTGTTTTAATATTTCAGGAAGTTCCACAGAAGCGATGTACTGTTTTTTTTCTATTACGATATCATTTTTTTCAGGCTTAAGCTCCGGGATTATCTCGGAGCCCTTACTTCCTTTCATAGCATGTTCTCCCCAGATATCCAGTTCCCTATCGGTTGCACTATGTGCATCCCGTAGAAATATTACCGGGACTCCAAGTTTATGCGCTTTCTTTACAAGAGCAACAACATTCGGGACGATATTCCGGGCTCGTTCACTTCCGAATTTCCCTGTGACAAAATCATTTATCATATCCGCAACAATGAGTACTTTTACCATACTACCTCCAAAATTTCATGTTCCAAATATAATCTAACAACTAAACTAATATATAAGTTAAAGTGAAAGTGGACTGACTTTATTTGAAGAACCTGAGGCCGATGGATCGATCCTTACTAAGGTTAAATGAGTTCATGAACAAGTATCTACTAAAAATAGTAATATTTTATATTACCTACTATAAGTAGTAATATTTA
This sequence comes from uncultured archaeon, assembly GCA_902384525.1. GTDB lineage: Archaea > Halobacteriota > Methanosarcinia > Methanosarcinales > Methanoperedenaceae > Methanoperedens. The sequence goes on from CABMCA010000047.1 coordinate 21,677, forward strand.
TATGGCATGAAGTCCAGACTTATCCATTATGCTTGAATTAATATTAGGCACAAGGACCAAGATAAAGATCCTGCAGGCACTTGCTCAATCCAGCAGACCAATGACCAGGAATGAGCTTGTTAAAATGACAGGCTCAGGTCTTAGGAGCACATATGAGCAGGTTGAAGAGCTAATTGGTCTTGGAGTCTTAAAAGAAACTGTGAACGTGCGCATCAGAGTAGCTCTTGATCCTGAATTTCCTCTCCATGACAACCTGCGCGACTTGCTTTTGTCAAGCACAGAATATTTGCGTACTCAACAGGATGTGCTTGCAGCGGTAGACAGGATTTGCGGTGATAAATACTACCTTGGCTCCTTTACTGCTGCACGCCAGAAGATCACTCCTGTAGATTATGATCCTCCTGTCTATGCTGTAAACATATTGAAAGATCACTATAAGCATTTTTATCCCCGCCTCCGGGTGCTTGGTAAAATTGCAAATATAAAAGTATATGAGAAAAATATGGATGAGGCAGGGGATATCACTATTATTACTTATGCATGTAATAGCATCCCGCCGGATATTATAAGGACAGATTTCCTGGGTATCGAGGTTTGGGTGGCGTCTGTAGAGCGGGGAATTATTGAGTGCCTGGCCAGGGAGACACCATTTACTCTATACGGCACTTATCTTGTACTGCTGCAGAACAGGCTGGACAATGTTCTGGATATTGCATATTTTAAAAAGCTTGCAGAGGAGGAAGGTTTTCTTTCTCTTATACTGGCGGTTATGAAAAAGTTCAATGAGATATGGGGTAAAAGGCTTTTCGAGGTAACTGAGAATGAACAGGCTGTGGCACAAGGTTGGGTAGATGAAAAGGAAATAAGGCATGCAATTAACACGGTGATGGAATGAGAATTACTTTTGGAGTTGAGGAAAAGATAAAACTTCTATCCACGATACATATCTGGAGCCGGGACCAGCTCACTCAGGATATATTCAGAAAGATGCAGGTGAAATATGGCATTCCTGCATATCTCACAGAGACTATGTTCTGGCACATGGAGATTTTATACAGGCTTCTGCCTATAAGCGAATATCTTGTATTCAAAGGCGGAACCTGCGTTCAGAGCTACATCGATCCAATGTTCCAGCGTACATCCAATGATCTTGATTTCAATACAACGATACAGAATCACAATGCATTGATTCAGAAGATTGAAGACATCAATAAGCAGCTAAGAGATCAGGGAACAGCAGTTGAGATACAGGGAATCCCATATGGTTTTTTTGAATTTGAGTCCGCTGATAAAGCATCAGGAACCTTGAACTTAAGGCACAGGATGCCTTCCAGGTTTGGAGAGTACGAGCATGTGGCCGGAAATGATGTGCAGGCAAAGTCCATAAGAGTTCAGATAAACTGCAAGCACGCCTGGCTTCCTGCGATAAAGAAGGTCATAAAGCCAGTGGAATTTTATATTATGGAAGAAGCAAAACCCGTAGAAGCTGTCGTCTTTCCCCACTCAAGCATCGAAGATCTGATCGCAGATAAGATCATGGCAACACAAGTACATACAGGCAGGGAGAGATTCAAGGATGTCTATGATCTTAAGGTGCTGTTTAACCTTGATTTTGACAGAACTACAGTCAATACCAAGCTTGCACTCATTGCTAAGGAAACAGAAAGAGACGCTGGTGAATTGCTCAAATCAAGCGCGAACACGGTAATGGCTTTCGGGGACAGAAACAATGAAGCACAGGGGTTTGCCAGTATGGTTTGCAGAAATGGAAAGGAACTCATTAAAGGTTGGGAGATCATGTGTGAAAAGACTGCCAGGACAATCCTGCTGCTTGGCCAGGAGCGCTGAATTCGGCAACTTAACTATCCTGGTATTTAGGCTTATAGAACAGCACTATCCTGTATTCTGACGGCTCTCGATTCATCTTCCTGTAAAGCAAATAATCAATGGTTATATCCGACTCTTTGAACCAGTACCATGACATCTTTGCACTATCAAGTCGCTCATAATCCGTGCGAAGGTTGCGCTTTACGATATCAGCTTCACTTGGCGTCTCATCGCCCTGATGAACGATTATCAACGGCGCGTCAAGAGTGGAATTGATATTGACTTTCCATTGAATGTTATTGAAATGGCGCATGTACCAGAGGAACTGGGTTTCTAATTCCGGATCGGTAAGCTGTATCTTTGTAGAATTACCCTCATACTGCGATGAAATTTCATTTATTTTACTTAAGAATAATGCAAATTTCTGTGGTGGCTGAGCCGCCTGGATAATAGGTTCGGCGGGATCTGTATAACGCTTATAGTTCAATTCAATGCTTGAATATACGAAAAAAGACGATGTTAAAATAATAATTACGACTGCAATGATACCTTTACGGGAATTTAAATCCAGTCCCGGAATAATTTCATTCAGGTAGGTCGCTGCAATTAATGCAAGAGGAAGTAAGGGATTTAGTACAAGCCATGGTACTTTTTCCTGGACATAAGAATATACAAAGAAATTAGCCAGTGCCCAATATGTCAGGAAAGCAACAAAAAGATTTTTTGACCTCAATACGCTTAAGAATGCAAATAGCAGCAATGGTAATAAAACGATTATTGAAGCCGGGAGGTAAGATACAGGAAGGAATCTGCCTGATGCCGGATATGTTTTTGATATGAGATAGAATATACAAACTATTATCCAGTAGATAAGAGAAATCATTAATATCTTTATTTTCTTATTATCGCAACAGCTATAATGTGCAATTCCTAAAATTCCAAATATGAATATTGGAAGATCATAGAGAGCTATGATCGGTAAGTAGAAAAAGAAAACGCCGCCCATACGTTCAATCTTGTGCATCTCATACCAGTGTAATATCGCTTTCATGAAGGCATCTTTCATCCCCGTAAAGTCAAGAAAATTTCCCGTATAATATAATTAGAAAAAGACAATAAATATAAAAATAAATAATAGCATTTCTGTAGACATGACCAAAAATTTATTATCGAGATTTTTGATTTTTCCGATCAAACCACTATACCATTTTTCCCTTATGGCGAAAAGAAACAGGAAAAAGATTGCCAAAGCCATTATGATGTATGCATTTTCTTTAAGCGCAACCAGCGATGCAAGCGCCAGTGCCCCGATAACAATGTAAAGAAATCTCATTAAAGGATATCTGCCAAAACCTAGAATAATAATAACTAATCCAATTAATGCAAATGAAACAAAATATAATCCTTTTAATGTTAACAACGATAATATCCGAATATATAAACCCGGTATGACCCAGATACATGCCAGTGTTAATATTATTAATATAATTGCAAATAAATACGCATTCCTGATCACTATATTTTTATTATTAGAATAATTCATATTAGAATAATTCTCTACAAATTTGATCGCGCAAACAAATAATAATAGTGTAAAAAAGGACATGAATATATCTTCTCTGTAAAACCGGGAATAATACAGGAACGATGGTGAGAGTGCAAGGAAGAAAGCACAGATCAGCAATCCTGTCTTTCCGATATATTTCTTTAAGGGCAGCAAAAATAACAGCATAGCAGACCCGAGAATTGCTGGCAGGATTCGTGCAGAATAGTCACTATCCCCTATTCTTTTAAATATTTCGGTTGTCACATAATACATGAAAGGCCCATGGAACGAGGGATCGTAAGAATAGCTATGCTGCGTGAACAACCTGTACGTAAAATAACCTACAGCAGCCTCATCGTGATGAAATACCCTTTCATCAAGCCTGTAGAATCTTAAGAAAAATGCAAGGGCTACCAGGATAAAAAAACAAAGATAATAAAGAATGTTTTTTTTATTCATCCACTCCATGATAGTTTAAACTTATTCATAGCATTTATGGTTTTGGAAAAACATTCATGGTGCATGCCAAAAATCAGGGTCAGGTTCTTTGCAAATTTCAGGGAATTCACAAAAACCAGTGAGCTTGAGATTGAAGGAGATACTGTCCGGGAGATACTTGAAATGATTTGTAATAAGTTCCCGGGCCTGGATAAGATCTTATTCACTAATGGAAAATTACAGCCCTATGTTAATATTTTTCTGAATGGGGAAAATATTCTTGAATCGGATGGAATGGCTAATTTGCTTCAACCGGGTGAAGAAATAGCTATTTTCCCTCCTGTGTCGGGTGGATGATGTTTAAAGAAAGAATAAATGCACAAAAAGCAAAAGAATTATTTCTCCATTCATTTCAACCAATTTCAAAAATAGAGACCTTGCCCATCGAGGAATGTGATGGAAGGATAATTGCAGAAAATATAATTGCAAGTATAGATGTGCCGCATTACAGGCGTGCAGCCATGGATGGATTTGCAGTCATGGCATCTGAAACGCTCGGAGCAGGCACTGGTTCACCTGTTATGCTCAGATTAGCAAATATTATGGAGAAAGGCACATGCATGAGAGTGCATACAGGTTCACCGATGCCGGAAAAGTCGGACGCGGTCGTTATGATGGAAGATACGGTATTAAGCGGCGATAAAGTTGAGATATTTGCACAAATCCATCCTTTCAAGAACGTTGGAGCAATAGGAGAGGATATACAAAAAGGTGAAATTATCTTAAACAGGGGGCGCCTGCTTCGTCCCTGTGATATCGCTGTTCTTGCATCCCTTGGTATTGGGAACATTAAAGTTTTTAAAAGGCCTCTTGTTGTGATTATTCCAACTGGTGAGGAACTTGTACCCAGAGGTAAGAAAAACCTGGCTGATGGAGAGGTCTATGAAACGAATGGATTGATGTCTGCCATGTATATACGAAAATGGGGAGGCATCCCACGCCTGCTTGAGATTGTGACTGATTCTCCTGACAAAATAAAAGAAGCTATTATATCAAATCTTGATGCAGATATGATTTTAACAAGCGGCGGGACTTCAGTGGGAAAACGCGATTTTGTTCCGGCAGTTGTTGGATCACTTGGAAAACTCCTTGTCCATGGTGTCGGGATCAGTCCTGGAAAGCCTACAGCTCTTGGAAATATCAATGGTAAACCTGTTTTATGCATGCCGGGATATCCTGTTGCAGGTATAGTGGCGCTTTTTTTTTATGGAAAGGCCGCATTTCGAAGGCTTGGGCATGTTCCGGATGAGCCTGAAAGGATCGTACGAGCAGTGCTATCTGGAAAGATAACTGGAAGAACAGGGTATAAAACATTTGCTCGTGTAAAAATAGATAATGGCATTGCGATTCCACTGGCAACAACCGGGGCCGGGATTTTAAGTTCTGTTTCTAAAGCTGATGGTTTCGTGATAATTCCGGAAAATATCGAAGGACGAAATGCTGGTGAGGAAGTGGAAGTAGTGTTAATTGAATGATTATTTTGTCATTATTATGCTCATTTTAGTGTCCAAATAGGTATATTAGTTATGATAGTTATTGTTAGTATGAGCAGGCAAATAATTCATTTATATTTTCCCCACATCCTATCCACCGCCTGCTCTATCCAATTTGTTTTTTCAATTGACATTATCCTGGTATATTCGAAAATATCCTGGTATATTAAAAAAATAATGGTGGTATAATGGGCAGGGTGGGGGGGGTGGTATTTTAAAAAATTCCTGCCCATTATTTTCCTACAAACATACATAATATTTAAAATATCCGATGGTTTATTCATTATTCAAACGGTTTATTCAATGTCCAAACCTGAAAGTATCTTCTTTCCCGCCCTTACATCATCAACAGAGAACACCTCAAGATTATACACACCATTAAACCTGAGTTCTTTCAAAATAGAAAAATCAATAACTCCTGTCCCTGGCGCACCATGAAGATCGCCCCAGAATTTCTCGGTAAATAAACCCTTGTTATCATGGATATGAACATGCGCTACGTGATTTTTTAGTTCCTTAGCAAATTCCCGAAGTTTCCCCTGGTTTCCCTCACACGTCAGGTTAGCGTGCCCGATATCAAACGTAGCCCTCAAATTAGGTGAACCTGTCTTTTCGATAGCTTTTATCAGATCAGTTGCGCTGATGCACAGGTTATCCGGGTCAGTCCCTTCCTTATTTTCAAGTCCGAGTGTAACATTCGCATCTTCGGCAAATTTTGAAAGGCGGGACAATCCTGAGACCATGTTTTCAAATGCTTCGTCTTTATTCTCATTTTCATTTATCCTTCCCGGATGAATGACCACAATCCCTGATCCGAGAGCTTCTGCTATCATGATACTTTCTTTCATGAGTTTTTCTGTTGTATCATTCAATCTTGCAGTGTCTACAATGAGTTCTTGCGGATAATTTGGTGAATCGCTAAAATAAGGAGCATGGATAGAAGTTGACAAATCGTATGATGAAAGTATATCTTTTAGTTTGCATATGCGGGATTTTATTAACTTTGTTCCTTCATAAACTCCAAGCTTTGGTATATACAGTTCTATAGATTCAACCTCGCGCTCCAGTTCAGGAAGTGTTCCTGCAAAAGATGATGCTCCGATGATCATTTTCCATTATTTCCTGTTGATCAGGGTCCTTAATTTTTCAACAAGATCTTTCCTTATTGAGGAATTGCGGTCTCCGCCGCACACGCAACCCCTGACCCCGATAATATCCGGGGATATTCTTTTTAATGCAGGAATATCTTCAAATTTGATCGTGCCTGCAAGTGCTGCCTGGAGCCCGTGGTCTCTTGAACTTGAAACGAACTGCCTGAGTTCTTCTTCGGTCAGGAATTCAAATGTGGAGCGGCCATCCTTGATACCCGTATCCATCATAACAACATCTACACCTGCTATTTCACCGATTGATGGCAGTTCAAAAGGTGAAATGGAGTTAATTCGCATGTAATCAGAATAACCTGAAGCCACAACTTTCTTATTTTTGTCATATTCCTTTACTGAACGGACAATGTTTGTGAGCATGTCAAGGGCCTGCTCCCTGGTCTGTATATCGAATAATCCGACTTTGATATAATCTGCACCCGCGACAGCCGCTCCAAGTGCTGCCAGTGATGCTGTTCCTGGCTTATAATTAAAATCACCGATCGTTGCGCTCAAAGGTACTGCGCCTGCCACGTTTTTCACATCTCTTATCATCCACGGGAAATTTGCGCCAAGTGAGCCTTCTTTCGGATTCTTTACATCAATTATATCCGCACCGCCGAGTTTGCAGGTTTTGGCTTCTTCAACATTGATCGGGCTTACGAGTAACTTCATAATCAAGTATTAAATTGATGCACTAATACATTTATGTTTCGAATTTGTTGTGCCCAATGCACTGTTGAATTATTGCATTCAGGACATTGAAGTGATTTCTGGAATAAAATAAATAAAATTTTAATAACCTTCAACCGCAAGCCTTGGAACCTTCGAGAAGTGTTTGGCATTCTTCGTAAGCAGGGGCTCGCCATGAGTAAGGGCGATACTTGCTATAAGGAGGTCAAAATCCCCTATATTATTTCCTTTTCTCTGGAGTTCTATCGAAAGTTTTCCGAAAGTTTCACTGGCAGCGGTTGAAAATTCCAGGATATCAAGGGTATCGAGCAGATGCCGTACTTTTTTAGCTTCTTCGATCGGCCGGGATGAATTATATGCACCTTTGTAGAGTTCGGATGCGTTAAGAGGCGTTGTGGTTAATTTATCACCATCTGCTGTCAGCTCTTCCAATTTACTCTCAGCAGCAGGTTTACGGCGCAGCAGGTCAATTATGAAATCAGTTTTGCTTTTCTTGTTTCCTGCATTGCTTTTTCAATATTATCTGCAAGTTCAGTACTGGTTTTCAGGGAACGTATGTAATCAAGCGTATTCTTTTTTCGGGTCATTTTCAATATTATGTCCGTAAAGCTTTCGTTAGAGGCTTTTCTGCTCATAGTTTCTTATAGGCATCCAGCGTAATTGTTATGGTTTTGGTTGCCATAATATGCATGTATTTGCATGTATGCTTATAATTGTTGTTGGATAAAATTATTTTACAATAACCCGAGTGTGAAGAAAAAAGCGGTTACTAATATTTTGGAAATCGTATTATCTTTTCATATTGATCGAAATGTTCATCAAAAGCGAAAGCTTCAGTAATTCCAAATCGTTCCATAACAGCAAAACTTGTGCAATCAGTAAAACTGAAACCTTTGTCGCGATATTTTACAAAAATTTCCCATGCTTTTTCCTCATCAGAGGATGAAACACGAATAAGAGTGGTTATTGTTTCATTCCACAGTTTTCTACCGATTTCAACTGCATTACTGTAGCCAAGACGAGCTTTGACGAGTGTAATTATCTCATCTGCAACATAATTCGTGGTTGTCATTGAATGATTCAATGAATCTTTGAACTTAACGGCAGATTCATGATCTGAATCTGTTTTATCAAGAAGAGCATACCATGCACTTGTATCGACAAAGATCGGCAAAAAGTATCACTTCAATAAAGATAACTATCGTGTTTTCGTGCAATATCTGTTTTTCCGCTGCTTCCAATGCCAATTATCTTCGATAATTCTTTCTTCTGGGCATTTAATAGAGTAGCTTCCTCATCCGGCATAAGTATAAGATGAACATGTTTATGATCTGGAAGATCTACTTTTTGAAGAGGTTTGAATATTCCATCCTCGTAAATAGCGGATATTGTTTCTGCCATGACATTATAATAATAAACCTTATTTTAAATAAAGATTCCGCTGTTCGCAGATTCGCCTAATCTTCTCGATTCAACGGACTGCACCGTCAGGGATGCGGCTGGAAGCTGCACCGAGGCGGCGTGCCGGGCGAATGAGCGCATCCGTCTGGTTCATATACATTAATTGACCATTGATATCGGGATAAGTATTTTTATGATTTTTTGATCTACTGAATAGGAATTCATATAAAAGTATGATACCATAGCACATTTGAAATGGTCTAAAATTCGTCAGTTTTAAATATGTTAAAGTTCTTTTGATAGAACGTGCTAATTACTAAAATAGTAATACAAAACTATCGTAGCCATAAAGACATAACAATAGATGATCTTAAGCAGTTCAATGTATTTATTGGCAAAAACGGTTCCGGAAAATCACATATTTTAGAAGCCTTAGAACTATTTTTTACCGATTTAAACATTTTTCAACAAACTGAAAAGGGATTCGAAGAAAAAATGAGATATTTGCAAAAGATATTTTAAAATCCATGATGCTAGAGGATGGTTATCAATTAAAAACGAATGAATTGACTATTGAACGGGAAATTTCCGGAAATAGATGGAACAATAAAAACATTTCAGTTGGGGATTTGGAATTAGTGAGAGATAATGCTATTAGCAAGGAATTTCTTAGGAGTGCTTTTGGTGTTAAAAGAAAATAACAAAAGTTGAACGTGTGAATGTTGAGAATGCCCAAAATCTAAAAGATGTATTAGTTGAACTTGGCGTAAGAATGAGTGACGTCTTTTTCGCTGACCGCCTTCTTTTTGTGGAAGGTGCGACTGAAAAAGAGATAATTCCATTAATAGCTGAAAAACTTAAAGTTGATTTAAATCGGAGAGGCGTAGAGATTATAGCCATGAGGGGTAAAGATACGGGAAAATATCATATTAAAATGTGGTCGCACGTAGCTAAAAATACACAGTTGCCGGTATTTTATCTATTTGATGGAGATGCAACAAAAGAAATAGAAGATTCGCAGAAAGAAGGTTTTCTTACTGATGATAACCATTACTTGTTGAAAGTTGCAGATATTGAAGATTTATATCCAGAAGACTTAACCCAAAAAGTGGTTAAAAGTATGATTCCATCTATCGAAATAGAAAAAGTGGATTTAAGCTCTCCTAGGAAAAAGAAATTGGAAAAAATTTTTGATAAAAACAATATTGAAGATTGGAAAATCCCTCTTGGTAAGAAAGTAGTTTCTGAGATGGAAAAAGAACACATTAAAGAAGCAATGAGTGAAATTACTGAAGTATTTGATAAGTTCATATAAATGGAAATATCTGCTTCTCACCTCAATCTCAAACAACCAGCTCGATTTAGAAAACAATATATTGCTTGATAGCGAATTATCCACCGTGAAAACAGCAATACTCGGCGGTGGTCTTACAGGTATCACTCTTGCCCGCCTGCTTCATGAAAAAGGTGATGATGTCACAGTTCTTGAGCAGGAACCGGTTTTTGGGGGATTATGCCGCTCCGTAATCAATTCCGGGTTCACTTTTGATATAGGAGGCTCGCACATCATTTTCAGCCGTGATGCAGAAGTTCTTACATTCATGAATGATGTGCTCGGAGAGAACAGCCAGCGCAATATACGCAATACAAAAATTTTCTATAAGGGATTGTATATCAAATATCCCTTTGAAAATGGGTTGAACCAGCTTCCAAAGGATGACCTCTTTTTCTGTATCAATGAATTTATTAAAACCCTGATCGCTGTTGAAAAAGGAAAACTCGCGCCCCCCGGGAATTTTCGTGAATGGATCATCCATACCTTCGGGAAAGGCATTGCTGACCTGTACTTGATCCCATATAATGAAAAGATCTGGAAATTCCCGACAGAGCAGATGTCATTGCACTGGGTAGAAGGGCGCATTCCCCGCCCGCCTTTGGAGGATATTATAAAATCTGCAATCGGAATAGAAACCGAAGGATATACTCATCAGTCCGTTTTCACCTATCCCCGAAAGGGCGGGATTGAAGCGCTGGTAAGATCAATTGCATCACCGATTGAAAAGAGCATCCGCACAGGCTTTGACGTATCTTCAGTCAGGAAAGAAGGAGAAAAGTATTTAATAAGTGATGGCGATAATATTATTATTGCAGACCGCTGCATATCTACCATTCCCTTACAGAGGCTCCTGGAAAGTCTCGAAAATGTTCCGGATACAGTTCGGAAATCCTGCAATGAACTAAAGTATAACTCGATAGTCTGTGTTTTTATCGGGGTGCAGGGAAAGCTTCCGAATATTTCATGGATGTATGTTCCTGATAAAGATCCTGGACTGTTTAACAGAGTTTCATTTCCATCAAATTACAGCCCGGATGTGGCGCATGCGGGGCATTCGGCGATACTTGCAGAGATAACATATCATGAAGGGGATGATGTGTCAGAAATGTCGGACCGGAAGATTATTGACCATGTAATTAAAGCACTTAAAAATATGAATATCATAAAGGATAGGGAGGATATAGTATATACTGCCCTGGAGCGGCAAAGGTTTGCGTATGTTATCTATGACCTGGATTATAAGAAAAATATCGCCATCGTAAAAGACTTTTGCGAAAAACTTGGCATAGGACTCGTCGGACGTTTTTCGGAATTTGAATATCTTAATATGGATGGTTGTATCAGAAATGCGATGAATTTTGTGAGGAATAATAAATGAGGGTTAATATTTTTGTAGAAGATTTCCTGAATTTAAAGTATCTGGGATGCGGGACTGCAGCAAAAACGCTGTACAGGCAGTTGGCCAGTATGCCGGATATGGAAGTGTCATGGAACTCCAGAGGCCGGGATTTTGACATAGTCCATTATCACACTTTCGGCCCTGTATCGCTTATGAGCCGCAAATACTCAAAAGGCATAAAGATACTGACCGCACATGTCACTCCCCGCCTTAATGAAGGGGGCCTGGCATTCAGCAAATTTTTTACCCCTTATTACCCTTACAGCTACAGGAAGTTTGATCATATAATAACCCTGCTAGACTGGTGCCGCAGCGAAGTTCGGGAGATCGCTCCTGATGTTCCTACCACAACGATCCCTAACGGGGTGGACAGGGATTATTTCAAAAGGGATGAAGGGAAGCGAAAAAGCTTCAGGGAGCGGTATAAAATACCTGACGGCGAGAAGGTAGTGCTTGCCGTAGGCCAGCAGACGCCACGCAAGGGAATATATGATTTTCTGGAGCTGTCAAAAATGCATCCTGAAATGCACTGGGTATGGGTTGGAGGCTTTCCTGCAGGGCCTTTTTCCAAAGACCGCCTTAAGATAGAGTGGATGAAAAAGAAATGCCAGGATAACGTAATATTTACGGGATTCGTTCCTGATATTGCGGAAGCTTACAGCGGCGCCGATGTATTTTTAATGCCCTCGTATTCTGAGATGTTTGTGCTGGTGATCTTAGAAGCGCTCTCCTCTGGCCTGCCCGTGGTTGCCCGTGGGATACCGGAATTCAAAGAAATTTTTGGAGGGGCGGTCCAATTCTTTAATAATGTTGCGGAGGCCGGGGAGCGGATTGCGGATGATGAATCATTAAAACAATATTCTCCTGGTTCACGCGACTTTACCGAGCAGTATGACATTAAAAAAGTTGCCCGGATGCATTGCAATCTATATAGGAAACTGATGGAATCATGATATCCGTAATTGTCCCCACTTACAATGAAGAAGCTAATATTACAGCCTGTCTGCAATCCCTCTGCAATCAGACAATTAGCAGGGATGAATACGAAATCATCGTGGTTGATGGAAATTCAAAGGACTGCACATGTGAACTGGCGCAAGTATATGCTGATGAAGTTATGACCCAGACGAGCAAAAAGGTGGGAGGAGCCAGGAATGACGGTGTATTGCGTGCGCGGGGAGAGATCGTTGCTACAACGGATGCAGATTGCATAATCCCCCCGGAATGGCTTGAGATAATAAAGAATGATTTCGAATTACATGATATTGTCCAGCTTTATGGGACTGTTTATCCTATTGAAGAGGGATTAAAACACAAAATTTCTCTCATGAGTGCAAATACTTTCTCCCGCATCGGGTATTATACCCGCGCCCTGTATTATACTCTGGGATGCAACACTGCATTTGATAAGGAAGCTTTCATCAGGGCTGGCATGTACCAGTGTATCGATGCGGGTGATGATGTTGAGATTGCACTGAGAATGCGTAAAATCGGACGTGTGATGCTTGATGCTCATATGAAGGTTGGATTCTCAATGCGCAGGTTCCAGCAATTCGGGATGATGAAATCGGTTTACGAATGGCTATACATAGTTGCCAATGGGGGGGAGGCTTCAGGATATTCATACTCAAAACGAAATTACAAATAGCGATCATGCTGTTCTTTCCATACCCTGCGTCCTTTATGTTGCAATACCCTATCGCCAAGAAGTGTGCAAATAACAGGCAGTGGTGAAAATGCATATACGACAGAACCCAGCAGATAGGACATTTTGCGTGAATTTCTTACCCTTGATATTCTGGCAGACATGGGGCAATCCACGCCATTGAACTTCATTATCGTCTTTGACGATTCAAACGCTACCCTGGCACTATATTTGACAAAATCTTTAAGAGATGCAACTTCTCCGCCATGAATTGTCTGTCTGTTCTTTATGGCTGTCCTGAAATCTTCCTGGGAACTGCCGTTAAATAACGTATAACCGTTTCCTATCATAAAACTTGCATGCGCATCACTTCCGCCAAGTTTTGCATGCCCGTTACAATTTTTAAGAGCGAGAGCATTGGAATATCCATCCCTGTGTAATGAATTGAATACTTCTATCCCATCAAACTTCAATGTGTTCGTTTTCGTGCCAACACAAGAACAATGTCCACTATAAGGGTGTGGAGCAACGGCTATTCCATCCTGGCTGTGTATTTGTTCTATTGTTTCTTCGGCACTTAAGCCGGGCTCGACCTGCTCTTGAAGGAACAATCCCAGTATTTCACCCTCGTTTGAAGATATCTCTTCACCGATCACCACTATATCCTTATTGAATTTTTGAGCAACAAGCGCACCTTTGATAGTGTTATGATCTGTTATGCAAAGTGCACCAAGTCCCATCTTTTCAGCGACCTTAATGGATGTCCGGGGAGTTGTCACGCTGTCCGGGAATGACAAAAATTTATAATTCGTGAAACCTGAATACATTGTGTGAGTATGTATATCACTGATTCCTATTTCTTGCATATTTTGCCCCTCCATCTATTATTAGTTTTTATAGTATAAAGTTTTTAGTGAATTATTTTAAATTTTGCTCCAGTTCTTCTTATTGTTCAAACCGCAGCGCATCTACCGGATTCATTTTTGCCGCTGACCTTGCGGGTGCAACGCCTGAGATTATGCCTACAAATATCGAGAAGGCAAGCGCAAATATAACAAGTTGGGGTGTTACAACTGCGTTCATTGTCCCGCCCGGTCCTATAGCCTGCCCGCCTACAATGGATACCAGTACGGATATCAGTATGCCGATAAATATTCCGAGCATTCCCCCAACAAATCCGAATAATCCGGATTCCATAAGGAATAGTTTCATCACTTCATTATCAGTAGCTCCAAGAGCCTTCAGCAATCCAATCTGCCGTGTGCGTTCCATGACAGACATGAACATGGTGTTTGCAATACCTACAGCGCCCACGAGGAGTGAAACTGCTGCAATCGCAGCAAGGAATAGCGATATGGACTGGACAACACTGGTTATCTGCTGTTGTATCACTGCGAATGCAGTGACCGTAAAATCCCTGGTTCTTGGATTTACATGCCTGGAAGGCATAAGTTTTGTTATAATATCTGCAGCCACTTGATTTGCAAGCGTTGGATCAGTTACTTTTACCATGATAGAAGTAAAAGTATTTCTGGATATCGTTGTAGTTATCACATCCCTGGCATAATCAGCAGGCATATACACTGCATTATCACCTCCGCCTCCAAAACCTCCTCCTGATTGGACGAAGATTCCCACGACCTTGAAAGTCTTACCTCCTATCGTGACCGGCCTATTCAGGGTTATCGGCTGCAAAAAAGTTTCATGAGCTAAAGAATAGCCAATAACTACTGCATTTGAGTCACCTGCCTGAAGGTATCTACCTGCTTCAAGCGCCGTTGTGACCATGGAGCGCCACACTATGGGATCAACACCTGTTATGGATACTGAGGTCTTCTCCGTGCCCAATACCATATCCGACCTGCCTGAAACCATGCCGTTCACATAAAACACTCCCGGTACCTGTCTGATAACGTTCACATCTTTATCAGTGAGGTTAATACTGGTGCTTCCGCCCCCTCGTCCCCCATCAAAACCGCCACCGCCAGTTGCACGTGAAAAACCCGGGGTGACCGTGATCAGATCGGCTCCAAGACTCCCCAGGCGAGAAGCCACGCTTTCCTGCATTCCCTGACCTATGGAAATTATAGCAACGACCGCTGCTACACCTATTACAATTCCGATAATAGTGAGCCAGCTTCGCATCTTGCTTTTTTTAACATGGCTCAGGGATAATCTGAAAATATCATAAGTCTTCATAAAGTCCTCTTAATCAAATACGGGATTTCATTTTTGTTTTTTGAAATATGTTGTTATTTTTCCGCGTTGCCAGTATAATACCAGTATGATTACTACAATGACTATCCATAATGTATAATTCGTACTGCTCGTCCCTCTCGATTGTGTGCCTGTTAAGGATAATGTCACGGGTAGAGATTTCGTGATCGTATGTCTCTGCCCGCTGGTGTCGGTATATTGTATTTCAAATTCAAGAACGTTTCCGGCTCCAGCAGTTTTCGTTATCTGGAATGGAGCAGATGTATAATCACCTGGATTCAAATTCCCGAGCACAGAAGTACTGCTCCCTGCTATTGAGAAGTTCTTCTGGCGCGGCAGGTTGACCGCTACTGCACTTGCGGGGCTTATCCCGACATTGACGACATTGAGCGAAAAAGAGCCCACAGTCTCCACATAGCTTACATCAAAATCGGTTATTCCTGCAACAACCAATCCGATGAGGTTATCGGTTGAATAATTGTTCTGTCCTGTGATCTTTACAGGAATATTATAAACACCAGGGTGTGCGGCGACATCTACTGCCAGATTGAATGTTATTGAGTCAAAATCTCCTGATTTCATAGTACCCAGGGAAAATTGCTTTCCTCCCCCAAGTACAGAAAACGCTGAATTCGTATTGTCAATGTTTATTTCAGCGACAGCATTCTGTACCGTACCTGTTCCAGTATTTTTAAATGTTAGCGTTTCTTTGTTCGTGCTCCCCGGCGCCACGATACCAATCGTTGAATTTACCAGCATTATCACGGGCTTTCCTCTAATAGTCAATATCTGGTCATCCAGCTTGGTTGTCGCAGGGTTCTGTGGAGCAGTGCCGTATGTTTGCAGTCCCTTGTAAGTAATAAAAACATTGAAATAATAATCTCCCTCCACTGTATCAGGATATACATATATTCTGAACTTTGCAGTTCGCTGATCGCCCCAATCGTTAATAGTTCCAAGTGAATATACATCGTCAAGTATCTTTACAGCATTTGCAGATGAGGCTTCCTTTGGCACAAGTTTTACTGTAACATCCTCCATGTAGTTCCCAAATCCCATGTTCTGTATCGGTACATAAACATATGTCGTATCTCCGGGATACACAGGTGCATTTTCGGTCACAAGATAATTAGAGGCTGCTGATGCAACCTGTGCTATCATTAATGTCGATACGATTATTAAAATTATATTGAATTTATTCATGTTTCACCTACAATTTTTCCATCAAGCATTTTCACAACTCTTCCTGCATATCCTGCAATCTTTGGATCATGCGTTATCATAACTATAGTCAATCCCTCACTGTTTAAACTTTTAAAAACATCCATAACTTCTCCTCCTGATTTAGTATCCAGATTCCCTGTTGGCTCATCTGCCAGGAGAATGGAAGGGCCTGTGGAGAGCGCCCTTGCAACTGCTATTCTTTGCTGCTGCCCGCCTGACAGCTGAGCCGGGAAATGGTTCCCCCGTTCTGATAAGCCTACCATTTCCAGCAGTTTTCTTGAAGTGTCTTCTACCTCTGATTCAGGAAATTCATGTATCCTCATGGGCAGCTGGATATTCGCAATAGCTGTCAGGGTAGGATACAGGTTGAAAGTCTGGAATATGAACCCGATCTTTTTACCTCTTATCCGCGCCAGTTCGTCACTTTTAAATTCTGATATATTCCTGCCTTCAAGGAAAACTTTTCCACGTGTGGGCATATCAAGACAACCTATCATATTTAACATCGTTGATTTGCCGCAACCGCTGGGGCCTGTTATAGCTATGAACTCACTTTTTTTTATTGCCAGGTCTATTCCCGCAAGTGCAGGTACATCAAACTCGCCCATACGATAAATTTTCCATACACCCTGCATTTCCATTATAATTTCCATCATGTCACCGGTCGAATAAACGTTGATGGCCCCAGCGCTTTGAATTTTGATCCTTATAATCGATCATCCATCCACTGGATTCCATTTTGCTTTTTTCAACCATATTTCCAGTATCCATATCAATGAGGGCGGTCAGGGTTATGTTTTCCCGGGTAAGAACAATACGAACTACCTTTTTATCCCCGCTTGCAGTATATATTATCAAGCCGTGTTTCTCGACTGAAACATTATAATTGTTACCCCCCATTTCATCTTTTAATCCTTCTTGAGCTGCATTTATTGCAAAAGTCTTCTGTTTATCATCAATTATGAATGTATGAGCCTCCATATAATAAAACCTTATGCCAACTGCAATAGCCAGCAAGCCGATCATAATTAATGCAAATGCTTTCCATCGGTTCATGAGTCCATCCATGGATGAAATACCTTATAAGAATTCCCTGGAATTATCCTGAAAGCAGTTTCAGAAAAATGAAATTAAGCCGCTACTTCCATAACTTCAACCGGGGTCATTACTTCTCTATTGATGTCAAAATCAGATGGATTCCAGGTAATAAGGGCATCGCTGTGATGTTCTGCATTCGCTGCGATAATAAAGTCAGGTAGTATACGTTTTAGTGACCGCTTGTTTTTTAACAGGTTCTTTGCATAGAGTTCACCAGCTCTTTTTGCGGTTTTTGATGACGTATATTTAACATCAATGTTATTCACCCCCAGGAACTGCTGCAACCGTTTCTCTTCACTTTTTGAATCGTTTGACAGGTAAACTCCGGTATAGAGTTCAGCGTAAACAATATCGGCTATATACAACTCATGCCCCGAATCTTTTACCCATGAAAAGAAATTATCTGTATAACCTGAAAATTTATCGCCTTTGAAATGACTTATGATGACATTGGTATCCAGTGAATATTTCATTTCTTTCCACGCATCCAGTTCACTATTTCAACAGCATCGTCCATTTCTTTGAAAACAGGATGTTTCCGCCAGGCTCCTCTTGTTTCTTTCATGACTTTATCCCAGTTCTCATCTATTTTTTCAACCTGGATTTTTCCGTGCTTATACGTGATATCAAGAATGTCTCCAACTGCTATTTTTGCAGATTTTCGAATTTCTTCCGGGATCGTAATTTGATGCCTTCGTGCGACTTTAGTTTTCATCGTATCACCATAATCCTATTGGCCAAATAGGAATATAAAGGCTTTGATTAATTTCATTTTTTTAGAAATATCCTATTTCCCATTCCCTCCCTGTGGCGAACTATCAATCCTCTTCTTTCGGCTTTGTCAAGTAGCCTGCTTACCTTTGGCTCTGAAAAACCTGTCTTCATGATGAGTTCTTTTTGAAGTATCCCGTCATTATCCAGGATATTCCGGAATAATATCTTCTCATCGCCTTCGAGAATGGTGGCTGCTAACATGGCTGTGTTTTTACTTTCCGGTATTAGTGCGATATCTTCTTTTAATTCAGGTATTTCGTCATCGTTTGATCCGGGTATTTGATTTTCCTTTGAAAAGAGTATTATATAAAAAAAAGACATACCTCCAAGCCAGGCAGTTATTATGAAAAATAACACTTCATTTATTGAAAACAAAGAAGCACTCTCTACAGGAACAGCTTTACCGTCCGCCAGGATAAGCTGTACCGGACCTGTTGCCAGCAGTCTATCTATTATTAGAAGTACGGATATAATTAATACGATTGCTGATATTAAAATACCGTTCTTTCCAAAATTTACTCTGGGTGCCATTTGATCAGGGATAATTTATTTAATCTGGGCTTTATTGATTGGAATTGCTATATCTTTTTCCATATACTTTCTCCTCTTTTTCCTGAACCCCTCCTATGTTATATAAGTTAATTTGGATATTGAGTGCAAATGAACAACGATAACAAAGCACTATTTATCTTCGGATTCGTGTTTTATTTCATCGGTGACCTGGCAACGACATATGTCGGCCTGAATAATGGAGTAACGGAAAAGGGATTTATCAGAGTGATAGGAAGTCCTGGCCTTGCGGATATGGTTATCATGAAGCTGGTTTTTTTCATAGCCCTATATTTTCTGATCGTGTTTCTTGAGAAACGGGATAATCATTTATGCGGGGCTATCCTGGGATTGATTGCTGGTATGGGGATGACGGTTACGTGGATGAATGCTCTGACGATCCTGGAATATTTGAATAATTGAAAGGCACTGGCACAGATAGATACTTTCACTGTGCTCTTTCCAATTGTTTTTATCCTTACGGATAGAGCTAATGGACGTGAAAAATATGAATCCGATTGATACACGAAAAATCCCGCTTTTCATAGAGCAGTTAGCAAAGGCAGGGTATATTTTGGATGTTGAACATTCGAAAAATGAGATCAAAATAACATACAACAGGAGCTTTCCCAAACATCTGATCATTCCATTTGGGCAGACAAAACTTACTGATTTTCGAAATGATGATCTACATGGACAAAACTGTTCCAGGCTTTCGTATGCTGTTTGAAGGGTTCTATCAAGTATATATAATTATTTTAAATATTCCCCGTTTAACCATCTGGTATCAGTAAGGATTGCCAGTTCCCTGTTCATTGAAACAAGATCATTGCTATCAAACTCGTTGATATTGTTTTTTCCCACGATCCTGGCCAGGTTGGCAATTTCCCGGGTACATACATTAATATAATTGGACAGTTTTTCAATACTCTTTTCAACATTTACCTGCTTTACAAGTACCGGATTTGTGGTGGTCACACCTGTGGGGCACAGGCCGGTATAACAAATCCTGTACTGCTCACAATTGATAGCAATCAATGCAGCCGTGCCGATATAAACAGCATCTGCACCAAGCGCAAGGCATTTGGCAAAATCAGCAGAAGTACGTAAGCCCCCTCCTGCGATAAGAGAAATATTATCTTTGACACCGAGATCAGAAAGTAATTTAAAAGCGCGGGGTAAAGCTGCAAAAATCGGAATTCCCACATTTTCCCTCACATAAAGATCCGTGGCCCCTGTGCCTCCGCCAAAACCATCAAGAGCAATAAAATCAACCCCGGCATCAACCAGAACCTTAATATCTTTTTCAACATTGCCGCATCCCAGCTTCGCACCGATGGGAATACCTCCTGTGAGATCACGCAGCCAGGAAACCTTTTCTTTAAGTTCTTGCGCTGTGGTTATGTCGGTATGGTGTGCCGGGGAATATGCAGCTTCACCGCTCTTTAAGCCTCTTATCTTCGCAATTTCCGGAGTGACTTTACTTGCAGGCAGATAACTCCCTTTACCCGGATATGCTCCCTCCCCAAACCGGATCTCTATAGCAGCAACATGCTTCAACATGTCTTCATTAATGCCGAACCGGCCTGTAGCAATCTGGGCAATAAGATAATCATGGGCGATACTGAGTTCATCATCCAGAATTCCCCCTTCGCCTGAGTTGAAGGCGATATTTAACTTTGAAGCTACCTGCGCGATTACCAGCCTGACATTCTTTGAAACTGCTCCGAAACTCATCCCTGAGATCAGAAGGGGGGATGAAACTTTTAATGGGTTTTTCGCATCAGGTCCGATACAAATTTCAGTATTCACTTTATCTTCCATATTTAAAGGAATCCTCTCCACCTGTGCAGGAACAAAATGCAGGTCATCAAGAGAGAAAGGGAGCTTTTTCAATGACCCCATTGCGACTACAACGCTTTCTCCCCTGGCTGCCATATCTTTAATTTCCACTACTGTCCGATAAAAGGAATCATCTTCAAAAGACCTTTTCCTGCGCATCAAAGTATTGCTTGCCCCGACTTCTTCCTTATCACAAAAATATAATCCTTCCAGCTTATTTTCATAATAAACAGGGCAATAAACACAACTGCATCCTCTTGCATGGATGTCACAGGCACTCTTACCCCTGCCGCAATACAGAATTTCTCCTTTACAATCATAAGGATAACTCGGGCAATCCGGGCAGATGCATTTATTCCTGTTTTCCTCAGTATCTTTAACTATCATATACCAGTAGAACAATATACCCCGGGAACATCCTGGTTCGGATCGGAATTTTTGTTCATTTCATAACCCCAATATTATAATACGATCCAAAGATTAAAAGGCTTTCTATTTCGTACAGCCGGAAGTACTTAAAGCATATAGCAGAAATAAATAGTATGTGTTTGAAATAATTACGTGTATTTTCCTGGGGGTTTAACCGTGAAAATGACCTGGTATCAGATTGAGGGTTCAAAATGGGCTGAAATATGGACTATACTGCATCTTCCGTATACAGCAATGAACCTGAGCTTCCTGGCAATCGGATTCGGGATCGCAGGTATTCACAGGTGGGATGTTTTTGCATGGATTACTGTTGCATACTTCCTGGGACTGGGAATTGCAGCCCATTCATTTGATCAACTTCCAGGAATGGGCAGCAGTTACGTGAAATACCTGATGCCCAAAGAACTGCTGCTGCTGGGGCTGGCTGCTGTAAGTATAGCCATTCTGATAGGTATATACTGGATGATAGAGCTTACCGCATGGCACTTGCTATGGATGATCCCTATACAGGCTTTTTTTGTCTGGGCATATCCTGCCAGGTTCATGAAAGGATTTTTTCATAACGATTTCTGGTTTGCGGTATCATTCGGGTTCATCCCTGTAATGGTCGGATTCTATATGAATACGCTGACGCTGCGTCCTGCATTTTTAATGTGGGCAATTCTGGCAGCTAATATTTCTGCTATAGAAATAACCCTGTCAAGGTATGTCAGGGCAATAAGAAAAAGCAATGTTGAAGACGTTGAATATTATATCTATAAACCTGAAATTGCTCTTAAGCTGCTGTGCTTAATGAGCTATTTCCTGGCAATCTCTTTTCTTCTGGACGGGGAACAAAGATGAAAATAGCAATAGCTGGTGCAGGGATATCAGGTGCATATCTGTACAGGCTCCTGCGCAATCGGGGATTCGATGATGTGACAGTATTTGAACAGGAACAGCCGCATAAGACAAGTTGCGGCATAAGTCCGTGCGCATGGGGTACTTCATCCGGGTTTGAGCAGCTTTTAGAGGACATCGGGCTTGATCCGGCTAAATATATCCGGATGCGGTTCGGCAATATTGTAATGGATGAGATGAGAATAGAAGCATATGCGCAGACTTTCGACAAGCCGCTTCTTGTATCCGACCTGCTGCAGGGCACTTCAATAGAGCGGTCACCAATAAATATCACAGAATACGACAGGGTTATCGATGCAACCGGAGTTTCTCGTGCATATCTACCCCGGATAAAAGATGATAAGATCCTTCCTTGCGTTCAGTACCGTGTTCGCAGCACAGAGCCTCCTGGAATGAGCATTAGAATAAACAGGACAGGGTATGCGTGGATTTTTCCGCTATCTGGAAGCGAATACCATATGGGTGCGGGGAGTTTTGTGATTGAGCCACATAATATTCTCAAAAACCTGGGATGGATTAAAGGCGATAACAAAAAGGTGCTCTGCGGCTGTACGGGTAAGGTCCGCTTAACAGCTCCGCATAGCAGCATGCCGTACACATTTCATAACATATGGGGAGTGGGGGAGGCGATAGGATGCGTGGCTCCCCTTGCAGGCGAAGGCATAATACCAGGAATGAGAAGCGCACAGATATTAATAGAGAATTGGGATGATCCTTTTGCATATGAACATGCGATACAGAAAGAATTTGCATGGATGGAAGATGAACGCAGGGTAATGGACAGGCTCAGAAAAGGAGCGATCATTGGTATAGGGGATGGCTGGACACTTCAAAAAACCACAAAGAGATTGAACATGAAGCTCCATCTGTGGGAGGCTTTGAAGTTATTATGGAGGGCGAGGAAATGAACAGGCAGTTAGAATGGTACAAATATCTCGTATATAATAAAAGCATTATCGGCAGTCTGTTTACCCTGATGCATCTGCCCTTTATGCTGGCATTTTTATCCCTGGTCATAATCGGGACAGCCGCATTCAAGGTTGTAGACAGCACAGTTCTGGGTCTGTCTCTTGCATCTGTATCTCTTTTGCTATATGGTGAGCATATGCTTGATGATACAACCAGAGCGGGAAAGCCCTGGAAAACCGTATTCAATGATGCTGCTCTTGTATCAACAAGCTGTTTTGTGTTTATACTGGCTTTGTCAACAGGTATATATGCAAATCGCATATTGGGGTCCCTATTTCCTGGCGCAGCAGTTGGTATTGGCATACTTTTCTGTACACTGTACGGTCTTGAATTTCGCAATTTTCATACTATTGAGTTCGGCGCCCTGTGTATGGCTACAATACCTGTATCTTCTTACCTTGCCCAGGTGCTTACTCTGGGGCTTGAGGCAAACCCGATCGTCATAATAGGTCTCGGTGTATTCGGTTTTGGTTATGGCTATGTATTGAGAGCATATTTTGAATGGAGAGATAAAAGGACTAAAGCGAAAACAAAAATTAAAATGATGCCTCACATACCGAAAATAAATTATAACTTATTAAATTTTAATGTAAATATTCCGTATTTGCTTTTTCCCATACTCACTCAGCCCTCAGCGCCTCCACAGGGTCAAGCCTTGCTGCTTTATTTGCCGGATAAACTCCAGCGATCACTGTAGTAGCAATTGCAAAGATCAGCCCTGCCGCGAGCGAAGTCCAGCTGACCACTATCGGGAAACCACCCAATGTTGATATTAGAAAAGACAACCCTGCTCCGATAGTTATGCCGATCAGGCCGCTCACTGCTCCAAGAAGCCCGGACTCAAGAAGGAAAAGCACACGGATATTGTCACGGGTCGCACCAATGGCTTTCATGACCCCGATCTCTTTTATGCGCTCTGTAACTGTAAGCATCATCACGTTCACGATCCCTCCTACTGCAAGCGAAACCGCCCCTATCCCTCCGAGACCGTATTTTAGTATTTTGAAGAATTCTGTAAAAGACTCAAGAAGAGACTTCATGATATTAACAGTATAGCCTTCGTCTTTATGCAGCTTCCTCAGGCTGTCGTCTATTTTTTTGGCTGTAATTTCCATGGTATTCTGGTCTTCTGCTTCCACAAGTATCATGGAATATGAATATTTATTCAAATTAAGCAATTCCTTCATTGCCTCGTGACTGGTGTACATCTCCATGTTCCTGTTGCCCGTAAATGGGGATGTCTGGTCTGTTTCCTTAAAAATCCCAACTATCGTAAATTCCTTACTGATATTGTTCTCCTTGTTGACAAGGGTCAAACGCATCCCGGGATTTAAAGGGAATTTGAACATCTTGCTGGCAATATCACTCCCTATGACTATGGCGCTTTTATCAGATTCGAGGAGAAAGCGTCCCATATCTATGGATTCTGATAGATCCTGCTCTTTGGATGGAGAGATGGCGTTCAATGAGAATGAACGCTCTTCATCCCTGAATTTTATAGATACTCCACCTCCACGCCTTGGTAATACGGTTTTTACGCCTATTGTGTTTTCAAGGGCATGAATGTCCTTATCATCAAATTCCGCAGGTTTTTGATATACGAGTTTACCTGACTCAAATCCTGCTCCTCCGGGGAATATTGTTATGACATCCAGATCAAGACCGCTAAACACCTGCCCCACACCAGCCTGGATTCCTTCACCAACCGAAAGCATGACAACAATTGCAATGACCCCTATTATGATGCCAAGGCATGACATTATCGTCTTGAATTTGTTGCTGCTAAAGCTGAGGAAAACCTGGTCCAGGGCATCTATCAGCTTCATGCAGATTTAGATCTCCTTCGTTTCATAATTATAAAGAATCCGGAAATAATAATCACAGCCCCAATAATTATGATTACGGGAAGCAAGGATGGTTTTTCGGTATTTACTGCCGGAATTGCGCCTGAACTGTTAAGATTCACGGTTAATACATCCGATTCATGCCAGTTGTTCCCGTTCTTGAACCTGAGCTTGAAACTCATATTATCCTGTGTATTTGCTTTCATATCGAACTTGACAGTAAAAAGTTCATCGGGTTCCATCGTACCGATAAAATATTCCGCAGGTTCAAATGTCGCATTGCCTATGGGAATAACAGTTGCAGCAGTTACTGAATTGGGCCTGTTATTTGCCGCACTCAGGATTATCCCGCCCGGATTCAATTTCGGTGTCTCGGAAAGTGTGCTCTGGATAGAAGAAGAATCCACTTTTACCGGTATTTTCAGGTTAAGGCTGTATAGCCGTGCAGCTCCCTTTAAATTGAAATCAAGGAAATATGTGCCATCTGGCGTATTGTTCCTGGCCATTATCGAAAAAGGGAAGTCTATTGAATCTCCAGGTCCAATGATACCTGCATTGTAATATGGTTCACCTGTCACTTCTATGAATTCATTCCCGACAAGCTGCGCCGATTGGATATGGGCGTTCATGCTGTAATCCTTATTATCCATTTTAATTGAATATTGGGTTGCACTGTTCTTCAGGGTCAGTGTTACGGTTGCGCTATCACCTGACATCAGGACTTCAGGGTATGATGAGGTTTTTTCAAGCCTTACAGTCCCTCTTGCATCCACTACCTCGCTTCCGACTTCGATATCAAATTCCCTTTTCGTGAACCCATTATCCGGGATCCTGTATCCGATCTCAAGAGTGTTCGTGCCTACATAGGCGTTCTTATCAACATGCAACGTATATTTATAAACAAAATCATCATTTTTCCGGATAGTCCCGGGAGTTCTTATGGCGCTTTCCCCTGGTTTTACCGAGAAAGGATACTTTGGCAGAAACTCAATAGTGGCTCCACTTACATCATTTTCGCCGATATTCTTGACCTGAACCCAGATGTTGAAATCCGTGTCCGGATTAACCGGATAAGGGTCGTATTTTATCAGGCTGATCTTGAATGAGTCTTCACCGATATTGGCTTCGCCAATCCCTGTAGAAAATATCATAATTGTTACTGCTAAAAATATTTTAACTTTGTCGTACATATTTTATCAACTCCTTGATAGTTGGTTTTTTCCCATACATCAACAGGCTTGCCCTGAAGATCCTCACAGATATCTCTATAGTAAGGTAGGCTGAAAAAACCAGTACAATTATACTGACTATTATTTCATAAAGAGGTACATCCGTTATTGAGAGCCTCATTATCATCGTTATTGGCGATGTAAGTGGAAAAATGCTAAGCGCCTTTGCAAAGATTTCATTCGGGTTTGTGATTATGAATTGCGAGAACATAAATGGAAATGATCCGGTTAATGAAAATATGACTGCTATCTGCTGTCCTTCCCTGGATGTCGTTGCAATAGCCCCAACACCTGCCATAATGCCTGCAAAGACTATGTAACCCAGTATAAAATAAATAATCCCGGCTGCCAATAATGGAATAGAAATATGGATCTGCGAAATGATAAGATTAAGAGCTAAAGGATTAATTAATAATATCACCGCTGCAATTGTCAAATATATAAATACCTGGGTGAGCCCAAGAGCTCCAAGACCAATGATCTTGCCTGTAAGTAGATCCTTGTGGGAAACAGATGAAAGTATTACTTCCATTATCCTGTTCTCTTTTTCTTCAATAACACTTTGAAGGAGAAAACCTGAAGAAGCAAATATGGAGATGGAAAAAAGCATTGAAAAGACTAAAGGCAATAATATTATCGTAAATCCGCTGTCTTCGCTTTTTAAACCTTTTTCATTCAGGGTGAAATATTCCGGGTCAATAGGCTTCTTTACTCTCTGAATAATGTCAGAAGTCTCATTCTTTAAGAGATTGTCAAGAAGGAAGTTCCTGATCTGATCTTCAATCTTCATATTGTCTGCGAAGTTCTTCTTTGAAGAATATATTATGATTTTTCCTGTCGCTGTATAATTTTCGGGAATAACAAAGTAATTTGTGATCTTATTGTCAAGAAGGTCTTTTCTTGCAAGATCCTCATCAGTATATTTTGTCAGGTTTGAAGAATCAAAAAGGCCGGTATTGTCAACGTAACCAATCTTATTTTCCTCATTGTGCCCACCTATTCCTATTAAAAGGAAGGAAAGACCCATAATTGCAATAATAAAAAGCGGAACGCCAAATGTAACAAAAAGGAATTCCTTTCGCTTGATATTTGTCAGGTACTCATGTTTAGCTATGATGCGCCATTTGCTCATGTTCCCTCCACCACCTGGATGAATATTTCATTAAGAGAAGGCATGGAAAGCTCGAATTTACTGACCCTGACCATTTCAGCCAGTTTTTTTAAGACCTCAGTCGGATCTGCTCCTGGCTCAAGTATCAATTCAGCATAATTGCCAGAGTTATTCATTTTTTTGACCCCCTGGATGTTTTTCAGCTCACCTTCGAACTCAAGTAAAACAGTGTTTTTGCCGTACCGGGATTTGATCTCATCAATTTTCCCGTACAGGACACCTTCTCCTTTATGTATCATGAATATCCTGCTGCACATCCTTTCCACCTGGTCCATCATGTGTGTGCTGATAAGAATTGTTTTTCCCTCTTTTCCAAGTTCCATTATGAGGTCTTTCACGAGTTTCATATTGACAGGATCAAGGCCGCTGAAAGGCTCATCCAGGATTATGAAATCAGGATCATGGATGATGGCCGCTATTATCTGTATCTTTTGCTGCATCCCCTTGCTGAGTTCAGAGATTTTTTTATCCTTGTGCTGTAACATCCCCATCTTTTGAAGAAGAAATGCAGCTCTTTTTTTTGAATCTATTTCTTTCAGGGCGCCAAGATACGCCAGGGTCTCAAATACCGTGAGTTTTTTATAGAGCCCCCGTTCTTCCGGCAAATAACCGATCTGGTCTTTTATTTCCTCGGAAAGCCTGTCATCCAGTATCCTTATTTCTCCTGAATCCGGCCTTATTATATCAAGAAGCATCCGTATTATCGTTGTCTTTCCCGCGCCGTTCGGGCCTATAAGCCCGAAGATCTCTCCTTTTGAGATATCAAATGATATGTCCCTGACAACATTTTGCCCATTGAATGATTTAGACAGGTTCAAGACACAAACAGCGTTTTCCATTTTACTCTCCGTTTTCATTCTCCCCTTTTTCGATCTTTCCATCCTTTAACCTGATAATCCTGTCGCAATTACCTGCAAGCTCCCGGTCGTGGGTGACCATTAGAATGGTTCTTCCTTCGCTGTGGAGTTTATCAAATATCTGCATTATTTCCTGTCCTGTTTTTGAATCAAGATTCCCTGTTGGCTCATCAGCAAGAATAATCTCAGGCTCATTAGCTAAAGCCCGCGCGATCGCGACTCTCTGGCGCTGGCCGCCTGAAAGTTCCGCAGGTTTGTGGCCGGATCTTTCCCCAAGACCCAGCAATTCAAGAAGCGTTTTTGCTCTTCTTGCCCTCATCTTTCCGGGAATATCCTGGTAGACCATAGGCATTTCCACATTTTTTTGTGCAGTAAGACGCGGGATAAGATTGAATGTCTGGAAAACAAAACCTATCTTTTTCCCGCGTATCCGGGCAAGTTCGATCTCGGAAAGCTTTGAAATATCCATATCTGCAATGACAATTTTCCCGGATGTAGGCCTGTCAAGGCAACCGATAATATTCATAAGTGTACTTTTTCCGCTTCCTGATGGCCCCATTATTGCAGCGAATTCGCCTTCATTGATTGTGAGATTGATATCGTTTAAAACCGGCACTTCGATCTTGCCAAGCAAGTATGATTTCTGGACATTTTCAATATCCAATACCGCCTTCATAGGATGCCCATTCCCCTGAAGCTCCAGGCCGTTGAAATCACACTTATGACTAATGGAATTGCAGCAATTATTGCCGATGAGTTAGTTGATATCTTATGAGCGTTGCGTATGCTAAAATATAAAATAATAGTGGACCATGCCTGGATTATAATACCAATAAGCGCTAAAGCCATAAAAGATGGACTTGAATATAATTCATTCAATGCCATTGGATTGGAAGTTGAGATATTTATTACCTGGGGTTCGATCATTGAATAAATCCCTATGCTGATAATTCCATTGAAAATCATGGGGAGCATGCTGAATCCGACGACTGTCAACATCTGCGGATAGAACTTACCCTCGCCACCTGCAGCCATAGACAACAGGTGAATTACTCCGGTACCAATTAACCAGATAAGGATCGTTGCGATCAACGCTGCCACAATAGAGGAGAGAGTCATCAGGGATCGCATTGATGTATTATCAAACCCCTGGATAATATATGTGATCTTATTTGATAGTATATAGGCTGCGATTGCAATAAGGATCGCATAAACCCCTATTATCATTACAGCTTCCTCGATCATGGGCTGTTCTGCTATTTTTTTTGTTTCATTGTTCGGGCTTGTTATTGTTCCCACTATCTTATCTATAAAGCTCATTAAATTCACCCAATTACTGTTTTATATTTTTATTTGTGCCTTCTTTCCAGACCTGGACAACTTTTCTTTCATCAGGGTCAACAAGTGCGGAAATACCTTTCCATGAAACACTGAGAAGGGTTTTTGGCATATAGAATTTTTCAGATGTTTTGGGTAAAATCCGTTTCACAGAAGGGGCACCCAGATTACTAACCGATGTGGCCAGATCCCTGTCAGTTAACGCTATTCCGATAGCATCGTTCCTATAAGTCGCAGGTATTGCTTCAAGGAGATAGCCTGTCATCAACAAATCATTTTTTTCAAATACAAAATCGTATATATCAGGAATTTCCAAATCAAGTGTAGTTGCTGTTACCTTGATATCCATCTTATTCTTATCACCTTTTGTACTGATATTCACCAGTTCATACTCTGTCTTATAAGGAGCTATTTCCAGAAATAACAATTCTTCGATCTTTCCAGCGTTATCCGGTCGGTCACCCTGCCACTGGACATTATGTACCCATTCCGGCCTGACATTTGTGTTCCCCTGGTCAAGAGCCAGCCCGATACCAAGTCCGAGAATCAGCAATATAACGGTGACTATTATTTTATTATTCATTTTCTAACCTCCATAAACATTAATATGGAATAGGTTCCTTGTCTTTTCACATGTATCCAGGAAAATAAACAGGAGAGGATTACTCCCCTATTTTTATAGAGTATTCAAAACTCTCTGTATTATTTGGCAGCACTTTTAGTGTCCACTCACCTATCAAACCGGCAGTCTCATAGGTTTCTAGAAGCTGGGCTCCATTTTCCTGGTATATTCCCTTGCTGTCAAGTTCCCATGGTGGGATCTGGCCGCCCATATTCACCATACCCTTAATCACTGTCTTTGTGACTTTGAGGTCAGCCGGACCACTGGGCCCAATAAGTGTTGTTTCAAATGATGGCTCTTTTTTATTTTTTCCTGTTGCTATCCCATATGGAGACCCATAATTGTTAGAACCGGAGCTTATCTCAATAGTGAGAGGTTTTACCTCTTTCATGCTAAAACTCTTCACAAATGGCTCAGATGGTTGCGTCCAGACATTGAAGCTCAACTGGACCCTTCCGTCCCATTCCTGAACCGATGGATCATCGATATTAAGTTTTATGGCCCCGTTATAGTAACCTTTTGCATCTGCGGGAACCTGCACATGGATCTTTACGGTTTCAGTCCCACCAGCAGGAACATTGGCCGGTGAAGTTATTGTTATTGCATCATCAGTAAAAGCTGGCGCCGCCCGCCCTGGCCCTCCGTAGAACATATTATCATTACTCATTTTCGGATCGATTTTTATTGCTTCCGTCCCGATATTCTTGAGTTTTACCTCATAGTCATATCCCTTTCCTGCTTCAAGCATATCGTTTAGATATGGCGTCATTATCTGTATCTTTGGTTTAGTCCACACCTCAATTGACAGCTGTAACGCATGAATATAATTAGGGACCGGACTCGGATATGGCGTTGGCATTGTTTCATCCGTGAATGCTACCTGGACACCGGAATTACCTATTGATGCGTCCCCTGGTACGGTAACTTTAACGGTGAATTTCTGGTTGCCCCCTGCTGGTATTTCTGCACTTTCAGGAGTGACTTTGATCCATTGGGGATCCACATTATATCCGCCGTATGGCGCTAATACTATATTGGGTTTGACACTAACTGCTTTTTTCTCTTTGTTCCTGAGTGTGACTGTCGTTTCTTTGTTTTCTCCCGGCATTAACCTGAAATTTGTATATTGGGGAGAAATTTCAATCTTTGTGAAATTAAGTGCCTGATCTGGCGCTGGCATCACACCGGTGGGCATCTTTTCGACTGTAGCAACCTGTTCGCTTGAAACGGTGCCTGCAAACATTGCAAACACAAGTATACAAGCCAGGATACCTGTATATTTATTCATTTAATTAAACCTCCTTACTCTAAATTATATTAACTGGTCTAAAAAAAGACGAGTTTATTCTTTATTGGTGAGACTTGGTATTAAAACTTGTGCCTGAAAATTCAATTAACTATTCTCTCACCAATATTGAACTTAGCTACTTCTACCTGCAATTCATTTGATAATCCTGCAAGTTCCTGGGCTGCATTCACAAGCTGGTCCATTGAAGCTGCCTGCTGTTGTGCTGCAGCTGATGTTTCCTGTGTGCCTGCTGCCGATTCCTGGCTTATGGCTGACACTTCCTCTACAGTTGCGGTTACCTCTTCAACAGAAGAAGATTGTTCTTCAGTGGCAGCCGCTATTTCATGGATCATAGATGATACATCTACTGCCGCCTTGACTATATTGTTGATCGCTGATACTGTGCCTTCCATTGTCTTTGTTCCTTCCTCAACGGTCTTTGTGCCTTTTTCCATTGTCAGTACAGCCTGCTTCGTACCCTCCTGGATCTCTTTTATCAATCCGGTAATCTGGTTCGCAGCACTACGGGATTCCTCTGCCAGTTTTCTGACTTCATCAGCCACTACCGCAAAACCCCTGCCATGTTCTCCTGCTCTTGCCGCTTCTATGGCTGCATTCAGTGCAAGGAGGTTTGTCTGGTCGGCTATATTTGTTATCACATCGATAATTTCACCTATCTTTTGTGATTTCCCATCAAGCTGTTTTATTACAGTTGCTGAATTATCCACTGTCGATCGGATTTCCGTCATGCTCTGTGCCACATCTCCCGACATCTTGCCTGCCTGCTGGGCAGTCGTGCTGGCTGTACTTGCGCTCTGTGCCGCTTTCTGCGAGTTCACCGAAACCTGCTGGATGCTTTCTGACATTTCCTTCATGGCGCGGCTAACCTCAACCATCCTGGATGACTGCTGGCCCACACCTGTTGCCATTTCACATGTTGTGTTTGATATCTGGTCTGAGGAAGCTTTTATCTGCTTGCTGGATGTAGAAAGTTCACGGGCCGTATTAGCTACTTTTGACGATACGTTCTGGACTTTACCTGCCAAATTCCTGAGGTTTGATGTCATTTTCCTGAAATATTCAGCCAATTGCCCGAGTTCATCTTTTGAGGAGACAAGTAATTCAGTTGTTAAATCTCCCTGTGATATCCTGTCAGCTGTATGGCTAAAATCTTTCAATGGTTTCATAATTGAACGGGTCAATCCTATACACATGAGTATGGATGAGACTACTGCGAATAAAATACACAGGATGATGGCCTGTTCCGGGTCAATAAAAGCGCTTACACTTTTGCCATATAAACCCATAAAACCCACGATCAACATAAGAATATCAACCACAATGAAACCATAAGCGATTTTAATACCTATTTTGAACCTGTTAAGGGTCTGGTCATTAACTGAATCCATAATTTTCATTAATTCCATAATAAACCTCTAAGGATCGTTTTTGGACGGAGATCCGATGTTATATTAAAATGAAAAATAAGATAATAATTTTATTACAAATATAAAGAATTAAGGTTTTCAGGTTGAGTTTACTGTTTTATACCAATCACATGTCAAACAGCTTGCTTTTTTTTGAGCAAAGGTTCCTTGAACCTTGCCGCCACAGAAAGTCCCCGCTACAGCCCAGCAATCTCTGCCATGAGACGGTGATGCAGGACAGATTCCCAATTCATTTACTTTTTTTCCGCCTTTTTCTCTTCCGCAATTTTTTAATTCCCAGCAATTATTCAGTGCCATAATTCTTTTTAAATCTTCATATCTTTATAAACCCAATTGTGAAAAATGTGTGAACTTGTCAATCTTTTTGTTTGAATAAAGCAACTTCATTTTTCAATTCATCCGACAATTCTGCTAATTCCCTGGCGATATCTGTGAACCTGCTAACAGATGCCGTCTGTTCATGGATTTGTGTATCTGCTTCCTCAGTAATCACTTTAAATTTTTTAGCCAGTATAGAAATGTCATCAACTGAGGATTTTACTTTTTCCATCGAAGTTGCCTCCATTTTTGCCATTTCAATTATTTCACTGAACATATTAGCAGCATTTTCAGATGCTTCAACTATATTATCTATTGAAGATATAGTGGAGTCGATTGTTTCTGTACCTTCGGTAACGGTCTTTGTCCCAAGATCCATGTTATCAACAGCCTTTTTTGTTTCCTTATGTATCTCTCTTATCAGTTCTGTGATCTTATTTGCCGAATTCCTTGATTCTTCTGCAAGTTTCTTTACTTCATTTGCCACAACAGCAAACCCTTTTCCATGCTCCCCAGCGCGGGCTGCTTCAATTGCAGCGTTTAAGGCAAGCAGGTTTGTCTGGTCCGCAATTTTAGTTATTACTCCTACTATTTCGTCTATCTTCTCAGAATTACTATCAAGACTCTTTATTACAAGGGCGGATTTATTTACTGAGTTCTGGATATCCTTTATTTTGTTCATCAGGTCATTTGATTTCTTTAGCAATTCCCTTGCTGTATTATTGGAATCTTTTGTAGCCTGCGCCGTCCTTTCCGATCCAACTGTGACCTGCTGCTTGATGATTGATATCTCATTTACGATCTCATTGATATTATCTATTTTTTTTGATTGCTGGCTTGATGCTTCTGCTATACCCTGCGTGTTATTTGATACATTGTCAATTGAAGATTTCAACTCCCGGCTTGATATAGAAAGCTCATGTGCTTTAGCTGCCATTTTTAAAGAGATATCCTGTACCTTTCCGGTTATATGTCTGAGTGTAGACGTCATTTTTATAAAGTATTCTGTAAGTAATCCTATCTCGTCACTGGATATAGACTTCATATCCGGTGTGAGGTCTCCTTCAGATATTCGATTAGCAGCGATCTCAAATTCATTTAATGGCTTCATAATGGAACGTGTCAATCCAGTGCAGATGAGTATAGATGACATGATTGTTAAAAAAGATAAAATTATGATTATCTCATCAGTGTCCATGAATGTAATAATTCTTTCATGATAATAGCCAAAATACACCACAACTAACCACAATATATTAACTACAATGAAACTATATGCGATTCTCATTCCAATATTTAACCTATCAAGTGTTAACTTATTGACCTTATCCATAATTTTCATCAAGCCCATAATTTGTGAAAAAATGAAAAAAAGCAGCTTTGCTATACGGTCACTGCTGCTGCTTTTGTTGCTATATTGTTTACATTGCGAAGTTCATTTGCACTGAGTATCTTATCAAGGTCAAGCAGGATCAGCAGCCTGTCTTCCATCTTACCCACGCCTCGTACATATTCCGTGCCGATCTTATTGGCAATGACAGCGGGGGCCGGCTCAACACTGCTTTCAGGGAGGCGTATTACCTCACTCACTGAATCAACGATAAAACCCATCACAGTCTCGCCGATATCCGCGACAATGATGCGTGTATTCTCATTATGTTCTTTGCTTTCCATGCCCATTATCACATTGAGGTTTATCACCACGATTATCCTGCCGCGAAGGTTGATAATTCCTTTAACATATCCTGATGCCTGCGGTATCTTTGTGATATTGGTCATGCGGATTATCTCCTGCACGTTCATGATCTCGACACCGAACTCTTCAGTGCCGATATTAAAAACGACAAGCTGTAACTCGTCGCCGGATTTTGCTTTTGCGTCCTGTGGTTGTATTTGCGCCATTGTATCCTCCTATTTTGTCAGGTCTTCAAGGCTTGAACCCGCAGAACTGCTTCCGACATCAGCTTTTTTATCCTTACTTGATATGGTGTCTGAAGTACTGTGTTCCTTCATTTTTTTCTGACTTATTTCAGGTTTGTGTATTGCATTTTGTTGTGATATTACAGGTTCACCGATATTGAATTTGGCAACCTCGTCCTGCAATTCGTCAGATAATTTTGCAAGTTCCTGGGCTGCATTAACAAGCACATCCATTGAAGTTGTCTGCTGTTGCGCTGCCGCTGAGGTTTCCTGTGTACCTGCCGCTGATTCTTCACATATCGATGATACATCTTCTACAGAAGCTGTTACCTCTTCAACGGAGGCGGATTGTTGCTCTGTGGCTGCTGCAATTTCATTAATCATTGTTGCCACGTCTGCTGCTGCCTTGACTATCTGGTTGATCGCTGATACTGTGCCTTCCATGATCTTTGTTCCGTCAAAAACGGTTTTTGTACCCTGTTCCATGGCCACAACAGCCTGATTTGTACCCTGCTGTATCTCTTTTATTAATCCGGTTATCTGGTTTGCAGCATTACGGGATTCCTCTGCGAGTTTTCTGACTTCATCAGCTACCACTGCAAAGCCTCTTCCATGCTCTCCTGCACGTGCAGCTTCTATGGCTGCGTTGAGGGCAAGAAGGTTTGTCTGGTCTGCAATATTTGTTATCACGCTAATGATCTCGCCTATTCGCTGTGATTTGCCGTCAAGCTGTTTTATTACAGTTGCTGAATTATCCACAGTTGATTGGATCTCAGTCATCTTATGAGCCACATCGCCTGACATTTTACCAACCTGCGAAGCAGTCGTGCTGGCAGCAGTTGCGCCTTCGGCTGCTTTCTGTGAGCTCGTTGCGACTTGCTGGACGCTCTGTGATAGTTCCTTCATGGCACGGCTGACTTCATCCATCTTTGATGCCTGCTGGCCTACTCCTGTGGCAATATCCTGTGTGGTGTTTGAGATCTGGTCAGTGGATGCTTTCATTTCTTCACTTGATCCTGAAAGTTCCTGGGCTGTACTGGCTACTTTTAATGAGACATTCTGGACTTTGCCAGTTAAAGTTCGCAGATTCAAAGTCATTCTCTTGAAATATTCGGCAAGTTTTCCGAGTTCGTCCTTTGAGGAGACATTTACTTCCACTGTTAAATCCCCCTCTGCGATCCTGTCAGCGGCATTTATAAATTCATTTAACGGTTTCATTATAGAACGGGTCAGCCCCATACACATGAGTATGGATGAAAATATGATGAAAATGATACAAAGTGTGATAGCCAGTTTCGGATCAATAAAAACGCTTACGCTCTCCTCATATAAACCTACAAATCCTATAATTAACATCAATAAATCAACCACAACGAAGCTGTAAATGATTTTCGAACTAATATTGAATTTATCAATGGTCAGTTCATTTGCACCATCGATTATTTTTATTAATTTCATTTTTTCTCTCCATCTAATATTGTTAAAGTATCAATACTCCTATTTTGTCAGGTCTTGAAGGCTTGAATCCTTCAGACTGCTTCCGACTTCAGTCTTATGTTCAATTGTTTTATGTTCAGCAGTTTTTCGTTCATGGGCAGGTTTGTACTCGACCTTTGCAGGTTCATACGCGTGTTTTTGTTCTTTTGCAGATGTATCAATTTTGAATTTGGCAACCTCGGCCTGCAATTCATTTGATAATTTTGCCATTTCCTGGGCTGCATTAACAAGCTGGTCCATTGTAGCCGACTGTTCTTCTGCGGACGCTGATGTCTCCTGTGTGCCTGCTGCTGATTCCTGGCTTATGGCAGATACATCCTCAACAGATGATGTTACTTCTTGAACCGAGGCAGACTGCTCCTGTGCTGCTGCTGCTATTTCCTGTACCATTGTGGCAACTTCTGCCGCTGCTTTTACGATCTCGTCTATGGCATTCACGGTATCTGCTATATTCTTTGTGCCTTCACCTACTGTCTTTGTTCCCTGTTCCATGGTTGTTACAGCCTGTTTTGTTCCCTGTTGTATATCTTTGATCAATCCCGTGATCTGGTTGGCAGCACCACGGGATTCTTCAGCGAGTTTCCGTACTTCATCAGCAACTACCGCAAAGCTCCGTCCGTGTTCTCCTGCTCGTGCAGCTTCTATTGCAGCGTTTAAGGCAAGGAGGTTGGTCTGGTCTGCAATATTGGTGATAACACTGATTATTTCGCCTATCTGCTGCGATTTACCATCGAGCTGTTTTATAGCAGTTGCTGAACCATCTACAGTTGACTGGATTTCGGACATCTTTTTGGCCACATCTTCTGACAACCTGCCCACTTTCTGGGCAGTTGTGCTGGCTGCGCCTGCAACTTCAGATGCTTTCTGGGAGTTGATTGCAACCTGCTGGACGCTTTCTGACATCTCCTTCATAGCACGGCTTATCTCAGCCATCTTTGTCGCCTGCGAGCTTACACCTGTTGCAATGTCCTGTGTGGTGTTTGATATCTGGTCAGTGGATGCTTTCATCTCTTCACTTGATGCTGAAAGTTCATGAGCGGTAGAGGCTACTTTCAATGCAGAGCTTTGCACTTTTCCAATAACTGATCTCAGGTTTTCGGTCATAGCAGCGAGGGCACCGAATAACTGCCCGATCTCATCATTTGACAACTTTTTCACCTTAACTGTCAGGTCGCCTGCTGCAATTTTATTGGAGATGCGAAGCATTCTGCCGATTGGTCTGGTGAGATATCTTGAAAACCATATTCCAATAATCGACCCCAATACTGAAAAAATTAAGATTACTATTATCAGGCCATTCCTTATTGCATAAACCGGATCGCTGAAATCTTCAATATAACTTCCTGAAGCTATTATCCAATCCCTGGGCTGATAGTAAGTATATGCAACAACTTTATCCCTCCCTTCCCATGGATACTGGATATAGCCTTCTTTAGTTTCAGTTATTTTCTTAATGAAATCATACTCATAGAGATTCTCTCCTTCCCTGTCCGGATGTATTATCAGGTTGCCTTTTGAATCAATAACATAAAGATAACCTGTTTTTCCCACGACTATGCTTTTCATCTTCTCTTTGATTTGATTTACAAATGGATCCTCAGGAATACCAACATACAAAATACCGATTATCTTCCCCGATCCATCCTTAATAGGTTCGTAAGCTGTCAGATACCATGCATTAACCACCCATGCCCTGCCGTAATAGGTCTCGCCGCGCATTATAACAGCATCATACACTGGTTTTGAAACTGTTGTTCCTATCGCACGCGAACCATCGGTATTGATCACATTTGTGGAAATCCGGACCGCTTCCTCCCCTATCACCTGGAATACCGTTGCTGTACCCCCTACCATATTTTTAACAGAGTCTACTATCTCAAAGTTCCCATTCAGTACATAATTGTCGCCCAGTTGCATCTTGCCATTTACGATACTGGGTTTTCCCCTGGAATAGAATTGGGCTTTTGCAACTCCGAGTGAATTGTTGACATTATTCTGTGCAAGAGAAAATGTCATATCTACAGTATCTTTTTCCAGACTTACCTGTTCTTCTAATTTATTCTGTATCTCTGTATTTAATGAGCTTTGTGTTTCATTATAGGCATATAAACCTATGATCGTCACTGGTATTATCGAGAGGATTAATGCAAAAATTATAATTTTATATTTTATGCTGATGTCTTTGATTTCCATAATATTCGCTCGTTCCAAAAATTTTCAGTTATGACAAAATAAATTTACCGATTTATAAATGGATTTGTGAAAAATGTGTGAACTGAAAAAAGAAAGAAAAGCAGCTTCCTTATGTGGTAGCTGCTTCAGCTTCGGTGGCTATGTTGCTTACGTTGTGAAGTTCTTTGGCGCTGAGTATTTTATCAAGATCAAGAAGAATAAGCAGCCTGTCTTCCATCTTACCCACGCCACGCACATATTCCGTGCCTATTTTATTGGCAATGACAGCAGGCGCAGGCTCAACACTGTTTTCAGGGAGGCGTATTACCTCACTCACTGAATCAACGATAAAACCCATCACGGTCTCGCCGATATCCGCGACAATGATGCGTGTATTCTCATTATGTTCTTTGCTTTCCATGCCCATTATCACATTGAGGTTGATTACTACAATTATCCTGCCGCGAAGGTTGATAATTCCTTTCACATATCCTGATGCCTGCGGTATCTTTGTGATATTGGTCATGCGGATGATCTCCTGCACGTTCATGATCTCGACACCGAACTCTTCGGTGCCGATATTAAAAACGACAAGCTGTAGCTCGTCGCCGGATTTTGCTTTTGCGTCCTGTGGTTGTATTTGCGCCATTGTATCCTCCTATTTTGTCAGGTCTTCAAGGCTTTCTTCGGGAGGACTGTTCATGGCTTCAACTTCTTCTTTTTCCTTTTTTGTTGTCCTAACCTTTGAAGCTTGCTTGTTTTCTTTTGTTTTTTCATGAACAACCGCAGGTTTGGATTGCACTTCTTTCGCAGATTTGGATTGCGTTTCTTTCGCAGGTTTGGATTGCACTTCTTTTGCAGCTTTGTTATCAGGAACAGGTTTATGTTCTATTTTGGCGGGTTCCTGTTTAATAGGAGTTGTTACAACTTCACCGAGATTGAACTTGCCCACTTCAGCCTGCAATTCATTTGATAGTTTTGCAAGTTCCTGGGCTGCATTAACAAGCACATCCATTGATGCTGACTGCTCTTCTGCGGCTGCGGATGTTTCCTCTGTGCCTGCCGCTGATTCTTCGCTTATGGCTGATACATCCTCTACTGAAGAGGTTACTTCTTCGATAGAGGCGGACTGTTCTTCTGCGGCCGCAGCTATTTCCTGCACCATTGTAGCCACTTCTCCGGCAGCTTTAACTATCTTATTGATGGCGCCAACGGTTTCCTCAATAGTCTTTGCTCCTTCGCCAACGGTCTTTGTGCCCTGTTCCATTGATGTCACAGCCTGTTTTGTACCCTGCTGTATCTCTTTTATTAATCCGGTGATCTTGTTAGCCGCGCCTCTTGATTCTTCGGCAAGTTTCCTGACCTCGTCCGCAACTACCGCAAAGCCCCTGCCATGTTCTCCTGCCCTGGCCGCTTCTATGGCTGCGTTTAAGGCGAGGAGGTTTGTCTGGTCTGCGATATTGGTTATCACACCAATAATCTCTCCTATCTCCTGTGATTTGCCGTCAAGCTGTTTTATCACTGTTGCTGAATTATCCACAGTTGACTGGATTTCAGACATCTTATTTGCAACATCATTTGACATCTTGCCCACTTGCTGGGCTGTCGCGCTGGCAGATGTCGCACCCTCCGCAGCTTTCTGTGAGTTCGTGGCGACCTCCTGTATGCTTTCTGACATCTCCCTCATTGCACGGCTTACTTCAGCCATCTTGGAGGACTGCGAGCTTACGCCTGTGGCAATATCCTGTGTTGTGCTGGTAATCTGGTCTGTGGAAGCTTTCATTTGCTCACTTGTCGCTGAAAGTTCCTGTGCAGTAGTGGCTACTCTTTCTGCGCTTTGCTTCATTGATAATATCAGTTGCTGCAAGCTTTTTTGCAGGTTATTTATCCCGCTTGTGATCTTTCCGAAATCACCTTTACCTTCCACCTGGACATGCTTTGTCAGGTCGCCATGGGACATCGAATCCAGTACTTCATTAGTATCTCCAATAACTAACCTGAGGTCTGCCTGCATATTATTGATTGAAGTGGTTATTTTGTTGAAATCTCCTTTTGCATCCATCTGGACATGCTTTGAGAGGTCTCCTTCTGATATCGCCCCCATCACATTACTAACATCTCCTATAACGTTATTCAGGTCATTTGCCATGTTCTGGAATGTGCCGGAAAGTGTGCCAATTTCATCCCTGGACTTATTCTGCATATTGACATTCAGCTTGCCGGATGCAATATCTTTCGCCCCGAGGACAACCTCATCCACAGGTTTTGTAATGGCGCGGGAAATATATATCCCGATTCCAAGACCTAATACTATAGCTATTATGGAAAGCACTATGATGGTGGTCTTGGCGGTTGAATTCGTACTGGCTATTCCGGCAAGCGCTGCAGCCTGGTCTGCATCGGCATCTGTTTCGAATTCAGCGATTATAGGCTCTATTGCATGTACGTAATTTGTGAATTCTGTTGTTTTGGATGCGATCTTATTATCTATATCCACAATTTTATCAAAAGCTGCCGTATAAACAAGGAGCTTGGCATTGATATCGATCTTTACATCCTGGGGCAGCTTGCTGGCCGCCAGGTGGTTCATAAGGATCTTTTCATTATCATGCAATTTTTTTTGATAGG
The DNA here is from genome assembly GCA_902384525.1 of uncultured archaeon. GTDB lineage: Archaea > Halobacteriota > Methanosarcinia > Methanosarcinales > Methanoperedenaceae > Methanoperedens. Next base: position 62,994 of record CABMCA010000047.1, read on the forward strand.
CTACATCCTGCCTCATTATGTAATCCTTTTCATTCCTCCTCAATGTCAGCATATCTGCCATTAACTGGTCATCGTTCTGTTCCGTGATATCTGCTTCAACAGCTTGCACCGCACTCCTCATTTCAAACTGCAGTCCCAGGGTTTCATTAAGGCCTTTTGTCTTATAGAGTTCAGCAGTCTCAAGGAATGCTTTTTCATATCCTTCGATATCAGTTATCACTTTTACTGACATGTCCTTTCTTTCCTGGGGGATATCAAGCGCCTGCATCTCAGTTGCTTCTTGCTTTACGTTCGCCACCGAAGCTTTTACTTTATCGATATATGAGAGATCCTTGCGTGCAAAAAAGTCTTTCTCAGAACGTCTTGCTTCCAGCATGCTTACATCCATAGCAAGAGCTTTTTCTTTACTTGTAATCGCATTATCGATCACTTTATTTGTTTCCTGGTTTATTGTGCCAAGGGTAGTTATGCTTACAACCGCCAATATTATAAGCAGGATGCTGACAAGCCCGAATCCGCCCAGCAGCTTCTTGCTTAAAGACATATCTTTTATACTTACCATTTTTCCTCCATTGATTATGATTCAATCTGAGGGTGCGACCCCTCAGATTGGTACTGAATATCAAAGAGAAAGCCACCAGTTTATAAACGGATTTGTGAATATTGTGTGAAACTCGATATGGATGCTTTTGGAGAAAAAACGCTATTTGTTGGAGATAAAAAAAGTTCTCATTTCCTTTTATTTGGCCTGAATCCTTCAAGGAAACGTGGAATTTCTGTAGCGCTGCTTTTCTCCACAAATTTAGGCAGATCGTTCAATGAGGGTTTTTCCATGTGATGATCAAATCCGGATTCCTCTTTTTGAATATTAAGGTCAACTACAGGGTCGCTAACAACGATTTTCCTGACAGCTGGAGTTACTTTGTCAGGGGTTTTTGATCCTTCAATATTTTTATCCCTGTTGGTTTTCCCTTTTGTCTTACCGTCAGTATAATAGGAATCAGGCATTTTGATTCCTAATTTTGAAGCTTTGGCTATGAGGTCATTATACTCTCTTAAAACCCATCCAATTTCAGAATGGTTCTTGACCCCGACTTCAAAGCCAAGATCATATATTTTTTTTATGATCTGTGTCTTTTCCTTTTCTGTGCTTTTACTGATAATACGTAAAACCTCTTTATTTATTTTTAAGTATTTTTCCAACTTTTAAACCTTTATCAGAAAACTCAATGGATCGCATTTCACAATCATGTTTTGTCCCGCGCATTTTCAGGATTTGCAAAGCACGGACCATACTTCCCTGCTTATCCATGAAATTATGCAGGAATATCACGCCATGAGATGCGAATTGTTCTATTGTATAAGCATCGGGCTTTGTAAGCTCGGATAACAGGATAGTTGTGCATCCAAGAGTTTTCAGGTTACGGATGAACCTCCCGATGGAACGCTCTTCAGTTGCCGGGTTCTGTGTTGTGAACCTGATCGAAGATAACGAATCGATAACCAATCTCTTAATGCCGGACTGCTGTACCTGTTTTTCCACCTCTTTGAATACGGAAAATGGAGTAGGCGCCTGATTCGCAGGGGTATCCCCTGATTGTTGATGATAATCGGGAGTGATAACATTTGATATCTCATCATATTCCCCATAATTTGCAGAAGGACCAAGATCTAGAAAAAATAATTTTTTATTCTTGATAAGGTCCACGATCTGTGGATTATATCTAGTCATATCTTCTATAATTGTTCCGATACTTTCGGATAATGCAATATATGCTCCTGCCTGGCCTTCAATCGTTCCTGCCATGAGAAATTGGACGCCAAAAGTAGTCTTGCCGCTGCCTGGGGAGCCGCTCAATAAGTATTGTCTTTCCTGCAGCAATCCTCCTTCGACAAGAGCATCAAATCCTTCAATTCCTGATTTTATTCTCATAATGAACCTCGTAATAAGCTAGTATATGTGATTAAATTTTTCTCTATATAAACGCAGTTGTGAAAAGTGTGTGAATTATCCTTATCAACCTGTACTATCAAAACTATACTAAATATAATTACGTTCAATATAATATTTACAAAAAAATAATTACAGGGTGAAAAATGTTTGAGGATATTTCAGAAAAATTAAAAAAATTTAAGATGCCTGAAGAGTCCCTCATAAAGAAGATCGAGCGCATCAAGAAGACCCCGGATGCCGCAATTTCATCAACTTCACCTTCAGTCTCTTCTGCTGATACTGTTTCTGCCTCTGGTTCTTCCTCACCAAATGTGCCTGATATTTCAGATCAGGTCAAGAAAGCCCAGGAGGAAATGACCCAGAAAATCGAAGAAATTGTAAAATCCAAAACAGAACAACTTAGTACAAGTGTAGAAGCCATTAAAGAATATGATGTTAAAATAAATAAGCTGGAAGGCGCAGTTTCGATTACTAAGACCTCAGTTGGTGAATTTAAAGACAGGCTGGATAAAATAGATGAAAGTCTTCTTGAACTATTATCGTTATATGAAGTTGTTTCAAGTACTGTAAATCCCTTTGTAGGGGATAAGGGTATGGTTCCCAACGAAAAGTTGGATCAACTCGAGAAAAGAATTGATATCATAAGCCAGAAACCGTCTGAAATCCCTGCAAATATCAAAGAAGAATATGATATTAAATTTAAAGCGCTTGAAGGGAGCCTGGAGGAATTAACGCAGTTGATAGATTCAACCCCGTTACATCAGGAAGATATGATCAAGAACGTTGCAGAACAGGTAATGGAAAGAATAAAACCCCTGATGGACCAAATAAAACCAATGATCGAACAACAAGTGCAACAGACTGCCGCACAAACCGCATCATTGCCCACAACATCTGATAATATAGATACCACAGGTACTATTGATTCTCCGGGTCCACGATATAATGATGAAAATGTAAAACTACAATATCTTGATAATAAAGCTGAAACTTCGATAATACTATTGAACTGGATTGAATTCTTATTGGAAAAGGTAGGAAGGAACAATCTTTCCGAAGTTCTTGAGTATTATATTGATATAGGCTGGATAAGCGAGGAAGTCTGCGAGAAAATGATAGCATATGCTAACGGTATAGATTATTATGTGGAAAGGCCTACCTGGAAACTGCTTCCCGATGACCATACAAAATCCCTGATGTTCATTGAACAGCTAAAAGGTAAGAAACTTGATAAGTCCATGCTATCAAAGGTTGAAAGGGATGTCGAAAAAGTGATCCGGACAAATGAAGTTTATGTTTCATAAATCATAATTCATTATCCAGGGATTTATTCACCATGCTATCAGTATAACTATTTTCATCCCTTTTGATCCATTTGAAATCGATTTTCTTGAAAGTCCCGCATAATTTCCTGGCTTCATTGAATAAAGGGATGAGATTATCACTTTTAACCTTGTACCGCCCTGATATTTGCCTGATTATAAGCTGGCTGTCCCCCCGCACTTCAAGCTCTTTGCATTCATGAGCATGTGCAAGCTTTAACCCTTCAATAAGAGCCTTCCATTCAGCAATATTGTTTGTTCCGATACCGATATTTTTTGAAATTTCACTCACTTTCTTCCCGTCATCCAATAACACTGCTCCAATCGCCATCAGCCCTGGGTTTCCTCTGCATCCCCCGTCAAAAAACAGTATGCAGCTCATATTGGGATATCCCATAGCGGATACCAGCGCTCTGTTTCTTTTTCGATTGGCAGTTCTTTTTCCATAATGGAACGAAGCCTGAATTCATATGATGAGTCTCTTTTTTTCCCATCAGGCACAAATGGATAATATTTTCCCTGTTTGAAGTTATAAATCCAGAAAACTTCTTTTTCTCCTTTGAATTTAAATACCGCACATAATAACTGCTCGCCAAAACCGTGGTCTGTAAGGGTCTCACTTACCATATAGATCGTACTAACAAGATCTTCAAAATCCGGATCAGAAAGTATGACCCACAGATACCCGTAAGAATCTTTTTTCATATTATGAAGGGTATTTGTTTCTTTGCAGCTTTGCGCAAGTAATTGATTTATCTCAAGTTCCGCATTCTGGAATCCTGAAGCTTCAAGCGGCTTGAAGCAAATACCGGCGCCTTGCGATATCAGACCAATGTTGGAACTCAGCGTTACGTACGCTGTTGACATTGCAAAAAGTTTATCTGGTTTTGGCTTTGGAAGTTTACTTTTACCAAGAAGCGTATCAAGGAAACCCATTAAAACTCCATTTTTCGCTCCATCTCCGTAAGTGCCCGGATGCGTGCTTCAACTGATGGATGCGTGGATAAGAGATTCATAATAGATTCACCGGAAACTGCTGGTATGATAAAGAACGCATTCATTGCTTCAACTTCCCGCAGATCACGTGAAGGCACACGTTCCATGGCACCACTTATGGTCATAAGGGCTGATGCAAGGTGTGATGGCTGGCCTGTGATTATTGCCGAACCCCTGTCTGCGGCGAACTCCCTGTATCTTGAAAGTGCTCGTATGAGAAGGAAACTCAGGATCCATACTATGATCGATACTATGAATATAATTACAGCAGCACCTGCGCCTTTACGATCATCCCTGCTACCAGTCCCGAAAAAGAGCATGTTCCTTGCCAGGAGAGCTGCCACCGTAGATAGGAAACTTGCAATAGTGATCACAAGCATGTCCCGGTTCTTGACATGGCTTAGCTCATGCGCAAGCACTGCTTCTAGTTCAGGCTGGCTTAATTTTTGCTTCAGTGATGTTGTAACTGCGACCACGGCGCTCCCCTGGCTCCTGCCAGTTGCAAATGCATTGGGAACATTACTGCCAACAACCGCAATTTTCGGCATGGGTAAATCAGCAATTGCGCAAAGTCTGGACACGGTCTCATGGAGACGCGGTTCTTCCTGTTCGGTAACTATACGCCCTCCCATGGTCCAAAGAACCAGTTTATCTGAAAGGAAAAACTGGATCAGCAGGAAAAACCCTGCAAATACGATCAGGGCATATGTCCCTATGTTTGCATAAGCCGATAATACTGCCAGAAAGAAAAGATAAACTACCGCAAGCAGGAACATTGTCAATAACATGCGAGCCTGAAGCCCGTAATCACTGTACCATTTTTTCATAATTCTATATTAACCTTTCTTTGTTTAAAACTTTCTTTAACATCTTTACTTCCCTGACAGCGTTATGAACCGCAGCGGCACATTCCCTGAATTGAACAGTTTATGCGGTGCAAGCTTTGGTATATACACAACATCATAACGTGATATTTCCTGTTTTTCATCACCTATTGTCATTGTGCCATATCCTGAGAGGACATAATATATTTCTTCAAGATCAGGATTTTGTAAGGTCAAGACCGTTTTCAACCTGATTTACTCTCATTTTCTATCTCATTTTTGTCGATATTGTTAGACTATTATTTCGATCCTATGGTTATATCATTCCCATAGAAATATTTCAATATGTTTTTTCAGGTATAACTTTTGTTCGCTAATGCATTTGCCTGGATCTGTCCCATAGCTCCTCTATTATACGGATTTAAAGAAGGCGGATTTGTTACCCAGCCGATGGTGCTTTGTGCTATATTCTCCCCGCTTTTACCTTCATTGTAGGTTACATATCTGGCAAAATCACCAGTGCCGCTAACATAAAAACTGCAAATTATAACATCTCCCCATCTAATAACTATTCCATTTGTTTGTGAAACTGAATTTTTCAAATTATCTGTGAGAACAAGTCACGGTTTATAATTTTGATCCCTTATTAATTTTTTTTCACTCATTTCTTTATCTCCTTATTTTTCAAATTCAGGTTAAATAAAGATATGAATCCGATTAATATTTACTTTCCCATAGTTTTTCACACTTTTCCCATAGTTTTTCAACAGTTTTTAAAGGCTTGTTAAGAACATACAGTTTTACAGGAACTGTCAGAAAATCATTCCATTTCCGGCAGTATAGACTGAGTTCAACTTCTTTAAGACTTTTATTACCTTTCGGGAGTATCAATTTATAATGGATTCATCTTGAGATTCCGTAAATATGAGGAATTAATATTGTTCACATCAAGTGTTTTGTTATTTATCAACGTAGAGACTGATAGCAAAAAGATAACCCCCCATGATAGCTAATATCAAGAATCTGCTCCATTTTTTTATGAATAAATTTGATTTTTAAAGAAAAAATAGTCCTGACACCAAAAAGACCATTTATAAAGGATTAAATAACTAATCGAACTATAATAAAGCTTTAGTAAACTCAAAACTTTCGATTTATATAAATAGCATCGATTACGTTGGCATTCGTGCGATTATGAAAAGTACGAGATTATCAATATCGGCTATCGTATTGGTGCTGACATTAACCACTGTTATCCCGGCTTCAGCTTCGGTATTTGATACATGGAAACAATTAAGGATTCCTGATTACATTAAGGTACCTGAATTTAATTTCTCTATGGTTCCTGAATTTAATTTATCCATAGCTACTCTTTTGTTTTATGGAATGCTTTTCATACTGTTTTTCCGCCTTGCCAGTTTTGGCTTTCTTTCTTTTGTCGACACTTTTGTAAAAAGGAAGGGAAAAATTGATAAATTCCTTAAGATGTCGATAATCGTTCCGGCATATAATGAAGAGGTAACAATAGCCAGTAGTATAAAATCCATGCTGAATTTGAACTATCCATCCTATGAGATCATAGTAATAGACGACGGATCATCAGATAATACATTTAGAGAAGCATCGAAATACTCGGAAAAAGGTGTAAAAGTAATACGCCAGAAAAATACAGGAAAGCCCGGCGCCATTAACACAGGTATCCAGAACTCTTCAGGGGAGATAATAATTACGGTTGATGCTGATTCAAAGCTGCATCCTGATGCCCTTACATGGATATGTAGACGTTTTTCCAGTAATCCTCGCCTCGGTGCAGTAGCGGGAAATGTAAAGATAGATAAACCCACTGGATTATTGAAGACCCTGCAATCACTTGAGTACACTACTTCAATAAACCTTGGACGAAAGTCTCAGTCTATGCTGCATTGTGTTATGATAGTTCCTGGTGCAATAGCAGCACTAAAAACCAGTGTCCTTCGTGAAGTGGGTTATTTCCCATCGGATACATTTGCAGAGGATTTTGATATCACTATGAAAATCTTGAAAGCAGGTTATCATGTGGAGTATGAATCCCGCGCAATAGCTTTCACACAGGCGCCTGAGACTGTGGAGGATTTCCTGAAACAAAGAAGAAGGTGGTATCGAGGTATGACTCAGGTTCTATCTAAGTACCAGGGAATGTACCTTAATCCCAGATACGGTGCAGCCGGGATTTTCGGAGTACCTTACATGTGGCTGGGGGTAAGCTCGTACCTGATAAACATGTTCTTGCTATTCATACTACTTATTGATTCTTTTAGTTATATGATAAGCTTTTCCGGGCATGACCTGAATTTGCTGGCTTCGGGGATGCTGACATACTGGGCTTTAACTATTGGGATTTCAATATATGCCGTACTCATAGACCCCATGCCAAAACTAAGAGAAATAATTGCAAGTCCCCTATATCTGTTCTATAACGTCTTTATAGATAGTGTAGGTCTTATGGCATTAATCGAAGAAATACTAAACGTGGCTATGCGTTGGGAAAAACCAAAAAGGGAGGAACTAGAATAATGAATATTGAAATACTTGGAATCGGAATTGCGGTTACATTCGCAATAATAGCACTATCAGCAGTAATACTGTACCTTGGCTTCAGGATAAAAGAGACTTTTCGGGAAGAAAAAAGCCTGAAAATCCAGTTTGCGAAAACATTTTTCTTGATCGGGATACTATTCCTGGCTGGCGGAGTGTTCTATTTCTTTGCCCAGGCCATAGCCCCTCAAAAACTTCCAAATGATAACAACGCATCTAAAATAATCGAATCTGGAACCTATGCAAAAAATGGCTCTGTGTATCTTGGAGTATCTTACTCTGCAAATATCAGAACGGATGATAACTATACAATTTCATTCATGACGAACAATCCTTCCACAAAAGTAATTCACAATGCTGCAATTAAATTAGTGGGATTAAGTCTTTTGGAGGCAAAGTCCAACTTTAAAATCGTATCCGACAGTCTGGATTTGGGAGATATATCACCCGGAGAGACAAATGGCTATCTGCTGCTGAAAGCACCATCAAAACCCGTAATTCTTGAAGGCGCATTGATATTTCAATCAAAGGACACTGATACTGTAGCCCAATCTGTGAAAATAAACGTTCTTGAGACTGCTTTATTACCAACACTGACTCATACTCCAAACTCATCATCTTCAGGGTCAACAGGAATGCCGTGGTATAATATTATCTGGCCTTCGGCGCCTGCTTCATCAATATCTATACCCACCTCTTCGACTCCTGCCCCAACTTCCTATCCATCCCCGTCGACTCCTGCCCCCAATTCGACCTCTGCACCCACCCTGACACCCAATCAGACTGCTACTCCAGCACTCAATTCGACGTCTACACCCACACCCAGCCTGACACCCGATCCGACTGCTACTCCAGCGCCTACCGTGACACCCGATCCGACTGCTACTCCAGCGCCTACCGTGACACCCGATCCGACTGCTA